>CAZSUO010000004.1:4057-50988 GCA_964610065.1 uncultured Coriobacteriaceae bacterium | reverse complement strand
CTGTCGTCCGATCCATGGGTCGCGTCAGGCGAACGAGGACCCGTACGCTTCTCGCGTGCGGGTCCTCCTCATGTCCACACAACACACAGCCGCCGCATAACGAGCCTCGCACTCGTCACACGGCGGCCAGGATGTCACGGCCTGCTGCCAGACCGGGCACTACGCGGGTCTAGAAGCGGCTCCTCTTGAGGAACGCAGGGATGTCCAGGTCATCCTCCTCAACGCTCGATGGTAGGTCGAACGTTGGGATACGCGGGCCTTCGTCCTCGTGCAACGCGTTCTCGAACTCCATCGCCTCCTGCTTCTTCCGGGAACCGAAGCCGGTGGCGATCACGGTGACGCGGATGGAGTCCATCATCGAATCATCGATGACCGCACCGAAGATGATGTTCGCGTCGGCGTGCGCGGCCGCCTGGACGACCTCGGCCGCCTCGTTGACTTCGAACAGCCCCAGGTCGCTGCCTCCGGAGATGGAGAGCAGCACACCGTTGGCTCCCTCGATGCTTGACTCGAGAAGCGGGCTTGCGATGGCGGCCTTGGCGGCCTCATGCGCGCGGTTGTCACCGGTGGCGACACCGATGCCCATGAGCGCGGTGCCGGCGTCCTTCATGATCGTGCGCACGTCGGCGAAGTCGAGGTTGATCAGCCCGGGTACGGTGATCAGGTCGGTGATGCCCTGACAGCCCTGTCGGAGCACGTCGTCCGCGATGCGGAACGCATCCAAGATCGACGTCTTCTTCTCGGCGACCTGGAGGAGGCGGTCGTTCGGGATGATGATCAGGGTGTCGACATGCTCCCGCAGGCGCTTGATGCCCTCTTCGGCCTGAATCGCGCGCTTGCGCCCCTCGAACGCGAACGGTCGCGTGACCACCGCGACCGTGAGTGCTCCGATCTCATCCTTGGCGATCTGGGCGATCACGGGAGCCGCACCAGTACCGGTACCGCCACCTTCGCCCGCGGTGATGAAGATCATGTCAGCGCCCTGCAGCGCCTCCTTGATCTCCTCGCGGTTCTCTTCGGCTGCGTTGAGGCCGACATCGGGATCCGCGCCAGCGCCGAGCCCCTTCGTCAGGCCTACGCCGATGTGGACGGTGTAGTCCGCGTCCGACATCAGCAGCGCCTGCATATCGGTGTTCACGGCGATGAACTCAACGCCCTTCACACCCGCTTCAACCATCCGGTTGACCGCGTTGGTTCCGCCGCCGCCGACTCCGACGACCTTGATCACCGCGAGGTAGTTCGCCCCCGTATCCAGCATTTCTGGCCTCCTGAGCTGCCCGTTCTTCCCTAAGTCTAAACCTATACTTGACGTTTACTGTGTCTGGGCAAAGGTCAATCTTCACACGAACCTTATACTAAACGCAAGGGGTTTGCAACGATTGAGTGGGACTTTTTGTAATGCCCGTCAGCCTAGAGGCCAGCCCCGTGGTATCCGTGCGGCGGAAGCCCTCTCAGTCAGTGAGCCCACGAGAGACGGGACGTTCGAGCGAGCGCACATCGATGAAGACCACGGCACTCCCCTGCTCCGCCATGATCTGCAGCGCAAGCACCGACTTCTCACGAAGCTGTTCCGCTCGGCCGATCATGATCTCCACGTTGTCCGTGGTCATCAGCGCGGTCTCCTCAGGACCAGGCGATGACATCGCTCGCACGAGCGTGCGGAGCTCGGGCGTGATGCCGGCGAGCACGTCGATGGCGTTCCTGACCTCCGGCGCGTCTGAGACTTCACCCACTGCCGGCCTGAATGCCGGCACATCGCGCACCAGCGGCACCGGTGTCGCGGTATCGGGCATCGAGTCGCCGAGCACACGTCCATACCGATCGAGAGCCCAAAAGGTATCGCCCGCGTCGATCATGAGGAAGCGCTCACGTTCTTCGATCTTGAGCACCACCGTTGACGGGAACCGGCGGGTCACATCAGCCCGGGCGATCCACGAGACGTCCTCGAGACGAGCGACGACCCTTCCCTCATCGATACCGAGGAGTGTCTCCTCCGCACCGATGTCAGCCACCGCTATCACCTCTTCAGCGGAGAGCTCACGTGCACCCTCCACCACGACCGACTCGATCGTGAACAGCGAGGAGTGAGCGAGCGCGGTCCATGCCGCATACACGGCGACGATGACCACGCCCACGATCGCGACCCTCAGGAGCAGTGCACGCCGTCGCACCGCCCGGAGGCGATCGCGCTCGACCTGCTGTGCGGACGGCGCTCGACGGGAGGCCGCTCTCCCTGAGCCACGACGCCGGGGCGGCACGTCTGGGCGGCTCCCGCGTGCGGATGAACGGCCACCCCTCGCCGCGCCGCCTCCCGCTGACCTCACGACTACCGGCGGCTCGGCCGAGTTCGTGCGGCTGGACGTGCCGGTACCGACGTGCGTGAGCCTGCGCTTATTCGAACGCGCCGAGGAGCTTGATCTCTGGTGTGAGCTGGATGCCATGGGTGTCCCTGACCGTCAACTGCGCCTTGCGTACAAGTCCGAGAACGTCGGCGGCGGTGGCGCCGCCCTCGTTCACGATGAAGTTCGCGTGTACCTCGGAGATGCGCGCACCGCCGAGTCTCGTCCCCTTTAGTCCCGCCGACTCGATGAGTCTACCGGCCGAATCTCCGGGCGGGTTCCTGAAGACGCTCCCCGCACTGGGAGCCCCGATTGGCTGTGTGCGCTTGCGCCGCTCAAGACTTGCGTCCATCGTCTTGCGGATCGACTCGCGATCAGCCTCTTGGAGCTGGACGGTCGTCTCCACGACTATCGCTCCCGGCGGCAGTCCCGATGAACGGTACTCCCACGCGAGCTCGTGAGGGCGGAGCCTCTGGAGCCCCACACCGGGAACGTACACGGTCACCGAGCTCACGACAGCACCGATCCAGTCGTCACCGGTACCCGCGTTCATCGCGATGGCGCCGCCTACCGTACCCGGTATCCCGACAGCGAACTCCATGCCGCCAAGTCCCCGCGAGTATGCGTCCCTGACGAGGAAGGCAAGGATGCACGCGGCACCTGCCTCGATCTCCGCACCCTGCACGCGGTGCGCCTTGAACTCGTCGCCGAGCGTGATGATCGCACCCGGGTACCCCGCATCCGAGACCAGGAGATTCGACCCCTTCCCGACAGTGATCCGCTCGACACCTTCGGCGTCACACAGGGAGGCGGCCTCGATCAGGTCCGTCATCGTGTCACAGGTGATGAACAACTCCGCCGGACCACCGATACGGTACGTCGTGTGCCGCGCCATAGGCTCCCGACGGCGCACATCACCCTTGAGTCTCAACCTCAAGTTGTTCTCGAGGGTATCTAGAGACATCAGACAGAACCTCCCGCACGCCCCGCGATCGCACGCACGAAGCCCGCCCCGAGCGTGGTCACATCACCGGCGCCCATGGTCATCACCAGGTCACCCGGGCGAACGCGATCCGCGAGGTAGCCCTCGATCTCGTCACGATGCGGGAAGTACGCCGCCTGTGTCCTGGGCTCATGCTCCAACATCGCGTGCAGCAGCGTCTTGCCCGAGACCCCTGGGATCGGCGCCTCCCCGGCGCTGTAGACGTCCATGAGCACGACCTTGTCCGCGTCACCGAACGCCTCACCGAAATCGGTCCCGAGCGCCTGCGTCCGGCTGTACCGGTGCGGCTGGAACACGACCCACACACGCTCGAAGCCCGCGTCCTTCGCGGCCGCAAGCGTTGCTCTGACCTCGGTGGGGTGATGGGCGTAGTCGTCCACCACCGTCACACCCGCGGCTTCACCGATGTGATCGAATCGACGCCGTACGCCACTGAACGCACCGAGGACCGACGCGGCCGCGCGCACATCGAGCCCGAGGGACACGACAGCCGCGAGAACGCCCGTGGCGTTTACCACGTTGTGTATGCCGGGCACCGAGACCGCGGTCTCCAACAGGCGTCCATCCCTCAAGCGCACGTTGAACCGGTGACCCATGCCCTGTCGGACCGGCGACTCACAGCGCACGTCAGCATCCGCATGGAATCCGTACGTGACCACGGCGGCCGATGACCGCTCGCGCGCAAGCCGCACGAGGCCCGCATCATCGGCGCAGACGACCACCGCGCCGTCGGCGGGTGTCTTCTCGATGAACTGCCCGAAGGTGTCCACCACCGCCTCGAACGAACCGTAGTGGTCGAGGTGGTCGGCCTCCACGTTCGTGATGATACTCACCTTCGGGTTGAGGTAGAGGAATGAACCATCGCTCTCATCGGCCTCCACCACACAGTGCCCACCGCGACCGCAGCGTGCATTGGCTCCCATGTCGTTCAGCTCACCGCCGATGAGGAACGTGGGGTCAAGCCCCATGCCGTCGAGGGCCGTGGCCATCATCGAGCTGGTGGTGGTCTTCCCGTGAGTGCCCGCAACAGCCACACACGCGTCCTCACCCGCGATGTGGGCGAGCATCTTCGCCCGGGGCCATACGGGTATGCCGCGTTCCCGCGCCGCCCGTACCTCGGGATTGGTCTCGGGGATCGCCGACGAGATCACTACGACCTCAGGGTCGCCGAGGTTCTCGGCGGCATGACCGATATGCACCGTGATCCCCGCCTCCTGCAGCGCGCTGGCGTAGCGTGACGCCTTGAGGTCGGAGCCCGTGACAACGACGCCACGGTCGTGCAGCACCCTGGCAAGCCCGCTCATGCCCGCGCCGCCGATACCGATGAAGTGCGCATAGGCGCTCGTCGTCACTGCGTCTCCTCTCCCCTGGCATCGATCGCCAACCGCGCAACCCGGCTGTCGGCGTCACGCCTTCCTAATGCGGCCGCAGCCGCTGCCATGTCGTTCCGATGCGCGGAGTCGTGCAGCAACCCGATCACCGCTTCAGCGAATGCGGGAGCGTCGATATCCGCGTCTGCGAACACCAGCGCGCCGCCGGCTTCAGCCACCGCACGCGCGTTCAGCGTCTGGTGGTCATCCGTCGCGTACGGATACGGCACGAGCACGGACGCCCGTCCGATCGCCGTGATCTCGGCGATCGAGGTCGCACCTGCGCGTGCGACCACCAGATCGGCGGCGGCGATCGCGTCGCCCATGCCGTCTATGTAGTCGACCACCTGATAGCGCTCGGGCGCTTCGACCGCGGCCGCCACCCGTTCAGCCACCGAGGCGGCCTCAATCCTACCCGCCACATGTACCACCTGCAACGATGGTACCGCGACGAGACGTGATGCGAGCTCCGCGAAACGGTCGTTCAGGTGGCGGGCGCCCCGGCTGCCACCAAAGACCAGCAGCACCGTCGCGTCTTCGTCCAGACCCAGCATCGCGCGACCACGACCTCTGTCCGCCTCCAGTACGGCCGCACGGACCGGATTTCCCGTCACGATCGCGCGGTACGGGTGCGCAAGGTGCTCGATCGAGCCCGGGTACGTCACTCCCACCGCCCGGGCCCACCGCGACAACACCCTGTTCGCCAGCCCGGGAACCGAGTTCTGCTCGTGCAGCACAAGCGGCACGTGACGGGTCAGTGCGGCAAAGCCTACAGGCAACGACACGTAGCCACCGAAGCCGAACACCACATCGGCGCGCCACTGACGGATCAGCCGCCGGGCGCGCAGCATCGACATCATGATGGTCGCCGAGGACGTCACGAGCGTATGCGGACGCGCACGATCGAAGCCCTTCGCCGAGACCCCGAAGAACGTGACGCCCGCCTCGGGTACGAGGCGGGCCTCCAGCCCATCAGGCGTGCCGACGAACGCTACGTCATGCCCTTCGGCCCGCAGGCGCTCCGCGACCGTCAATGCGGGGTAGATGTGACCCGCTGTCCCGCCACCGCTCAACAGTACCCGCACTCTTCGACCCCCTGCCGTTTGCGGACCGCACCAGCCGGACCCGCGTCTGTCCACTGTGTCGAGACACCGCAAGAATCAAGCCGACACAGGCCAGTGTCAGCGTCAACGATGAGCCACCCGCGCTCACAAAGGGAAGCGGGATACCTGTGATCGGCATCAGCCCGGTGACGGCGGCCATGTTCATAAGCGCCTGGGCGACGATCAGCGACGTCAGACCTCCAGCGATCAGGCGTCCGAACAGGTCTCGGCTCTCGTAGGCGATGCGCATGCCCGCCACAGCGAACACCCCGAATGCCGCGATGACGGCGATCGCGCCGAGCAGCCCGAGCTCCTCACCGATCACCGCGAACACGAAGTCGGTATGGGCGGCGGGCAGATAGAAGAACTTCTGACGCGACAGTCCAAGTCCGATGCCCCCAATGCCGCCGCTTCCGAACGCGTACAGCGACTGGATTATCTGGTAGCCGCTGTCCGAAGGGTCAGCCCACGGATCCAGGAACGACGTGACGCGTTCCATACGATACCCGGCGAGCCATATCAGCAGAGCGGCCGTGGGAAGACCCACACCCGCGGTGACGCCCAGCCACCGCCCCGGAACGCCGCCGATCCACAAGACAAGCACCACTCCGAGCAGCAGCGACACCGTGGTACCCATGTCGGGTTGCAGCATGATGAGAACGACGGTAGGCCCTACGGCGGCGGCAAGCCGGCTGATGTACTGGCGGGAGTCGAGCCGTCGCTTTCGCCACGCAACGGTGAGTACGGCGGTCACGAGCAGGCAGCCGAGCTTCGCGTACTCCGACGGCTGCACGTACGCGAACCCGAGGTTGATCGATCGCGTGGCGCCCCACTTCCCCACGCCGGCGATCTCGACGACCAGTAGCCCGATGAAGGAGAGACCCCAGACGGCCCACGCGATGGCCTCGGGACTGAGCAGATCGAAACCGGCATGCTTACGCCGGAAGTCCCAACGCGAGGCGACGAACAACGCCACGCCGCCAAGCAGAGCGAAGAGCGCCTGCTTCTTCAGATGATACGCACTGTCCCGATACTGGACGTAGTCCGCCACCGAAGACGCCGAGTACACCATCAGGATCCCACCGAGCACCAACAGGAATGTGGAGCCAAGCAGCCAGTAACCTGCGGGCGTGAGGCGGCGTGCGGACGTGCGGCTCATCGCACATCACCATACGAGGCCACGATCTCCTTGAAACGGCGGCCGCGCTCTTCGTAGCCACTGAACTCGTCGTACGATGTGCAGCCGGGTGAGAGCAGTACGATCGCTCCCGGCGTGGCCACGCTCCGGGCACGCTCGACGGCACCCGCGAGATCCGCAGCCCGCCCGAGCTCCACATCGAGGCCCTCGAACGCCTCAACGTACTCTTCGGCCGCCTCCCCGAACACGATCACGTCGCCGGTACGTGCCGCCACCGCACGCGCGAGCGGGTGCATGTCCACGCCCTTGTTGCGACCGCCGAGCAGCACGACGAGTGGCCGGTCGCCAAACGCGGTGAGCGCCTTGAGCACGGCGTCAGGATTCGTGGCCTTGGAGTCGTTGAAGTACTCGACTCCGTCGACAACGCCCGCCGGCTCGAGCCTGTGCTCGATCGGGCGGAAGGACGCGAGTCCGGTGGCGATCGCCTCGATCGACGCTCCTGCCGCACGGGCGCACGCGGCGGCCGCAAGTGCGTTGCTCACGTTGTGATCCCCACGGATGCCGAGCGACCCCACGCCGAGCAGCATATGCGTGTCCCCATGCTCCTCAAGCACGAGCATGCCATCCACCAGATATGCGCCTCCAGCGGGACGCCTCGTGCGGCTGACCCGCCGCACGGTGATCCCGCGAGCCTCAACGGGGTCCGCGTACACGGCTGAGCCCGGGTCGTCTATGTCGATAACAGCGGTGTCCCCGGGCGTCTGACGGGCAAAGACCTTGGCCTTCTCGGCGGCGTACGCCTCGAGCGACCCGTGATAGTCGATGTGATCGGGGGTGATGTTCAGCAGCGCCGCGATGCGCGGATGGAACGTATCCGCGAACACCATCTGGAAGCTCGACACCTCCGCGACAACGATGCCCGCGCCTCCAAGCTCGCAGGCCACGCCAACGGCGGCGGGTCCGATGTTGCCCGCGGGCTCGGCCACCATCCCCGCCTCACGCAGCAGGTGCGTCACGAGCGCTGTCGTGGTCGTCTTCCCATTGGTACCGGTGATCGCGACCCACGGGGCTTCGGAAAGGCGGTACGCGAGCTCCATCTCGGAGATCAGCGGCACGCCGAGCGCACGGGCGCTGCCGATGAGCGCGGAGTCGGGGCGGATGCCGGGAGACGCCACCACGAGGTCGCCAGCGCTCACGCGCTCGCACCCCAGGCACACTTCGGCGCCCATCGCACGCAGTCGCGCAGCACGGGCGACGACGACCTCGTTGTCCGCCGAGTCGATGACCGTCACGCGCACACCCTCGGCCGCCCGCGACAGACCCCACTCGGCGGCGGCGACACCGGAGGCGCCGAGCCCGAGCACCACGAGATGTCCGGTCCAGTCGCGCACGCTAGAACCTCGCCCTCGCCACGAACCACAGAGCGAATCCAGCTCCCGCAAGCGCACCGGTGACGATCCAGAAGCGCACCATCACCTTCGTCTCGCTCCACCCCTTCATCTCGAAGTGGTGGTGGAGCGGCGCCATGCGGAATATCCGCTTGCCGGTGAGCTTGAACGACGCCACCTGCAGAATGACCGACAGTCCCTCGGCCACGTAGATGCCACCGAGGAGCGGCGCGAGGAGCTCGGTCTTGGTGACGACAGCCATCGTGGCGATCACCGCGCCCAGGCCGAGCGAGCCGGTGTCCCCCATGAAGATATCGGCCGGATAGCTGTTGTACCACAGGAAGCCGAGGCAGGCCCCGGAGACGGCGCCTCCGAACAGCGCAAGCTCCAGGTTGTCCTGCGCGAACGCGATGGCGGAGAACGCGAGCATGACGATCATCACCGTGCCCGCGGCCAGGCCGTCGAGCCCGTCGGTGAGGTTCACGGTGTTCGAGAACGACAGCACCATGAAGAACACCAGGCCGAGGTACAGCCACGGCATCTCCAACCCGAAGCCGCCGATCGTGATCGTGGACTGCCATACCCCGAGGTCGATCGTCCCCACGAACGGCACGATCACCTCCGGGCTCACGTGCGCCCAGTTCACCGCCAGGATGCCGATCGCACTCGCAACCACAGCCTGCCCCACGATCTTCATACGCGCGGTGAGTCCGAGCGAGCGCTCCTTGACCACCTTCGCGTAGTCATCGATGAAGCCCAGGAAGCCGCACCCGAGCAGAGCCACAAGGCAGATCATGCCGGTTCGGCCGACCTCGCCGAGTGTGAGGTACACGAGCGATACCACGAGCAGGATCAGCACGCCACCCATCGTCGGCGTACCTTGCTTCACCAGGTGGCCCTGCGGGCCGTCGGCACGTACCTGCTGGCCGATGTTCCGGAACTTCAGCAAGCGGATCCATGCGGGGAACAACACGATGGCCAGCACGAGCGCTACCACGATCGCCATGAAGACCTGATAGGTGGGATAGCGCGCTATGTCAGGAATCAGACTGAACACGGGGGTTCAACATCCCTTCCACCACGGTCTCAAGTCCAAGGACGCGCGAAGCCTTGACGAGCACGGTATCTCCTGCCTCCACGAGGTCGTCGAGCACCTCGGACGCCTCGATCGCATCGATGCACGGGCGGATATCGTCGGAAGACATCCCCACGGCTCGCGCGCCATCGCCGATGCGGACGCCGAGGGCGCCAACGGCAACGAGAACATCCACCGATGAGTTCGCCACGAGTTCTCCCAGCTCGAAGAGCGCGAGCTCCGTGAGCGAGCCGAGCTCCGCCATGTCGCCGAGCACGGCGATGCGGCGGCCTGTCGTCGGCACGTCCTCGAGCGCGGCGACGGCCGCCTTCATGGACGTGGGGTTCGCGTTGTAAGCGTCGTTGATGATCGTCACGCCACTCGCCGACACGAACGTCTCCATACGCCACTTCGAGAACGTTGCGCCTTCGAGCCCGCGCACGATGTCCTCAAGTGCCAGACCGAGATGGCGTCCGACGGCCGCTGCGGCCAGCGCGTTGTAGACGTTGTGGCGCCCGGGCACCGGCAGGACCACCCGGGTGCTCGCCTCCGGGGTCACCAGCGTGAACGCCGGAGTACCGGTGGCGGTCATCTCGATGCCGGTAGCGGTGATCTCGGCGCTCTCCCCGAGGCCATACCGGGTCACCGGTGCAGCGGCATCCCGCGCCATGGTCTCCGAGAACGCGTCATCACCGTTGAGGAACACGTGGCCCTCAGGCGGGATGGCCACGACCAGTTCGCCCTTTGCCGAGGCTATCGCGTCCTGGCTGCCAAGGACCTCCAGGTGGCTCACACCCACGTTGGTCACCAGCCCCGCGGTAGGGCGGGCGATCCGGCACAGGTGCGCGATCTGCCCTGTCCCGCGCATCGCCATCTCCACCACGAGCACGTCGGTGTCCATGCGGGCGTCCATGATAGTGAGCGGCACGCCCAGCTCGTTGTTGCGATTGCCGGTCGTAGCCACCACCCGCATCTGGGTCGAGAGCACGCTTCGCACGAAGTCCTTCGTGGTCGTCTTGCCCGTCGAGCCCGTCACCCCCACCACCGGGATGCGGAGGCGGTCACGATGCCACGACGCGAGCGCCTCCACGGCTGCCAGAGCGTCCTCAACGAGCACGAGCGCAGCCTCAGGCCGGTCCACGTCGGCGAACGCCTCGCGTACGCCCACATCATCGCGGGTGACCAGCAACGCGCGAGCGCCACGCGCTAGCGCATCCGCAAGGTGATGATGGCCGTCGGTCTGCTCACCCGTGAAGGCCACGAACGCCGCGCCGGGCTGTACCTCACGGGAATCGATCGCAAGGCCATTCACCACGGTGTCACAGGGTCCGGTGAGCAGCTCACCGCCCGTGATCTCGACCAGTGTGTCGATGGAGAGCGTCAGCATCGCGCCTTCAGCTCCTCGCGTGCGACCTCACGGTCATCGAAGTGGATCGTGCGATCGGCGAAGATCTGGTAGTCCTCGTGACCCTTCCCCGCTATCAACACCGCGTCACCCGGCCGGGCGATCCCGATCGCGTGCGCTATGGCGGCTCGGCGGTCGACCTCGGCGGTGTGATCGGCAGGCGCGTCGCGCAGTCCGTCCTCGATCTGCAGGATGATGCCTACCGGGTCTTCGCTGCGGGGGTTGTCACTCGTGACCACGACGATGTCCGAACCGGCGCCCGCCGCGGCGCCCATCAGTGGTCGCTTCTGCGGGTCGCGATCGCCACCGCAGCCGAACACCGTTATCACGCGCCCCGTCGTCACGGCGCGAACCGCCGCTATCGCCTTCGCGAGGCTGTCGGGTGTATGTGCGTAGTCGACCAGAACGGTGAAGTCTTGTCCTTCATCGATGCGCTCCAGCCGGCCCGGGACCTGCGGCGCCCCGGAAAGCCCCGCGGCAACGGTGTCTGCATCGATGCCGAGCGCGAGCGCGCATCCCGCCGCGACCAGCGCATTGCTCACATTGTAGGCACCCGCCAGCGGGAGCGTGACTGCGACCGTGCCCACCGGGGTCACCAGGTCGAACACCGTGGATCCTGCCATCGGCCGCTCGTTCTCGGCTCGCACCATCGCGTGAGGGGATCTGCCGACCGTCCAGGCGGCGGGAAGCGATCGCGCCAGCTGTTCGCCGTACGTATCGTCGACGTCGATCACGCGCTCGCCGACCTCAAGGTCCGTGAACAGCCTTCGCTTCACCGACCAGTACTCCTCCAGCGTGTGGTGGTAGTCCAGATGGTCCTGCGTAAGGTTGGTGAACGCCGCGACCGCGAAACGCACGGCGTCTACCCTGTGCAGGTCGATCGCGTGCGAGGAGACCTCCATCGACACCGAGTCGACCCCTTCGGCCACCATTCTCGCAAGCAACTCCTGCAAGTCGGCCGACTCGGGAGTCGTGCGCGCGGATGCCAGCCGCTCGTCTGCGACCCGTGTCTCGACCGTGCCGATGATGCCGGTCGTGCGGCCCGCTCGACGAAGCACCGCGTCGAGGAGATACGTGGTCGTCGTCTTGCCGTTCGTGCCGGTGATCCCGACGATATCCAGCGCGCTCGAGGGCTCGCCATGCAAGCGTGCCGCCACCGTCGCCAGCGCCTGCCGCGTGTCAGGCACGACTACCTGCGGCACATCCAGCTCGAGCGGACGTTCGCACGCAACAGCGACAGCCCCGCGGGCGACCGCATCGCCGGCAAAGTCGTGACCATCGCGCTGGAAGCCCGGGATGCAGAAGAACACGTCGCCCGGACGTGTGGCGTCGGAACGATAGCTGACTCCCGAAACGACCGTCCCGGTGTACGCGTCAGCGACCGCCGCAACCCCTTCGAACAGATGTGAAAGTGTGCTTGTATCCACCGGTCCCCATCGTCTCGCAATCCTGTGATTCTATCATCGGCCAAGAGGGCGGACTCACTGCGCCGGGGCCTGTGACTCACCCGTTACCGTGCTCCCCGGCGGAATCTTCAAGTGGTCCACGCAGTACGCCGCGATCCGCGCGAAGGTAGGCGCGGCCACGGTGCCTCCGTAGATCGAGTTGCTTGGCTCATCGATGTTCACGATGATCAGCACGCGGGGATCCTCGGCAGGCAGGAACCCGGAGAACGACGCCACATACTTGCCCTGTGCGTATCCTGCTTTGCCATCGGTGCGCGCCTTCTGGGCGGTGCCGGTCTTGCCGGCGACCTCGTAGCCGGGTACCGCCGCCGCCGAGCCCGTGCCCTCGTTCACCACGTCGGTGAGCACGACGCGCATCTGTCGTGCCGTTTCCTCCGAGATGGCCCGCTCGGTCACGAGCCGCGGTGCCTTGTCGGTCTCGACCGACGACTCCTTCAGGAAGTGCGGCGTCACCAGATTGCCTCCGTTGGCGATCGCACCCAGCGCACGCGCGAGTTGGAGCGGCGTCATCGAGACGCCCTGACCGAACGTGATCGTGGCAAGCGAGGACGGCGACCACGAGTCGGGGGTTCCCAGCCAGCCCTTGACCTCCCCGGGGAAGTCGACACCCGTCTTCTCTGTCAGGCCGAACCGGGAGAAGTAGTCGTACAGGCTTTCCTCGCCGAGCGCCAGGCCGAGCTTCACAGCGCCCACGTTGGACGACTGTGTGACGATATCGGTCAGAGTCCACGAGACCGCTGCGCGGTCGTGTGACTCGTGGATCGTCCGACCGCCGATCTGAATGGTGGGAGGCAACTCGAACACCGAGTCGGGGCCGTACAGACCCGCGTCTATGACCGCCGCCGCCGTGAGGGACTTGATGGTCGAACCCGGCTCGTAGGTGTCCACGATGGCGCGATTACGAAACGCCTCCTCATCCCCCTCGGCGAAACGGTTCGGATTGAACTGTGGAGATGAGGCCATTGCCAGGATCTCCCCGTTGCGTGGATCCATCACCACTACGGAACCCGCCTTGGCGCCCCATCGCTCGACCGCCTCGTTCAAGGCTACCTGGGTCTGGTACTGGATGTCCTTGTCGATGGTCAGCACTATGTCCTCGCCATCCACCGCCTCTTCCTCGTACGTGATGCCGCCAGGGATCGGGCGCCCCTTGCTGTCACGTTCACCGATCAACCTCCCGGGTGCGCCACCCAGAAGCTCCTCGTAGTAGAGCTCGAGACCCGACAATCCCTCATCATCAACACCCACGAAGCCGAGCACCTGGCAAGCGAGCTCATTGCTCGGGTACACCCTGCGTGAGTCTTCAAGGAATCCGAGACCCTCCAGACCGAGTTCCTTGAGCGCCCCGGCCTGCGCCACATCGACCTTGCGAGCGATGTAGACGAAGCCGGAATCCCGGGACAGCCGCTCCTCATAGACAGCGGCATCCCCGCCTATCGCGTTCGCGATGGCGGCCGCGGCGGCAGGCTTGTCCTTCACCGCGTCGGGTACCGCGTAGATCGTGCGGGCCTCCATCGACTCGGCCAGCACCTCGCCTTCCCGGTCGTAGATGAAGCCACGCTCCGGGCTGACCGTGATGTCGCGAGTGCGCTGGCTGGAGGCGGCGGCGGCGTACTCGGGGCCTTTGACGATCTGCACGTATACGAGACGCCCCGCAACCACGGTGAGCGCGACAAGCAGCGCTACGGCAAGCGAAGAGAAGCGCCCGGCAGGTTGCGGGCGCTCCTTACCGGCTCCACGTCGGCGGCGTTCTCTCGACGGGGGCGCACTCATCGCACCGAGCCGAGTCCCATGTCACCAACGAGCAGGACCTGGGCCTCGCTTGCCGCGAGATCCATCATCGTGCGAAGGAGCCCGCCAGCTTTGGAGGTGGGCGTGGAGGCCGCATCGGCGACCTGTACGGGTCCCGCGCCCTCCTGCGGTGGCGCATCCGGATCACCCGTGGCGGGGTACTCGAGGTAGCACACCTGTGCGGGTTTGGTCATGTTCAGCGTTTCGCAGGCGACCGCCTCGATGCGTGACGGTGACGCCAGCGCGCTTCTGTCCGCTTCAAGCGCCTTGATCGATTGCTCAGCGGCCTTCAACTCTGAGCGGATGCTCCAGGCGTCGATCGTCGCCTCGGCTGCCCGTGCGGCGAGCGACACGCGCACGACACCGGCGACCGCGAGAATGATCATACACACGGCAAGCACCCGGAAGACGCCGTCGGCGGCGGCCGACGACTGTGCCCGGGTACGCGTCGACGACCCACCGCGCACGACCTTGAGAACCGGTCGTGACGGCGTGGCGGTCTGCGCGATCTTGCGTGCCGCTGCGCCCACGTCTGTGGGCCTCCTTCCCGCTCACTCCCCCGTCCCGAGACGGGGCCCCTTGGTGCCTTACCGCTTCTCCGCGACCCTGAGCTTCGCGCTTCGCGACCTCGGATTGCGGTCGATCTCCTCGGCCGAAGGAACGATCGGCCGCTTTGTCACTATCCGGAGTACCGGCTCCTGTCCGCACCTGCACACCGGCAGGTCGGGCGGGCAGATGCACCCCTGTGCGTGTTCCGCAAAGACGTCGCGTACGATGCGGTCTTCAAGCGAGTGGTAGCTGATCACCGCGATGCGTCCTTGCGGCGCCAGCCATGCGATCGCACTGCGTAGTCCGCGTTCGAGTTGCTCGAGCTCGCGATTCACCTCGATGCGCAGCGCCTGGAAGGTCCGCCGGGCCGGATGGCCGCCGGTCCTTCGCGCCGAGGCGGGAATCGCCGCCTTGATCACGTCCACGAGGTCGGATGCGGTGGTGAGCGGGTGGGCGCCCCGCGCGGCTACGATGAAAGCTGCGATGCGCGAGGCCCACCGCTCCTCGCCGTACTCGCGGATGACGCGTGCGAGCTCGGCCTCGGAGTACGTGTTGACGATGTCAGCCGCGGTAGGCTGCGACGCTGAGGGGTCCATCCGCATATCGAGCGGAGCGTCCTCGTGATAGGTGAAACCGCGGCCGACATGGTCGAGCTGGGGAGATGAAACACCAAGATCCATCAGGAACCCGTTCACATACGGGATCCTCGCCTCGAGCAGGAGCCTGTCGAGGTCCCCGAAGTTCCCCTTGAGGAGTACGATCGTCGGAAGCTTCTGCTGGCCGAGGCGGAGTGTGTCTGCTGCTGCGGTGAGTGCGGCGTCATCTTGATCGATGCCCACCACGATCCCGGTGGGTGCTACAAGCTGTGTGATCCGCTTCGTGTGTCCTGCCCCGCCTAAGGTACAGTCAACGAAGATGGAGCCGTCGTGTAAGGTCAGCTGCTGCGTGACCTCGGCCAGCAAAACTGGGGTGTGCCGGTATTCCATTCTCAAGGACCTACAAGATGCCGAGTTCGGCGAGCTGGCTCGTCACTTCCTCGATCCGGCCTTCTGTCTCGCTGTTGTACGCGGACCATGCCGCGGCATCCCAGATCTCGACGCGGTCTCCGTTGCCGATGACCGTGACCTCGCGCTCGAGCTTGGCGTACTCGCGTTGATTGACCGGTATGCTGATGCGCCCGGCAGAATCAAGCTCGTCCTCCTTGGCGCCAGCGGTGAAGAAGCGGCGCACTTCGCGGAAGTCCTTGCCGAAGTCGCCGCGCTCCATGAGCTGCCCGAGGAAGGTCTCGAATCCCACGGGTGAGAAGACATAGAGGCACTTCTCGATGCCCTTGACCACGACGTAGCTGCCGCCGAGCTGATTGCGGAACTTCGCGGGCAGCGAGAGGCGCCCCTTGGCGTCCAGCGTGTGCTGGTACTCGCCGAGAAACATCCCGTCCCTCCCCACTTCTGACTACGTCGCGTCCCACGAGGGCACTTGCATGTGCTCAATGTATGCCACTGCATCCCACTTTGCAACACTTTTTGGGCATTTCCTCCACTTTGACATCGCTACACGACACACGATGCCCTCGGCGCATCCGTTGACCACGAACCAGGTCGGGGAACGATACGTCTTAGTGGAGACAGACAGGCAGGATTCGGACTTTGACAGTGGAACTACAGGAGGGACGGATACGGTTCCGCGTGTTGCCCCCTGCCGGTGGCAGCGCTAGAATCGATGAGACACGCAGGTGCGATGGAGGTGAACAGCCCCTATGTATGGATGGTTCCTGCTCGGCCATAACGTTCCCGGCACCTACTACAACGTGCTGATGGTCTCGTTCATCCTGGTGTGCGCGATCGCGATCGGATTCCTCGCCTACGCTGCAAAGCAGATGAAGAAGAATGCCGAAGCCGCGGAGAAGATCGAGTCCGAGTAACCGCGCGTTCCACTGTCTTGATCCGGACGCCCTGGACCTGTCGACGGCAGGTAGCAGGGCGTTCGTGCTGTCCGGGCGCGCACGCTGACGAGAGGAGCACACGATGTCGCCACTCCCCCGCTGGTTTCGCAGCACCTGGGTCGCGCTACTGATCGCGGCGGTCGCACTGAGTGCGCTGGGCTGCACGAGCGCCGACGAATCGCAGGACATCGCGGTCACGGACTCGGCAGGTGCACCAGCCATGAGCCCTACCGAGGCTGCCCCCGATGGTGTGTACGCGGAAGAGGCCGCCCGGAGCGATGGGGCCGAGTCGCAGAACTCGACCGATGGCGACCGGATGGTCATACGCACCAAGACACTGCGCCTCGAGGTCGACAGCACGACCGACACACTCGAGGATATCCGGGGACTGATCAAGACCCACGGCGGTACCATCCAGGATCTGCAGGTGGCCACCGACACCGACGAGTGGCTGTACCGCTACGACGAGTACGGGTACGCGACCGGTGATGGCGCCGCGCTTCGTGGATGGGTCACCGTACGGGTCCCGGCGGCATCGTTCGAACCGTTCGTGGAAGACGTGATCGGCCTCGGTGAAGTCCGCTTCCAGGCCGAAGACTCCGAGGATGTCACCCAGCAGCACGTCGATCTCTCCGCGCGTCTGGCCAACCTGAAGGCCGAGGAGGAGCGCCTGCGCACGTTCTTCGACGCGGCCAAGGACGTCAAGGACATGCTCGCCATCGAAACCGAGCTCAACCGGGTGCGCCAGGAGATCGAGAGTCTCGACGCCCAGGTGAAGTACCTGGAGCGCCAGGCGGCGATGGCGACCATCACCATCGAGCTCACCGAGCCGCGACCTGTCGTCCGGCCGTCCGGCGAGGACTGGGGCTTCCGCGACGCTATCACCAACGGGTTCCGTACGGCGGCCGGGGTGCTCACGTTCCTGATTGCCGCCATCATCGGTTCGGCGCCGCTGTGGATCACCGGCATCATCGTGTTCTTCATCGTTCGCGCGATAGTGCGGGCCCGCGCTCGCGCCCGTGGCCGCGTCCCCGTCGCAGGTCAGGACACGCCGGTCCAGGCGGCTCAGGAGTGGGCATCACCCACACAGGCCGCGCCCGATGATCCGTCCACGCGAGACGACACGCCCGGCGCGTGAGCGGATCGATGACACAGCGTCCACGCATCCCACTCTGGGCGGCGGCCGTGATCCCGGCCGCCGCCTACGTGGTGCGTTCAGCTATCAGAGGTTCGTTCCGCCTCGATGTCCCCGGGGACCTCATCGCGGCGGGTGCCCTGCTCATCCTCATCGTGGCGGCCGTGGTCATGCGCGCGGCCACGCATCAGCGCGCTGAGCAACTGCCCGCAGACGTGCAGGGCGCCGACGACCGCGAAGACCGCCAGCGGTAGCACGACGAGATCGGTCCGCACGTCGAGCGCTTCGGCCCCCGGGGCGCCGGCTCCGCCGACGACGGTCAACCAACCCCCGAGCGCCACGCCTGATCCGGCGCCGAGCGCCCAGGTGAACGCCCAGAAGAGCGCCTCACGCGCACTCAGTCGTTCTCCCTGACGCGTCAGAAGCACCCGGCTACTCCTTCTTGTACGGCTCGCCCACAGCCGCCGGCCCGACAGCGCGACCGATGACACCGGCAAGGACGACGACGGTCACGACATACGGCACCATGAGGAAGAATTCGGGAGGCACGTCGATCACGTCCCGGAACGGCTGCAGCTTGATCTGTAGCGCGTCGGCGAATCCGAACAGTAGTGACGCCAGGTACGATCCGATCGGCGTCCACCGCCCGAAGATGTTTGCGGCGAGCGCGATGAAGCCGCGCCCGTTGGTGAAGCCCTCCTGGAAGACGCCGACCTGCTCGATGCTCAGATTCGCTCCCGCGAGTCCGGCGAGGGCCCCGCTCATCAGCACGGCCACCCATCTGCCTCGCGCAACGCTGACACCCGCTGTGTCAACGGCTCTTGGGTGCTCACCGAGTGCCCTCAGCCGAAGACCCCACCGGGTGTGGTACATCGCCCAGTGCGTTGCCAGTGCGATGATGATCGCGGCGTACACGATCGGCGTATGCGACAGGAACACCCCGTTGATCCAGCGCCAGACCTCGCCCAGGAATCCCTCACCCATCGCGCCGAAGCTGAACACCGGCTGCAATGTCTTGATCGGTTGCGTGGTGCCGGGATGGCCGTACCACAGTTCCATCAGGAATCCTGTGACGCCGAGCGCCAGGAGGTTGATAGCCGTACCCGATACCACCTGATCGGTGCGCAGGTTCACCGATGCCGTCGCATGGATCGCGGACACTGCGACACCCGCAAGGACAGCGACCAGTACCCCCAACCAGGGGCTGCCGGTGACCAGAACGACAGCGGTGCCGAAGAACGCGCCCACCAGCATCGTGCCTTCAAGGGCGATGTTCACGATGCCCGAGCGCTCACAGATCGTTCCCCCGATGGCAGCGAGAGCCAACGGTGTGGCCATTCGGAGGGCGGCGGCGAACAGATCGGGAGTGATGACGTCAGTTAGCACCGCTGACCGCCTCCTTCTGACGCTTGCGGATGAGCCAGGTCACGATGCCTTCAGCGGCCACGAAGAAGATGACGAGCGCCTGGATGATCAGGATGATCTTCTGTGAGACGCCGGCCTCCAACTGCATCGTCCCGCTTCCCGCCGAGAGGGCCCCGAACAGCAGCGCGGCCGCGATGATGCCGATGGGGTGGTTCTTCGCGAGCAGGGCGACGGCGATGCCGGTGAAACCGACACCCGCTGAGAACTGGTCGAAGATGCGGTGATGCAGTCCCATGACCTCGACCGCGCCCGCAAGGCCGGCAAGGGCACCGGAGATGCAGAGCGCCTTGACGGTGGTCCACTGGACGGAGATGCCAGCCGTTTGCGCGGCCCAGGGGCTCAGACCGACCGCGCGGTTCTCATACCCGAGTGTCGTGTACCGCAAGACGAGCCACACCCCGATCGCCGCGACGATGGCCAGGAAGATGCCGGTGTGAGCACGACCGAGTCCGAGGAACGGGAGCGCCTCGACGACATCTGGCGAGAAGAGCGACTGGATGCGCGAAAGCTGGGCGGGCTCCGTTAGGCTCACAGTCTGCGGGATCTGCCCCGGCGCCTTGATGGGACCAGCCGTGAGCCATGAGACGATGTAGCGCGCGATATGACTGAACATCATCGTCGTGATGACTTCGTGCGCACCGATCCGGGCCTTGAGGATCGCCGGCACGAACGCCCATGCGGCACCCGCAAGCGGACCCATCACCAGTAGCACCGGAATCACCACGATCGATGGAAGTCCCGCCATCAAGACGCCGAGCCAGGCCGCCACCAGGCCGCCCATCATGAGCTGGCCCTCCGCGCCTATGTTGAAGAGCCCGGCCCGGAAGCCGTAACCGACGGCCAGACCGGCAAGTATCAGCGGAGTGGAGCGCAGGATCGTCTCTCCGATCTGCCTCGGACCTCCGAGCGCCCCCTTGAACAACGCACTGAACGCCAGCGCCGGATCGTAGCCCGATACCCAGATTATGATCGACCCCACGCCGATGGCCAGAAGCGCGGAGATCAGCGGCGTGCCGACCTTCTGGAGGATCTCCATCCACGCGCGCTGGTCCGGCACGGCTTCTCTCGACCCGCTCACAGATCCACCCCCGATCCTGCCAGCGAACCATCCGGCGACTGCTGCCCGAGTTTCGTGCCCCCACCGCCGGTCATGTAGTAGCCGAGTGTCTCGGCGTCCACATCCTCGGCAGCGAACTCCCGGACGATATGGCCTTCGTAGATGACCAGGATCCGGTCGGCAAGTGCGAACACCTCTTCGAGCTCCAGACTGATGAGCAGCACCGCCTTGCCGGCATCGCGCTCGGCAAGGATCTGCCGGTGTACGAACTCGATCGCACCAACGTCAAGACCGCGCGTGGGCTGCGCGGCGATCAGCAGCTCGGGATTCCGTCCGATCTCGCGTGCGACAACGACCTTCTGCTGGTTTCCTCCCGAAAGACTCGACGCGAGCACCTTCTCCGAAGGGGTGCGGATGTCGTAGTCCTCGATGCGTTTCCTGGCCATCGCCGTGATCTCACTCAGGTGCATCACGCCGTGGGTCGTGTACGGAGCGACCCGGTGGTCGCCCAGAACGAGATTCTCCGCCAGGTTGAACGGTAGGACGAGTCCCCGGCGGTGGCGGTCCTCGGGAATGTGCGAGACTCCCACCTCTATGCTCGAGCGGGCGCTCGCGCGGGTGATGTCGTGACCCTTCAGTGCGATCGTCCCGGACTCAGGCGTTCGCAGACCCACCAGCGCCTCGACCAGCTCCGTCTGCCCGTTGCCGCTCACACCGGCGATGGCCACGATCTCTCCACCGCAGACGCTGAGCGATACCCCGTCGACGGCATCGAGCCCCCGATCGCTCTTCACTAGAAGGTCACGGACGTCGAGCACCGTGTCGCCGCACTGCGCCGGCTGCTTGTCGATGCGGAGCACGACATCCCTGCCGACCATCAGCCGGGCCAGACCGATCTCGTCGGTCTCCGAGGGCCGCACCTCCCCCACAACGGCCCCCGCCCGCATGACCACGATACGATCGGCGACCGCCATGACTTCTTCGAGCTTGTGCGTGATGAACACCACCGAGAGACCCTCGTCCACGAGCGACCGCACGACCGCGAACAGCTCACGGACCTCCTGGGGTGTGAGCACGGCCGTGGGTTCGTCAAGGATGAGCACGCGGGCGCCCTGGTACAGGGCCTTGAGTATCTCCACCCGTTGCTGCAGGCCCACCTCTAGGTCGCTGATGCGCGCGTCTGGGTCGATGCGCAGTCCGTAGCGCTCGGAGATCTCGACGACCCGCGCCCGGGCGGCCTTCATGTCGATCACGCCGAACCGCCCTGGTTCGCGCCCGAGCACGATGTTCTCGGTGACGGTGAGGGGCTCCACGAGCATGAAGTGCTGGTGCACCATACCGATGCCCAGATCGATCGCCTGTCGTGACGACCGGATCTTCACCGGCTTGTTGTCGATCAGGACCTCACCGTGATCTGCCGAGAGCAGCCCGTACACGATGTTCATGAGTGTCGACTTACCGGCGCCATTCTCACCGAGGAGGGCGACGATCTCCCGCTCCTCCAGTGCCAGTGAGACGTTGTCGTTGGCAACGACACCTGGAAACACCTTCGTGACTTCCCGCAGCTCGAGTATTGCCATGAGCGGTCCTCCCGAATGGAACGAACCCGGCACGCACGAGGGGCGACCTTATCGCGCAGGTCGCCCCTCGAGTGTAGCGCATGCACGACTGTCGTCGCGCACGACCATCTGGTGCTCTACATCGCTTCCGGCACCGTCACGGTGCCACCGACGATGTCCTGAGTCGCCTTCTCGACGGCATCCTTGATCGACTGCGGGACCTTGGACTCGAAGTCGTGATACGGCGCCAGGCCGACACCACCCTCGGCAAGTCCGAACACCTGCATGGTGCCCGCGGGGAACTCGTCGTTGACCATGTCCTCGATCAGGTCATACACCACGACGTCGATGTTCTTCATCATCGAAGTCAGCATGACGTCGCCGGAGTTGGCGATCGTGTTGTACTGGTCGGCATCGACACCGATGAAGAGCGCGCCCTTCTCCTGGCACGCGCGCACGGTACCCTCACCGCAACCACCGGCGGCGGCGAAGATGACATCGGCGCCCTGGTCGATCAGCGACAGACCGAGCTCCTTGCCCTTCGCCACGTCGTCCCAGCTACCGGTGTACAGACCGATGACCTGCACATCCGGGTTGACCGACTTGGCGCCGGCCTCGAACCCTGCCTGGAACTTGCGGATGAGCGGCACGTCCATGCCACCGACGAAGCCGATGACGTTCTTGTCGTTCAAGCGCTCGTCGAACGTGTCCTTGGTAGCCAGACCGGCGACGACACCGGCGAGGTAGCTACCCTCGTGCTCCTTGAAGCCGACACCGACCACGTTGGCCGGGACCGGGTCGAAGAAGCCGTCGATGTTGATGAACATCGTGTCCGGATACTCAAGACAGACCTTCGAAACGGTGTCCGTGAGCAGGAATCCGGTGGCCACGAGCGGGCTGTATCCCGCCTGCGCCAGCGACGACAGGTTGGTCTCGTAGTCGTTGATCGTCGCCGACTCGAGGGCCTTCACCTCGACACCAAGCTCTGACTCGGCCTGCTCGAATCCTCTCCAGGTCAGGTCGTTGAACGACTTGTCTCCCAGCCCCGCCGTGTCGGTGATCATAGCCGCCCGCACCGACGTCTCCTCGGCAACAGGCTCTTCCGCTGCGGGTTCTTCCGCTGCGGGCTCCTCCTCGGCCGCGCAACCGGGCACGAATGCCACCAGGAGCATCAGTGCCAGAAGCAGGGCGAGGATCCTACTCTTCTTCCCGTTCACGCTGCGATCCGCCTCCTCATACAGAAACTGGGTACGCCTCATACATTTTACCCCGAGGCAACACGAACTACCACGATTCCGACCGAGAATCATGAAGTAGCGTGAAGGCCACACGGACCTGGAGCGACGAGAAGTTCGGGAGACCGCACGACGCGCGTCATCCGCGTACGTCGACGAAGGGGGCGAGCGCCTTATGCGACCTCAGCCGGGCAGGCGCACTGCCTGCGGGAGACGCCTCAGCGCAGGCGCGCACGCGGATGCGTGGTGAGGTACTCCTCGCGAACATGGGTACGGTCGACATGCGTGTACACCTGCGTGGTGCTGATATCCGCATGACCGAGCATCTCCTGGAGAGCACGCAACTCCGCGCCACCCTGGAGCATGTGCGTTGCGAACGAGTGGCGCAGCGTGTGCGGATGGAGGTGTAGTCCGACCTTGGCGCCGTAATCGCGAACGATGCCGAACACCGCCTGGCGCGTCAGACGGCCGCCACGCACGTTCAGGAAGACCGCATCCGGATCCTGCCGCGTGGTCACCTTCTTGGCGCGAAGGAACGGACGCCCGTGGCGCAGATACTCGGCGACCGACTCAGCCGCCTCACCCGCGATGGGGACCAACCGCTCCTTGCTCCCCTTCCCGAGCACCCGGATGAATCCGCCCTCGAGATCGACGTCCTTCAGGTCCAGACCGGTCAGCTCGCTCACACGCAGTCCGCATCCGTAGAGCGCCTCGAGCACGGCGCGATCACGATAGCCGACCGGGCCCTCCGGGAAGGGCTGAGAGAGCAACTGCGCGGCGGCCTCGATCGAGATGACGTCCGGAAGCCGCGCGGGCACCTTCGGGAGCGTGACGTCGATTGTGGGGTGACTGTCTGTCAGCCCCTCGCGAACCAGATACGCGTGAAAGCTCTTGACCGCCGCGATCTTGCGCTCAACGGTGCTCGCGGCCATGCCCTTCGACTGCAGCAACGACATGAACGCGACCACGTCGTCCCGGGTGGCGTCCAGCGGTGAGACCGAACGCTCCTGCAGGTGGGCGGTATATGCAGTGAGGTCCCCTTTGTATGCGCTTATCGTGTGGCCTGAAGCACCGCGCTCGACAGCAAGATAGCCCAGGAAGTCCTCGAGTAGTCTGTTATCCATGCGGGCACAATACCATACTTCCGGAGTGAGCGGCACAACATCGAAGATGAGCGGCGCGACTATCGCCGCCTCTCTGATTACTACCCGAACCGGCACCCCGGCCAACGGCCCACGCCAGACAGTATCGTTAAGATTCCGCACATCGCAGCCACAAGGACCACCGGCCGATCGACGCCGTGTGCGCACTCGGTGCCGCGCCCGGTCTGGGGCCCTGACTGCTACCACCCACCGGGTCGCCGCGTCAGCCTGCGGCGAACCAACCGGCCGCCGAGGCCGCAAGGAAGAACGCCGGGTCATCGTCGAACGACCTCCCCATCGTGCGCACCTCGATGCCTCTGGTGTCGGGCGCAGCGTCGACCGGCGTGTCGATGCGACTGTGGCGCGCCCACAACCCGGAGGCCTCGAGCGCATCGTCCACCGGGCGAGCCAGGTCGGGCCGCAGCCGGGGAATCGGCACCTGGGCGGGAGTGAGAGCGACCACGCCAAGGGCTGTGATCGTCTGATGCGAGAGCGGCACGTGGCGGGGCCGCGGGTCTGCGAAGGACAGTCGAGGAACGGCGATCGGCCGGCCCCCTAGCGCACCGGCGGCGTTCACGGCCTGACCCTGTGCCACGCCGCTGTGACCGAACGGCGTTGACGTGCCAGGGATACCCGGCCCGATAGCCACGACGGCCAGATCGGCGCCAACGACGTGGCGCGCGGCAAGGAGGCCCGAGTAGAGGTTCACAGCTTCGAACGCGCCACCGAACGCCTGGCCGCACGTGATCGTCTCGTCGATGAGGCCGGCATCCAGCATCCGTGGCACCAGCCGTGAGAGCGCCATGGGGAGCGCGGATTCGTCGGTCATCACATAGGCGATCCGTGCGTGAGAGTCGCGCTCCTTCGCCGCGGCAGCCACGAGCGGCACCTGACTGTGAAGGCCGCAGCAGACCACTGGGAAGCCGTCGAGCGTCCGAGCGTCGGCCATGACGTCATGATGAGGACTGACCGGCTCCTCGACCGTGGTCACGTCGCGCTGGAGCGGGGTGTACCTGAGCTTCATGATGTGTCCGGGCACGGGATCGTCGAGCATCATACCTGTCCCCGCCCTGGCCACGACGAAGTGCTCTCCGCCGGTGCCGAGACCCAGGTCGACGGCGGTCGTGTTGCACAATACGCGTTCGCCGGCTGTGCATGCACCTGAAAGCGGCGGATACGAAACCGCACGGTGTGGGTCCGCCATCCCGTCGAGGACCACGCTCAGGCGCTCTACCGCAGGCGAGGACTCCTCGACGCTGGCGACGGTGCCCCAGATGAGGCGCATGGACTCACCGCTCCGGCGTACGAGCGATCGCCACGAGCAGATCGGCGAGGCGCTCGAGCTGCCGCACTTCAAGCAGCTCGTCGGTGGAGTGGACATTGGTCATCCCGGTGCCGAGGACGAGCGTGGGGATACCGTATCCGGCGAAGATGTTCGCATCGCTTCCGCCGCCCGTGGTGTAGGTGCGGGACTCGACACCTATGGCGGCACAGGCCCGCTCGATCAAAGCGACCTCGGCGGAGTCGGCCGAAGCGGCGAAGCCGGGATACGCATGCACCCAGTCGACAGACACCGTCCCGCCAGCGGCAGCGGCGGCATCGTGCATCGCCACATCCATGTCGGTCCTGATCACCTCGGCATACGACGTGTCGAGCGACCGGCACTCACCGGTGAGCACGCATGATGGCGCAACGACGTTGGTGGCACTGCCTCCGCGGATGGTTCCGATGTTGGCCGTGGTGTGTTCGTCGATTCGTCCGAGACGCATGTGGCTGACCGCTTCAGCGGCCATCGCGATGGCCGACACGCCCTTCTCGGGCTCTACACCTGCGTGCGCCGCCTTGCCGGTGAACGTGGCGGTGAACGTGTGATGACTCGGCGCACCCACCACGATCCCACCGACCGGGCCGTCCGCATCGAGGACCAGACACAGTGAGGCGGCGGCATCGGCGGGCGCGAGCGCCTTGGCCCCAAGCAACCCGTCTTCCTCGGAGACCGTGAGCAGCAGCTTCAGGGGTCGATGCTCCCCGCCCTCCTCGGTCAGACGACGCACCGCTTCAACGATCGCCGCCAGGCCCACCTTGTCGTCACCGCCGAGCACGGTCTCGCCCGCGCTGCACACGACTCCATCCACGACCACCGGCTCCACGCCCTCACATGGCTGCACGCAGTCCATGTGCGCGGACAGAGCGATCACGCCACCGTCGAGCGCGCCGGGCACCTCGGCGATCACGTTGCCGGTGTCGGCGCCGGTCACCGACCGCGTATCGTCGATGCGCACGGTACAGCCTGCCTCACGCAGTGCCCGGGCGACGTACTCGGCAACCCCGGCCTCTTGGCCGGTCGGGCTCGAGATCCGCACCAGATCGAGGAATGTGTGGAGTACGCGACTCATCGGCGCGACTCCCCCCGTGCCGCACGATAGGCAGCGGCAGCCCCGACAAAGTCGCGGAACAGCGGCGCTGGCCGGGTGGGCCGGCTCTTGAACTCAGGGTGTCCCTGCATGCCCACGAACCACGGATGGCCCGGGATCTCGACCATCTCCACGAGCTTGTCGTCGGGCGAGAACCCGGAAATGACCAGGCCGGCATCGGTCAGCTGCTGGCGGTAGGCGTTGTTCACTTCATAGCGATGCCGGTGCCGCTCGTAGATGACACTCTCGCCGTACGCGGCATGGCCCATGGTGTCCGGAATGACCTTGCAGGGGTACGCGCCGAGCCGCATGGTCCCACCCATGTCGTGGACGTCGTGCTGCTCGCGCATCAGGTCGATCACCGGGTGCGGGGTCACCGGGTCGAACTCACCGGAGTTCGCGTCATCCAGGCCGGCGACGTGACGGGCGTACTCCACCACGGCCACCTGCATGCCCAGGCAGATGCCGAGATACGGCACCTCGTGCTCGCGTGCCCAGCGAGCGGCCCGGACCTTGCCTTCGATACCGCGGACGCCGAAACCGCCAGGCACCAGGATCCCATCGAAGTCGGCCAGGCGGCCTTCGACCTCGTCGGGAGAAAGACTCTCGGCGTCGAGCCAGTGCACGTTCACCTTGTGGTCGTGACAGATGCCCGCATGATCGAGCGCTTCGGTGACCGACAGATATGCGTCCGGCAGCGCCACGTACTTGCCCACAAGCGCGATGTCGACCGTCTTGGCCAGCGAACGACGGTGCTCGACGAAGCTCTCCCACTCGGCGATGTCGAGGTCGCCACAGGCCATCTCCAACCGCTCGAGCACCATCACGTCGAGGCCTTGCTCATGGAGCGTGACGGGCACTTCGTAGATCGACGGTGCGTCTTCACATGAGACGACCGCCTTGGGGTCGACGTCGCAGAAGAGCGCGATCTTGCGGCGTATACCGGCGTCGATGGGCCTGTCGGAACGGCAGACGATGAAGTCGGGCTGGATGCCGATGCTGCGCAGTTCCTTCACGGAATGCTGCGTGGGCTTGGTCTTCAGCTCGGCCGAGGCCGCGATGTACGGCACGAGGCTCACGTGGATGTAGCAGACGTTGTCGCGACCCACATCCTTGCGCAGCTGACGGATCGCCTCGATGAACGGGAGTGACTCGATGTCGCCCACGGTGCCGCCGACCTCGGTGATCACCACATCGGCCCCGGTCTGCTCCGCAAGGCGCAACACGCGCTCCTTGATGGCGTTGGTGACATGCGGGATCACCTGCACAGTGCCACCGAGATAGTCGCCCCGACGCTCCTTCGTGATGATCGACTGGTAGATGGAGCCAGCGGTGACGCTGCAGTCACGCGTGAGGGACTCGTCGATGAACCGCTCGTAGTGACCCAGGTCGAGGTCGGTCTCGCCGCCGTCGTCGGTCACGAAGACCTCACCGTGCTGGAACGGACTCATGGTGCCGGGGTCGACATTCAGGTACGGATCGAGCTTCTGGATGGTGATCTTCAGGCCCCGCCCCTTGAGCAGCCTGCCGAGCGAGGCGGCCGTGATGCCCTTGCCAAGTCCGGAAACCACGCCTCCGGTCACGAAGATGTGCTTTGTCATGCGCGCTGCCCCAGTCCTCTCGCCCGTGAACGTACCAATCCTACTCTACCGCTCCGACAGCCCGATACCACGCTACTAATCCTGTAAGGCGTCACGCTCTGCGTCATCACTGGGGGGCAGCGCACTCCTGCCGACCGCGTCCAGCGCACGCAGAGGGGGAACGCGTTCTATGACCGCGGTGAACGACACCCGCTCGGAGAGCACGTTCAGGAAGAGGAGCGTCGCGGCCGCAACGGCCAGCCACTCCAGTGGCAGCGAGGACGCCAGCAGGTAGCCGACGATAGCACCCATGGCGTTGCTACCTGCGTCGCCGAGCATCCCCCGCTCCCCGAGATCGAACCGCCAGACCGCGGCGACCGGACCGAGAAGCACCAGCAGCATCAGAAGTGACGCAAGGAGGGTATCCGAGGGCGACCACGGTGCCACACCGACCTCGGCAAGCGACGATGCGTAGACGCTGAACGCGCGGGACGCGTCGACCACGAACAATGGTGCCGCGATGACGGCGAGCAGGCTGTACGTCTTGAGCGCGCGGCCTGGCCGGAGGTCCATCAGGTTCACGAAGTTCGCACTCAGGGCGATCACGAGCGTGGCGAGCACCCACGTGCCGACGGTCTCCATCCACCCCGAGGACGCCGCTGAACGACCCTGCGCGATATGCCACGCGTACACGGCCGAGATCGCACCGATGCCGAGAGCCTTGAGGCCGCCGGTGGTGAGGCGACCGGAGGCGAGCGCGGACACATGACCGCGGAAGCCCTTGTCACCGCCTGTGCCGAACAGGTCATCGACCAGCCCGAGGATGACCGAGATGCCCACGAGCATCAGCGGCACTCCGTACAGCGGCAGCGTGAGCGGCCCCTCGAAGAGCGCCACGGTATACCCGTCGGACCGCAAGCCGGTCAGCGCGCGAACCACGTCGAACGCGGTGCTCGCCACCATGAGCGAGATCACCCACACGACCCACACAAGCCCGAGGCCGAGGAAGACGCGCCTGCCGCGGTAGTTCGTGGCCTCAAGCAGCGACGAACCCAATGCGGGCGCCAGCGCCCGCATTGCCAGCGCTGGCACGAACCAGCCCGCGGTCAGGCAGGCCGCCGCGGCGACCGCGTACGCGACCGACTCGTTCATGCGGGTACCTCCGGTTCTCCTGGTGGAGCCGACAACATCAGATAGAGCAGGCTCGCTGTGATGTACAGCATGACGAGCGCGGGGATCACGATGCCCGAGTCCTCGGTGAAATACCCCACAAGGCTTCCCCATAGCGCCGCGCTCATGGCGATCCCGAAAGCGGGATACGCGTCGAGCGTTTCCGCGAACACACCATGCGGACGCCAGCGCATGTACGCGAGGAATCCGAGGATGGCGATCATGAGGATCGACCAGTTGGTGGCCCTCAGTACGCGCCAGTTCGTCTCGGCCTTACGCACGACGATGCGCCACAGCTCGATCAGGCCGCCGCTGTCGGCGCTCTCCCACGCGCGCCCGAGATGCGTCTGCGTCCCGCTCCCGGCGAGGTCGTAGAGCGAGAACGCGACCACGAACGCCGCGACGATCGCGATGCCCAGGATGAACCACCCGGGAGTCATCCTGCGTCCGGTCAGATACAGCCACATGATGCCAAAGGCCGCCGTGCCCCATGCGATGACGCCGATGTTCGCGCCAAGGAACGGCGCCGCTGTGATGACCACGACGGCAAGGCCGGCCAGTGCCGGACCCCACGCACGCAGGTGGCCGACCCATGGAGCGTCACGCCGTGCATCGGCAAGGAGTGCGAGACCCGCCAGCGCAGCACCGACCACGATGCTCGCCCCCTCGTTCCCGATGCCGTAGTAGCGGGCGCCCAGAAGCGGCGAGTAGCTGAACAAGCCCGAGAACGACAGCGGCGCGCCAAGAAGCTGGTCGACGAGCAACACGGTCGCCGTGCCAAGCCCGAGCGCCGCAAGCGCGATCGCCGATCCCTGCCACCGCTCGATCAGGGAGCTTGCCGCCCACACGAGCAGCGTCATTCCCAGGAACACCACGACCACCATCGCCGACGAGTCGGGATACGGCACGACGAGATACATCAGTGTCGCCGCCAGCGGCATCGAGAGCAGCAGCATGATCAGGTGACGGAATCCGCCGTTCACATGCTTGCCCCACGACTCATGAGCCCGTCGCATCCGTCCGAGCAACAGAGCACATGCGATCAGCGCGAGCACGGTGACCGCGATGTACCCGGTCTGGATCGGAAGCCGTACGGTGTCCACACCCACCGCGGTGTCGTTCATCGCCTGAAGGCGATCCACTCGTGACGCGAGGTCCTCGCCCGGCCCGTCCTGCACGACCGCGTTACCGCGAACGGACACCGGGCGGTCGACACCCAGGAGCGCGAGCGCCGACGCGGCGACGTCGAGGTCTGTCATGAGCCCGGCCCGGTGGGTCGACGGTGACGAGACGAGTCCGCCTTCGAACCCGGGGCCGCTCACGATAGTCGGACCGAAGCCGCTCGGGCCGCTCGCAGGACGGGCCTGTCCGTTCGACACCAGCATGATGACCGCATCATCGGGCGCGCTCTCGCGCACAACACCCACGATCCGGTCGACGGTTCTGGCGGCCTCGGCGAGGTGACGCTCCGCGACCTCAGGAGCGGCGTCGGGCGCGTATCGATACGCACGCTCGCCGTCACCGGTGTCTATGACAACGAGCCCCGGACCACCGCCGACGGCGATCTGGCGGAGCACCTTCTGGTAAGCGGAGTCGAGACGATCGACATCGGTCCGAATGCCGAACGGCGCGTCCAGGTCCTCTTCGGTGAGCCCGGCCGAGACATCGCCGCGCTTCACGAGACCGCTGGTATCCATGGCAAGCACCGCCGCCGGACGACTCCGTATGGGCTCACCCGCGATGACGCCGCCGTCTGAGTTGCCGAGAGCGGCGGTCTCCCCGCCAGCGTCGTGCACCGACTGCCCGAGCGCGCCCGGTATTCCCTCCAGCGTCTGACTGTCGTTGGCACGCAGGATACGCGGCAGGCCGAGGTAGACGATCGCCGCCGAGCCCGCCGACACGCCCATCGAGCGCTGGAACGCTTCCGCTACGGTCCCGGAGCCATGCGCGACCGACGGGCTGTAAGCTGCCGGGGCCCCCGCGTCGAACGCCATCGGAGCCCCGGCCGACATGGTGAGCGCGATGTGCTCGGGAGTGAGGTTGCGCGAGTAACGAGCGCTGCTGCGGATGTTCATGTTGGCGACAGCACCGGCCTCGGCCATCGCGCGGGTGTTGGGCATGCCGCCCTCGGTGATGTCGCTCCACGTGAGGTACGGGGCCAGCACGATGATGACCGTGCCCGTGGCGGGTACAGGCAACGTGGTCGCGCTCGCCGGGACGCTGGTCGCCAGGAGAAGCGCGAGAAGCGCGGTGACAAGCACGCGTCCCGGTCGTCTCATTGCGTCTCCTCGGCGATCGATTCGGGCATGGCAAAGCGTGTGAAGAATCAAGGGGACGTGAGCGAATCGAACCGCAGGCCGACCCGGTTCTGAGTGCCCGTCGCCCAGTATACCGAAACGTGACACCGGTACGGTAACACCCTGTCGTCGGCTACACTTGGCCGAGATCGAACGCCACCGAGGAGGAACCATCGCTCAACCATCGATAGCGCGATCGACGGCGCTGATGTCCACATCGACGCTCGTCTCGCGCCTCACGGGATTCGTCCGCACGTGGGCGATGGCCTTTGCACTCGGCCTCACCGCCATCGCGGACTCGTACGACATCGCGAACAACCTGCCGAACATGGTGTTCGAGCTTCTAGCCGGCGGCGTGCTCTCGAGCGTGTTCATCCCGCTGTTCATGGAACGGATGCGGAAGGATGGCGAGGAGGACGCATGGCGGTTCGCCAGCTACGTCCTCAACATCATCGTGCTCACCCTCGGCGCCGTGGCGCTGATCGCGACGGTGTGGCCTGGCCCGCTCGTACGTCTGCAGACGCTCACCATCTCCGCGGAGCAAGCCGAGCTCGCCACGTGGTTCTTCCGCTTCTTCGCGGTGCAGATCGTCTTCTACGGCGCCCAGCTCGTCTTCGCCGGAGTGCTGAACTCCTACCGGAAGTTCCTTGCACCCGCGGTTGCGCCGATCTTCAACAACATCGTGGTCACCATCACGCTGCTCGGCTTCTACGTGCCGTTCCGCGAAAGCGACCCGCAGCTGGCGCTCAAGGGCCTCGCAGTGGGCACGACACTGGGTGTCGTGGCGATGGCGGTCGTCCAGATACCGAGCATCCTCAAGCTCGGCGGTCGGTACACGCCGAGGATCGACTGGCGCCACCCGGCGCTGCGCACGGTCGGCGTGAAGATGGTGCCAACGCTCATCTACGTGATCACAAACATGGCGGCCGTGACCTTCCGCAACAACATCGCGCTCGCGACGGGACCGGGAGGCCAGGCGGCTCTGCGGTACGCATGGCAGTTCTACCAGCTCCCGTACGGCATCTTCGCAGTGGCCCTTGCAACGGCGATCTTCCCTGAGCTCACCGAGCGCGCGAACGCCTCGGATACACAGGGGTTCAAGACGATGTTCAGCCGGGGACTGCGCTCGACGATGGTGCTCATCATGCCGCTCGCGGCGCTGATGGCCACGCTTGCCACGCCGATCATCACCATGTATCAGGCCGGCCGGTTCACCGCATCCGACGTGCCGGTCGTTGCCGACGTTCTCATGTGGTGGGCGCTGGCACTCGTGTTCTTCGCGGGGTACATGTACGTGCTCAAGTCGTTCTACTCACTCCAGGACACCAAGACCCCGATGCTCACGAACATCGGCGCTACCGCGGTTCACGTGGTGTTGTACGTGGTCCTGGCGACCGGCGCGGGCGCATGGCCCGGGCTCGGCATCATCGGCATCCCGATCGCTGACGGCATCTTCTACCTCGTGCACAGCGCGATCCTGCTCGTGATCCTGCGACGCCGACTCGGGCCGTTCGATGGGCGAACGCTGCTCACCACGTTCGTCCTCGTTGGTGCGGCCTCGGCCGCCGGTGCACTCGTGGCGTGGGTCGCCGCCCGGATAGTCGAACCCGTTCTTGCGCTCCCGGGTGGCTTCCTCATCCAACTGACCATCGCTGGAGTCCTCGGCCTGGCCGTGGCTTACGGCGCGATGATCGCCCTCCGGGTCCCGGGGCTCGCGGATGTCACCGCGCCGATCATGCGTCGCCTGAAGAGACGGAGAAGCCGCCCGTGAGCGTGATCGCACTCATCCCAGCGCACAACGAAGCCGAGCGTATCACCGCGACCGTCACAGCGGCGCTCGCGGTACCCGGGATCGATCGCGTGCTGGTGATCGACGATGCGTCGTCGGACGGCACGGCGGCTCTGGCGCGCGACGCCGGGGCCGAGGTCCTCGCGCTCAAGACGAACCTCGGCAAGGGCGGTGCACTGCAGGCCGGACTCGACTCGGTGGCCGGGGACGCGGACATCGTCCTGCTGCTCGACGGGGACCTGGGTGAGACCGCCGGACAGGCGGGCGTGCTGCTGGGTCCTGTGGCTGACGGGTCCGCCGACATGACGATCGCCACGCTCCCTCGTCCCGCCGGCTCGGGCGGCATCGGCCTGGTGAAGGGCCTCGCGCGCGCCGGCATCAAGGCGCTCTCGGGGTACGAGCCGATCGCCCCCCTATCGGGTCAACGGGCCCTGAACCGCGCCGCGTGGGCGGCAGCCACCCCGTTCGCACGAGGTTACGGCGTGGAGGTCGCGCTGACCGTCCGGGCGGCGCGGGGGGGCATGCGTATCGCCGAGGTACCCACCGAGATGACGCACGCGGCCACCGGACGTGACCTCGCGGGGTTCAGGCACCGCGGGCGTCAGTTCCTGCAAGTCGCCGGCGCTCTCTGGCGGCTCTGGAGGGGCGCCGATCTCTAGAGACGCCGACTGCTCCGGCTACGGCGTCATCGGCGGGTAGAAACCGTCGGCACCCTCACCGGTGCCATAGTAGCCATCTGCGAGACCGGCGAGGACCGCGATGAACGAGTACCTGCCCTGCGGCATCGCCAGGTGATCGACCGCGGGAAGCCCGTCACCGCTGCACACAGCTGCGACGCCATCCTCCCTGAGACTCAACTCGACACCGACCGCGCGTGCTTCGTCATCGGCGAATCGCTGCGCAAGGGCGCGGGCGACCGGGTCACACGTCCCGTCCTCGCCGCCCGCGACCACCACCGCATCGATCGTTGCGGTGCCCGCGGCACTCTCCACGGCCATCAACCCGTTCGTCACGAGCAGTTCGGTCAGCGGCCGCGCATCCCCCGCGCGCCACTCGGCCGAAAGGGCATCGGCAACCTGGCTGACAAGCTCCTCGCCCGGCGAGGCGATCTCAACGTTCAGCAGCTGCAGGAACCCGGCGAGCCCCTCAGGCTCGGCTTGCTCGAGGCCGAGCGCCGGCGTGCCGAGCGTCACCGTGATCACGGTGCCTCCGGCCTGCTCGATAGCCGCCCGTGCCGCCTCGACGGTGTCCGCGCCATCGGGAGGCGCGACGACAGCGATGTTCATCCCGCTGAGCTTCTCGGCCGTGAGGGGGCCGACGACATCGGCCGCAAACGCCCGGTCACGCTCGAGCCCGGCCTCGAGCTCCTCGTTCTTGGCAGAGATCTCATCGAACCGCGTCTGGAGACCCTGCACAAGCGCAACGCCCTGGTCATCCAGCATCCCCCGTTCGGCGACAACGGTCCCGAGCAGGAGTCCGACGGCCAGGGCGAAGAACACCGCCACCAGCGATGCGATGTGATAGCGCAGGTTGTACATCGTCAAAGACCCCCTAGAGTCCGATGAGCGTGCGGAGTTGCAGCAGTATCAGGTTGAGGAACGATCGTGCGGGCAGTGAGATCACGATCACCACGGACAGGAGCGCGAGACCCGCGACCACGAGCGCGATCATCTGCATCGGGCTGACAGAGGCGCGATACAGCCGGCTCACGCCCTTCGCGTCCACCAGCCGTGGACCAACGCGCAACCGCACGAGGAAGGTCGACGCCATCCCCTTGCGGCCCTTATCCAGCTGCTCGAGCAGATTCCAGTGTGTACCGACCGCCACGATCAGCTCGGCGCCGAGCTCACTGGCGAGCATGAGCGCCAGGTCTTCACTCATGCCCGGGCTGCGCCACTCGGTGCCGGTGAGCCCGAGCTCAGACACGCGCTCGCGGCCGGGGCAGCGTCCGTCGGGATAGGCATGGATGATGAGATCGCGCGCCTTGCGAAGCGCGGAGTCACTCACCGAGTCCATGTCGCCGATGATGATGTCGGGTTTGAAGCCCGCGTCCATGAGCGCGTCGGCGCCCCCATCCACACCGATGAGGACCGGTCGCATCTCACGGATGTAGGGCAGCAGCGTGCGGAGGTCCTCCTTGTAGTCGTACCCGCGCACCACGACAAGCGCGTGGCGCCCTTCGAGCGACGTGCTCAGGTGTGGAACGGCAACCGGGCCGGTCAGGAGCTCGCGCTCCTTGTCGATGAACTCGATGGTGTTGCGAGCGAACGCGTCCAGCTGCTCGTCGAGTCGGCCGGTCGCATCCTCCATCGACTTCTCGACCGAGTCGATCGTCAGTCGCGTACCTCGCGCGATGACCTCGCCACCCGCGAACACCTCACCACGCGACACTTCGATCCGGTCGCCCTCCTTGACCTTGTCGAAGATCCCCGGACCAACGGCGTCCAGGATCTCGACACCACCTCGCAGCAGCAGCAGCGGGCCGAGGTTGGGATAGGTGCCGGATATCGACGGAGAGGCGTTGATGACAAGATCGACGCCGGTCTCGAGCATCGACTCCGCACTGAGGCGGTCCATGTCCTTGTGGTCGATGATCGCTATGTCACCGTGCTCCAACCGCTTCACGAGATCCTTCGTTCGGCGATCGAGCCGGGCGGTACCGTAGATGTGCATGTGCGACTACCCTCTCACCCCGCTACCGGGGAGGCCGGGCCAGCAGCTCGCGCGCGTGCGCGATGCCTGCTTCCGAGGCCCCTCCTGATAGCATACGCGCCACCTCGGCCACACGGTCCTCACCCGTTACCGGACTGACGTTCGTGACCGATCTGCCATCGCGCTCGCCTTTCGCGACGACCACGTGGTGGTCCGCCGCCGCCGCCACCTGCGCGAGGTGGGTGATGGCCAGCACCTGGTGACGCTCGCCAAGCCGGGCGAGGCGCTCGCCAACCGCCAGCGCGGTGGCGCCCCCGATACCGGCGTCGACCTCGTCGAACACGAGCACGGGTACGGCATCCGCATCACCAAGAACGCCTTTGAGCGCCAGCATCACACGCGAGACCTCGCCCCCCGAGGCGATACGGGCCAGTGGCCGAGGCTCCTCGCCCACACCGGGTGCGAAGAGGAACTCCACGCGTTCCGGGCCCTCTCCGGTCCACGATTCAAATGGCAGCATGGAGCGTGCGACAACGAACGACGCCCCCGAAAGCGCCAGGTCAGCCGCCGCCTCGCGCAAGTCCTCCTGGAACGAGGCCACCGCGCTGTCACGCACGGCGATCAGAGCCTCCCCCGCGTCACGGAGTACCTGCGCGGCCTTCTGCACCGCATCACGGGCGCCGGCCAGACCCGCCTCACCGGCATCCAGGACCGCGAGCTCCTCCACGGCCGCGGCGCGCGTTGCAAGCACGGCGTCGACCGTACCACCGTATTTCCGCACGAGGCCTTCGATCTGGTGTAGCCGCGACTCGGTGGTATCCAGTGCCGCGGGGTCGTGCTCGATGGTCTCCGCATACGCAAGGATCGCCGAGCCGAGCTCCTGCAACTCGATGTCGAGGCGGGTAGCGGTCTCGGCGAAGGCATCGAACGCCCCATCAAGGCCGCGTGCGGTGCCGAGCGCCTGAAGGGCCCGCGACACGCCGTCTGAGGCCCCCTCCTCGTCTTTGAGGGCTGCCCACGCGGCGTTCGCCGCCTCGGCGAGACGCTCACCGTGACGGAGCCTCGGCAGCATCGCCATGAGTTCGACGTCTTCCCCCACACGGGGGTCGACGGTCTCTATGTCGCCGACGACGAACCGGAGCCTGTCGAGCCGCTGCTCACGATCGTCCAGTGCGGCCTCAAGCTCCGCGAGCCGCTCGCGTGCCGCACGGTAGCCAGCCCACGCTTCGCGATACCTGTCTATCGCCTCGCCCGCCGCCTCGCCGACGAATCGGTCGAGATACCCGACATGGCGCGAGGGCGACAGCAGCGCCTGATGCTCGTGCTGGCCGTGGAGATCCACAGAGGGGCCGAGGAGATCCGCGAGCATCGTCACGGTGGCCATCTCCCCATCGATCGTGCAGCGTGACCGTCCTTCGGCGGACACCCGGCGACGTACGAGCACGTCGGCGCCATCAACAACGAACCGGCCTTCCACCAGCGCCTCGTCGGCCCCCTGTCGCACCATCGTCGAATCGGCGCGCTCGCCGAGCAGGAGCTTCAGGGCCGAGACGAGCACGGTCTTGCCAGCGCCGGTCTCTCCGGAGAGCACCGTGAACCCGGGCTCGAACTCGAGCCAGACCTCGTCGATGAGTGCGAGATCGCGCACGTGCAGCTCGGCTAACACGGTCATGCCCCGAGGAACGTGGTGGCCAGCGTGGAGTAGAAGTCACGGCCGTCGAGCTGCATGAGACGGACATCGTGGTCGCTCACGGTGATGGTGACGCTGTCGAGCGCGGTGCGGCACGGCACGTGATCGCCGTCCACCGTGACGCAGGCATCGGCGCGCGCGATGCTCGGGCACCGCAGGGTGAGGGTGTCACCCGGCGCCAGCACCATCGGACGCGTGCCGATCGCGTGCGGGGCCAGTGGGACCACTACGATACCGCGCACGCCCGGCGCCACCACCGGACCGCCCGCCGAGAGCGCGTACGCGGTGGAGCCGGTAGGGGTCGCCACGACCACGCCATCGCACAAGAAGCGGTTCACGACCGTGTCGTTCACGACCACCTCGAGCTCGATGGCGCGTGAGACCGCGCCGCGGCCAACGAACACCTCATTGAGCGCACGATAGCCACCGGCGACACGGCCACCAGCCACTACCGACGCCTCGATCGTCTGACGGCACTCGATACGCGCCTCTCCGGCCAGTGCGGAGGAGACCGCCTCGAGCAGGTCGTCGCCGCTCGCGCCCGACATGAAGCCGAGCCTGCCGAGGTTGACGCCCAGGATCGGCGCGTCGATGTCACCGAGGATGTGCACCGCCTTGAGGATCGTACCGTCGCCCCCAAGCGCGACGACAAGCTCGGGCTCGCCGATGTCGGCGCGTGCAACCCCGATGTCGCCGAGCCTGCAGCGCGCGGCGTCCTCGGCGATCATCACCGGGGCGTACCCGGCGCTGGTGAGATACCCCGTGATCTCACCGGCAGCGGCCACGGCGCGAGGGTTCATAGGATTGGGAACCAGCAGGACCCGCACGCTAACCTCCCAGTGCGGCATGCGCCGCGTCGACAACAGCCAGAACGTCCACGGCGACCGTATCGCCGCCACATGACAGCCATGCCCAGAACTCGATGTTACCCTCCGGGCCGGTAATCGGCGAGAACGTGAGCGCCTTCGTCGCCCAGCCTTCGTCCATCGCCGAGCGGACGACCGTTTCGAGGACATCACGGTGCACGAGAGGGTCGCGCACCACACCCTTCTTACCGATTCGGCCTTTACCAGCTTCAAACTGGGGCTTAACCAGAGCCAAGCAGTCCGCTCCGTCACGCATGAGTGGACGCACGGCGGGCAGCACCTTCGCGAGGCCGATGAACGAGACGTCGATCACCGCAAGGTCGAACGGACCGCCAAGGCTCTCGGAGTCCGCGGTCCGGATGTTGGTGCGCTCGAACACCCGCACGCGAGGGTCGTTGCGCAGACCCCATGCAAGCTGCCCGTAACCGACATCGAGCGCGGTGACGGCGAGTGCCCCCCGCTGCAGCAAGCAGTCCGTGAATCCGCCTGTCGAGGCGCCGACGTCGATCGCGTTGGCGCCTCCGGGGTCGATGCCGAACGTATCGAGCGCTCCGGCGAGCTTGTGTCCACCACGCGACACGTAGCGCTGACGTTCAGCGACCAGGATCTCACTCTCGTCGCTCACCGCCGCGCCGGCCTTGGTGAGAACCACGCCATCGACCGTCACATCACCGGCAAGAATGGACCCGCGTGCTTGTTCCCGCGAAGGGGCGAGGCCCCTCTCAACGAGCTCGACGTCGAGCCTGCGCGCTGCCATCAGCGGCCACACCCTTCGCTTCGGCGGTTTCCGCGAGCCTGGAAAGCACCCGCTCGCACACCTGGCCGGACGTGAGCCCGATCTCCTCGAGCAGCACCTCGGTCTTACCGTGGGTCACGAAGCAGTCGGGAACGGCGATGCGAAGCACGGGTGCCGTGACATCGGCGTCAGCGAGCACCTCCATGACCGCCGCCCCAAAGCCACCCTCTCCGGTGTTCTCCTCCAGGGTGACGATGAGCGCCGTACCAGCGGCCTCGAGGATCGCGTTCCGATCGACCGGCTTCACCCATCGCATATTGACCACACCGGCATCAACGCCCCGCTCGGCGAGCAGCTCGGCCGCATCCTGGGCGACACCCACCATCCGGCCCACCGCCAGCAGCGCCACGTCGGCGCCGTCACGTCGTCGCTCCGATACGCCGGGCGCGAGCACCTGCGGCTCGGAAGGCATCGCAACGCCCCTGCCGGAGCCACGCGGATAGCGTATCGCTACCGGACCGTCGGCCTCGATGGCCGTGCGCAGCATGTGCACGAGTTCGGCTTCGTCAGCCGGCGCCATCACCTGAAGCCCGGGAATCGCCCGCAGATAGGTGAGATCGAAGACGCCGTGATGCGTGGGGCCGTCCTCGCCCACGAGGCCCGCACGGTCGAGGCAGAAGACCACGTGCAGCCCCTGCAGCACCGCGTCCATGATCACCTGGTCGTAAGCACGCTGAAGGAACGTGGAGTAGATGGCCACCACCGGCACCTGTCCGCCGTGCGCTAGTCCGGCCGCCAGGCCCACCGCGTGCTGCTCGGCAATGCCCACATCGAAGAAGCGGTCGGGGAACCGCTCGGCGAACCGCGTGAGACCGGTGCCCGCGGGCATCGCCGCGGTGATCGCGACCACCCGCTCATCGCGCTCGGCCTCGGCCACGACCGCCTCGCTGAAGACCTCGGTGTAGCTCAGCGGCTTCGGGCCGCTGCCATTGGCCTTGCCGGTCTCCACCGAGAACGGCCCGAGCCCGTGGAACTCGTCGGGACGGTCCTCGGCGTGCGTGTAGCCCATACCCTTGCGTGTCACGGCATGCACGATCACAGGTCCGTCCGCGCTCTTGGCCCACGTGATAGCGTTCTGGACCTGTGCCACGTCGTGACCATCGATGGGGCCGATGTACTGGATGCCGAGCTCCTCGAAGAGCATGCCCGGCACGATCAGCTGCTTGACCGACTCCTTGGCGGCCTCGCCAGCCGCGACCATCGCCGCGCCCACCTTCGTGCGCGCCAGCGCCGACTCGACATCATCACGCAGCCGGCGGTACCGGCGGTCGAGACGCACGCGGGCGAGATAACTCGAGAGCGCGCCCACGTTCGGGGCGATGGACATCTCGTTGTCGTTCAGGAGCACGATCAGCGGTGTGCCGAGGTGACCCGCGTGGTCGAGCGCCTCGAACGCCATGCCGCCGGTGAGCGAGCCGTCGCCGATGACCGCCACGATGGTCTCGTCGGTACCACGCAGATCGCGGGCGGCCGCCAGCCCGAGTGCGACGGAGATCGAGTTGCTCGCATGCCCCGCGTCGTGCACATCGCACGGGCTCTCCGTGCGCTTGGGGAAGCCGCATACGCCGCCGTACGTACGAAGCGTGGAGAACGCCTCACGACGCCCGGTCACGAGCTTGTGGACGTACGCCTGGTGACCCACATCCCACACGATGCGGTCGCGCGGGCAGTCCAGCGCGCGGTGCAGGCCGAGCGTGAGCTCCACGACACCGAGGTTGGGCGCCAGATGACCGCCTGTCTCCGAGACCGTTTCGATAAGGGTGGCCCGGATCTCCGCAGCGAGCTGCAGGAGGTCGTCATGACCCAGGGCCTTCAGCGCCGAGGGCTCTGTGATCGAATCGAGGATCGGTGTATCTGACACTGGTCAGGCACGCTCCCGGTGCTGGGGCCGCTTCGTGACGCTCTGAACGCTCATCGTATCACCCGGCATTCGGCACGGTCTCACGCGCGACACCGGTCCGTGACCGCCCGGTCACTCGGCCGATGACGCGTCCGACGGCTCGTCTTCGTCGTCGTACTCTTCGTCGACTTCGTCGCCGGCCTCCGCTGTGTCTACAGCTGCTTCTTCGGCAACGAGGCCGTTCTCACCTGCCTGCGCGGCGTTGCCGCCAGCGATATCCTCTGCCAAGGCTGCTTCGGTGTCAGCAGCAAGCTCATCCCCCGGACCGGCCGTGACCTCCTGCGGCGCGCTCATGTCGGTGTGATCGACGAGCTCCGTGCAGATGTTGGCCAGCCTCACGCCCTCTTCAAGCAGATCGAGGCTCTTCTCGAGCGAGGTGTCCTTCTTCCGGGCCTCGGCAGCGATCTCCTCGAGTCTGATCCGGGCGGTCTCGAACGTGTACTTCTCATCGGCCATCGCCGGTCAGGCCCCTTCCCTGTCGATCGCGTCACTCCCGGGCGCGACCGATTCACCCTCGGCCGCGGCGGCATCCACGGCCGCACCACGGAGCTCGGCGATACGGCCGAGCACGCCGTTCACGAACTTGGGTGAGTCGTCGCCGCCATATGCCTTGGCGAGTTCGACCGCCTCGTTGATGGCCACCGACGCGGGCATGCCGTCTTCATAGACGATCTCGTAGACCGCGAGACGCAGGATGTTGCGATCAACGAACGGCATACGCATCAGCGACCAGTGCTGCGAAGTCGCCTCGATCTCGGCGTCGATGACGTCTTGGTACGACTCGGTGCCGAGGGCGAGCTCGCGCGAGTACTCGGACGGCTCACCATCCTCGTCGTTGTACGCGCGGGTGTCGATGATCGTCCGGACGTCCTGACCGGTGATCTCGCGTTGATACAGCATCTGCAGCGCCTGGCGGCGTGCGCGGGTTCTCTCAAGCATCGTCTAACCGTGCCGCCTCATGCGCGCCGTCACTGCTCGGGGAAGACGACGCCGTCGACGAACACATCGACCGAGGCCACCGTCTGACCGGTGTGCGTGAGCAGGGCGTCAGTGACCGCACGCTGGACGTCGGTAGCGACTTCGCGGAGCGGACGTCCGTAGGTGGCGCTGATGTGGAGCGACGCGGTGAGCGCTCCGTCCTCGCCCACCTCGACGATCACGCCGCGTGCGGGACCCTTCGGCACCAGGCCGGCCAGGCCGGCGCTCGATGCCACGATGGCCGCCACGCCGTCCACCGACTGGGCGGACACCTGCGCGATGGTCTCAAGGACGCCGGGGGCGACCCCGATGCCGTCCAATGTGATCTCCTCAGTCATCCTTGCCCTCCTTCGCCGAAGGTGCGCCGGTGGCGAACCGGATCAGTGCATCCTGCGGAACGTGCTGTTCGACGTAGTCAGTATAGACCTCACCGCGGGCGAAATGCGGCTCCTCCACCACGAACTGATGGAACGGGATGGTCGTGGGGATGCCCACGACGATGAACTCGTCGAGCGCACGCCGCGCGCGGGCCACCGCCTCCTCGCGGGTCTCGCCCCACACGATGAGCTTGGCGAGCAGCGAGTCGTAGTGCTGCGGCACGGTGTAACCTCCATAGACGTGGCTATCGAAGCGCACGCCGAAGCCACCCGGCGGATTGAAGACCTCGACGCGCCCCGGATGCGGGCGGAAGTTGTGGAGCGGGTCCTCGGCGTTGATGCGGAACTCGATCGCGTGGCCGCGGAGCACGACGTCGTCCTGCGTGGCGTGCTTCATGCGCTCGCCGGACGCGATACGGATCTGCTCCTTGATGATGTCCACACCGGTGACCTGCTCGGTGACCGGATGCTCCACCTGCACGCGCGTGTTCATCTCCATGAAGTAGAAGCTGCCGTCGGTGTCGAGCAGGAACTCCACGGTCCCCGCGTTCACATAGTCGACCGCACGCACCGCCTTGAGCGCGGCTTCACCCATGGCGGCGCGCAGCTCCGGTGTGAGCGCGGGACTCGGCGCCTCCTCGATGAGCTTCTGGTGGCGCCGCTGCACCGAGCAGTCGCGCTCGTAGAGGTACACGGCGTTGCCGTGGGTGTCAGCGAGCACCTGGATCTCGATGTGGCGCGGACGGCTGAGGTAGCGCTCGAGATACACGGCGTCATTGCCGAAGGCGGCCGCCGCCTCGGTCTTGGCGGCGGTGAAGTTGTGCACGAGCTCGGTCTCGTCGTTGGCAACGCGCATACCCTTGCCGCCACCGCCCGCCGAGGCCTTGATGAGCACCGGGAAGCCGACCTCCCGCGCAAAGGTGAGCGCCTCGTCGGCGGTCTCCACCACTCCATCGCTTCCCGGAACGCAGGGCACCCCGGCGGCCATCATCGTGGAGCGGGCCACCGCCTTGTCGCCCATGCGCTCGATCGCGTCCGCCGAGGGCCCAACGAAGACGAGCCCGGAGTCCACGCACGCGCGTGCGAAGGCGGCGTTCTCGGCCAGGAAGCCGTATCCAGGATGGACCGCATCGGCGCCCGATGTGAGAGCGGCCGCGATGATGTTGGGCATACTGAGGTAGCTCGCCGCCGAGGAGGCGGGACCGATGCAGATGGCCTGATCGGCCATGCGGGCATGCAGCGAGTCGCGGTCGGCCTCGGAGTACACGGCGACAGACCGGATGCCCATCTCCTTGCAGGCCCGGACCACCCGCAGCGCGACCTCGCCGCGGTTCGCGACGAGCAGAGTCTGGATCGCGGCCACTATGCGACCGGCTCGTAGTAGAACAACACGGTGCCGTACTCGACAGGCGATGCGTTGGTGACCGCCACCTCGCGGATGACGCCGGCCTCTTCGGCGGTGATCTCGTTCATCAGCTTCATGGCCTCGAGGATGCAGAGCGTCTGACCCTCGGCGACCGTGTCACCCACCGCGACGTACGGAGCGGCGCCCGGTGAGCCGGCCGCGTAGAACGTGCCGACCATGGGTGCGACGACCGCCCGCCACGATGAGGGACGTCCGGCCGGAGCGCCATCGTCGAGCACCTGTGGGGACTCGGGGGCGACCGGCGCCGGGGCCGGGGCGGGAGCATGGTGCGCCGCGTGCGCGTGGGCCTCGGCGGTCACTCCGCCCTTGCGCACCTGGATGCGCTGGTCACCCTCCTCAACGATGATCTCAGTCACATCGGAGCTCTCGATGAGCTTCACGAGCTCGGCGATCTGGTTCACATTCACGGCGTCGTCCTCCCTGGCGCTGTCTATCTCACGTCCGGTCATGAACACGGCGCCCTCGGCACCCTGACGGTGCTTCTCGAGGTACGCGCGCGCCTCGTTGGGGAAGAGCGCGTACATCAGCACGTCTTCCTCGTTCTTGGCGAGGTCACCGATCTCGGCGGCAACCTCGTCGTAGGTCGTCTTCACAAGCGAACCGGGCCGGACATCGACGGGCAGCGGCTCCGCATCGCCAAGCACCTTGGCAACGATGTCGGCGTCCATAGGGCCCGGCGCCTTGCCGTACAGGCCCCGAACGTAGTCTTTCATCTCCTGCGGCACGACCGACCAGCGCTTGGCCGTGAGCACGTTGATGACGGCCTGCGTACCCACGATCTGCGACATCGGCGTCACGAGCGGCGGGTAGCCCACCTCGGCACGCACACGCGGCACCTCGGCGAGCACGTCGGGCAGACGGGATTTGGCGTTCTGCAGCTCGAGCTGACTGATGAAGTTGCTCATCATGCCGCCCGGGACCTGATGGCTGAACACCTCCATGTGCAGGAGCGACGTGACGCCTCTCTTGAGGCCTTTCTCCTGACGGATGTTCTCCCAGTACTCGGCGATCTCGAAGAGCAGATCGAGATCGAGCCCACTGTCGTACGGACTCTCCTTCAGAGCCGCGACGATCATCTCCACGGCGGGCTGGCTGTTGCCGAAGGCAAGCGCCACGACAGCGGTGTCGATGATGTCGGCGCCCGCCTCAGCGGCTTTGAGGTAGTTCATGGGCGCCATGCCGCCGATGTAGTGACAGTGGACATGCACCGGCAGTCCGACTTCGTTCTTGAGGGCGCGAACCATCTTCTCGGTGCGGAACGGCGTGAGCATGCCGGCCATGTCTTTGATGCAGATGGTGTCGGCGCCAAGCTCCTTGAGCTCGAGCGCGTACTGGATGTAGCTGTCGAGCGTATGGACCGGGCTCACCGTGTAGCTGATCGCGCCCTCGAAGTGCGCGCCCGCTTCCTTGATGGCCGTGGCCGAAGGCGCGACGTTGCGGATGTCGTTGAGCGCGTCGAAGACTCGGAAGACATCGATCCCGTTGCGATGCGAAGCCTTCACGAACCGGTCGACGATCTCGTCACTGTAGTGCTTGTAGCCCACGAGGTTCTGCCCGCGGAGCAGCATCTGGAGCGGGGTGTTGGGACAGTGCTGCTTGATGATGCGCAGGCGGTCCCAGGGGTTCTCATCGAGGAAGCGCAGCGCCGCGTCGAACGTGGCGCCACCCCACACCTCGAGCGACCAGTAGCCGACCTTGTCCATCTTCGGCAAGACCGGCAGCATGTCGCCGAGCTCCATACGGGTCGCCCACAACGACTGATGGGCGTCACGTAGCGTCGTGTCGGTGATCTTGACCGGGCGCATCGCACCGTCCTCTCAGTGGGTAGGCTTCAACTACCGCGCACCGCCGAACAGGCGGTTGCGGTCGGAATAGTATAGCGGAGGCTACACGCGGGTGATATAGGAACCGTCGCGCGTATCGATCTTCAGGGTGTCGCCCGACTCGACGAACATCGGCACCTGGACCACAGCGCCGGTCTCGAGCGTGGCGGGCTTGGTGCCACCCTGCACGGTGTCGCCCTTGAAGCCCGGATCGGTATCCGTGACCTGGAGCTCGACGAACATCGGCGGTTCGACGCCGATCATCTCGCCACCGGCGTACACGACCTGGACCTCGTCGTTCTCCTTGAGCCACTTCGCCGCGTCGCCGACGAAATCTGCACTGATCTCGAACTGCTCGTAGCTCTCAGTATCCATGAAGTGGAACGAACCGCCATCGGTATAGAGGTACTGGAGGCGCTTCTGCTCGACGCGTACGTCGTCGACCTTCTCGCCGGCGCGGAAGGTAATGTCGTTCACCCGGCCGGTCTTGAGCTCCTTGAGCTTGGTGCGCACGAACGCGCCGCCCTTGCCCGGCTTGACGTGCTGGAAGTCGACGATGATCCACATCTTGTCGTTGTACATGATGCACATGCCGGTCTTGAACTGGTTGGTGGAGACAGCCATGAGGTGAGCCTTCCTAGATCTGGATGAGTTCCTTCGGGGAGTTGGTGAGGCGGCGGTATCCGCCCTCCTCAACCACTACCAGGTCTTCGATTCTAACACCCGCGAAGCCTTCGACATACACGCCGGGCTCGACCGTGACGCACGCCTGGTTGCGGAGCGAGTCCGTGCTGGTGCGGCTGAGCGTCGGCATCTCGTGGATGTCGAGGCCAACGCCATGGCCGATGCCATGCGTGAACACGTCGCCGAGCCCGCGCGCCTCGAGGACGTCGCGTCCGGCGCGATCGACGTCCACACACGGCGCTCCCGCGCGTACCGCCGCAAGTCCGGCCTCGTTGGCGGCCAGCACGGCGTCGTACAGCCGACGCTGCTCATCAGAGGCGGCTCCCACGCAGATGGTGCGCGTCATATCCGAGCAGTACCCGCCCAC
>CAZSUO010000004.1:2620-3957 GCA_964610065.1 uncultured Coriobacteriaceae bacterium | reverse complement strand
GCGATGCGCTCGATCTCCTCGGGCTCCTTCACCTGCCTGAGCGTTTCGACGAGTCGGTCGGTCACGCGGACAGCGCCCCGGAACTGCTCGGAGATGAAACGGAACCGGCCGTATGGCACGGACGACTCAAGGGCAAGCGACTCGATGCCGAGCTCGTGCAGGTCCTCGCAGATCTCGATGTAGAGGTTCTCGCGCTGGACGCCGATCTCCCAGGGGCCGCCCGCGGCTGCGGCCGCCGCGGCATCGGCGTAACGCATGTCGGTGTAGAAGCGTGTGACCTCATCGGTGATGAGGCAGGCGCCGTTGATCCCGTCATCGATCACACCGTCGAACGCGGTGAGGTACCGCAGGTTGGCGACCGTGCTGATGATCGCGGCGGGAACGCTCTCATCGCGCATCCGGCGGCGCAGCGCGTCGATGCGACCCTGAACGTTCATTCGTCCTCCTTGTGCAGGTGATGTACCAGCATCTCGAGTCCATCGGTGTACGAAGCTGCTCCACGCCCGCAGATCTGGCCGATGCAGACCGGCTCGATCACGCTCACAGCACGGAACGGTTCGCGGGCATGGATGTCGCTCAGGTGCACCTCCACGACCGGCAGGCCGGTGGCGGCGACAGCGTCTCGAAGCGCATACGAGTAGTGCGTGTACGCGCCCGGGTTGAACACGGCCCCGTCGCACGCGCCCATCGCCTCGTGCAGGCGGTCGATCAGCGCGCCCTCGTGGTTCGACTGGAAGAAGGAGACCTCGATATCAAGCTCCGCCGCGCGCGCCACGATCAGCGACTCTATGTCGTCGAGCGTCTCACCGCCGTACACAGCGGGCTCGCGAACGCCGAGCAGGTTGAGGTTCGGGCCGTTCAGCACGAGTATCCGCAGCACCTCACACCTCCGTGTCGATCGCCGAGCGCCACTGCCCGAGCGCCTCTGTCACGACCTCGTCGGCGACCGGGACCGCGCTCCACACGCCCGGACGCTCCACGAGCACGAAACGCACCACTCCACTCCGCGCCTTCTTGTCGGACTTCATCGCCTGGAGCAGGCCATCCGGCTGGAGGGTCTCGAGCACGGGATGTACCCGGGCGAGGAAGTCGTTGCGCGACGCCCCGATGCCATCGAGCAGCGCATCGACACGCCTGCTGAACCGGGGAGACGCGTCCACAAGCCGCTCCGCAAGCAGCCCGGCGAACCGCATCCCCTCGGCAACGGCGAGTCCGTGCGGAAGCACGCCGTACCCGGCAACCGACTCAAGCGCATGTCCGAGGGTATGGCCGAGGTTCAAGCACTCGCGCTCGTCGCTCTCACGGAGGTCGGCGCTCACGACCCTCGCCTTGAACGC
>CAZSUO010000004.1:0-2520 GCA_964610065.1 uncultured Coriobacteriaceae bacterium | reverse complement strand
GATGCCGCGCATGTACACCGAAGCGCAGAAGCCGGCAAGGTCGCCCACGACGCCTCCGCCGAGCGCGACCACACACGAGCCACGATCGACACCCGCGCCAGCCAGCTCCTCGAGCAGGCGCCCCGCCGTGGCCCACGACTTCGATGGCTCACCGGGCGCGACCACGTGGGTGGTCACCGTGTGGCCGGCCCGCTCCAGCGACGCTCGCGCGCGGTCGCCGAACAGACCGGATACGGTCTCGTCCGAGATGAGTGCGACGGTACCGCCGCCAGCGATCGAGAGGAGCCTCTCGCCGAGCGAGTCGAGGACGTCGTGCCCGACTACTATCTCGTACGCCGCGCCCGCGTCGCCCGCCACCCGTATCGCCTCAGGCGCGGATGCCGGGCCAACAGCCGCGATCACGTCCGCGGCCACCGCGGCAGCCTCACGGCCGACCGTATCCACGACGTGGTCGGCAGTGCTGGTGTAGAGACTCAGCCGGGCGTCGAGTATGGCGCGCGCGGCCGGGAGACCGGCGCCTGCGAGCAGGGGGCGGTCGGCGGCATCACCGAGGCGAGCGATCGCCTCCTCGGGAGTCACCGCCAGGTAGATGACGGTGCCGAGCTGCCGGAGCACCACGCGGTTGTCCTCGCGAAGGATGACGCCACCGCCGGTGGCAATCACCGCGTCCGCACTCGCCCCTAGTGCGGCGAGCGCATCGTGTTCGGCAAGCCGGAAGCCATCTTCGCCGCGCTGGCGGAAGATCTCGGGAACAGAGGCGGCCTCGCGCTCCTCGATGAGCGAGTCGAGATCGACGAACGGGCGCCCGAGCCGCTCGGCCACCATACGGCCGACCGTGCTCTTGCCCGCGCCCATGAAGCCGGTGAGGAAGATGTGGCTCACCAGGCGATCCTCTCCCGATAGGCGGCGAGCGCCCCTTGCATGTCAACGACGCTCGCGCGACCCAGCAGGTCCTGGTACGCGTCGGCGAGGACGAGTGCGACCTCTGCCTCCGCCACCACGGCGGCCGCCGGCACCGCACACACGTCGGAGCGCTCACGCGCCGCGTCGGCCACCTCGCCGGTGGAGATGTCGATGGTCTTGAGCGGACGCATCAGCGTGGGGATGGGCTTCATCACCAGGCGTACCATGATCGGCTCACCGGTGGTCATGCCGCCATCGATGCCGCCCGAGTGATTGGTGGCGCGGCGCACACGCCCACGCTCGTCGAGCACGATCTCGTCATGGACCGCCGAGCCCGTGCGCGCGCCGACTGCGAAGCCGTCACCGAACTCCACGCCCTTCATGGCGGGGATCGACATCACAGCGCCGGCAAGACGAGCATCCAGGCGAGTGCGCGCCTCAGCGTACCCGCCGACACCGGGGACGAGCCCCTCGGCGCAGACCACGATGATGCCGCCAAGGCTCTCCCCCTCCTCACGAGCGTGGTCGATCGCGGTCCGCATAGCGACGGCCACGGACTCATCGGGACACGAGACGTCGCTTGCGGCAACGGCGTCACGGTCGGCCTGCGCGGGATCGAGGGGGCCGGTGCCAGCTTCGCCGATGCGCTCCACCCACGAACGTACCGATACGCCGAGGGTTGCGAGGAGCGCCCTGGCGATCGCGCCGGCGGCGACCCGCGCGGCGGTCTCACGGGCGCTCGCGCGCTCGAGGATGTCGCGCACATCGGTGGCGCCGGTGCGCTGGACGCCGCCGAGATCGGCGTGGCCCGGACGCGGGGCGGTGACGGGCTCGACACCCTCACTGCTCCCCCATGGGTCCATGGCGTCGCGCCAGTTCTCGGCGTCACGGTTGGTCACGAGGAGCGCCACGGGGCTACCCAGAGTGCGCCCGAAGCGCACGCCCGCGGTCACCTGGGCGCGGTCCTGCTCGATGGCCATCCGGCCACCGCGCCCGTAGCCGCGCTGACGACGCGCGAGTTCGCCATCGATCGCCTCGCGGCTGAGCTCGATGCCGGCCGGCACATCCGTGATGATCGCTACGAGACCCGCACCATGTGATTCGCCCGCTGTGGTGTACCGCACCGCGTCGCCCCTCTCGAAGTGGTACCTGCGATTCTAGCGCACACGGAGCGTACCCACCGAGGCGGACACGACAACGGGCGCCGCATGCGCGACGCCCGGACGATACCTGGGTTGCGAAACGCTACTTCGTGATGCCCTGGCCCACGGCCAGCGTGACCTGCACGTCTCCGTAGAGCATCGTCACGCTCGTGGAGGATACGCGCAGCACCTCCCACGGAGTACCGGGGATACCCTCACCCGGGCCGAGGGTGTACGTCTGCCCGTTGTAGCGAAGGACGGCTTTGAGAACGCCGTCCTCGGTGACCACGCCGTCGAGGTAGAGCACGCCCTGCGCGTACGGGGTCTCAGTGTCGGTAGCACTCGGTGTCGTCGTGCTGGGTGCCGAGGGCTCGGGGATCGGCTTCAGGAGCGGGTCGAAGATGTCACGGAAGGTGAACACCTCCGCGTTCTTCACCTCACGCGCCGGACTGGCGGCGGACACGGTGCCGGTGGT
>CAZSUO010000003.1:49112-52057 GCA_964610065.1 uncultured Coriobacteriaceae bacterium | reverse complement strand
CCGATCTCCTCGCGGATGATCGCGTCGGCCTTCCGCAGCGTCTCCAGCTTCTCGTGCGTGATCCCGCCGATGATCCGTACGGCAAGCCCGGGGCCCGGGAACGGCTGACGGTGCACGATCTCATCGGGAAGCCCCAACTCGCTCCCCACCGCTCGCACCTCATCCTTGAAGAGTGCTTTCAGGGGCTCGATCAGATCGAAATGCACGCCCTCCGGGAACGGGATGAGGTTGTGGTGGCTCTTGATCTTGGCCGCCGTCTTGTTCCCGCTCTCAATCACATCCGGATAGAGCGTGCCCTGTGCGAGCCACTTCACACCCTCGAGCTTGGTGGCTTCTTCGAAGAAGACCTTCCAGAACTCCTCGCCGATGATGCGACGTTTCTGCTCGGGATCGGTGACGCCCGCGAGGAGCGACAGATACCGCTCCTCGGCCTCCACGTGCACGAGGTCGATGTGGAACTGGTCGCGGAACGTGCGCACCACCTGCTCGGCCTCGTTCAGCCTCAGCAAGCCGTGGTCCACGAAGACGCAGGTGAGCTGGTCGCCGATGGCGCGATGCAGGAGCGCCGCCACCACGCTCGAGTCAACGCCACCGGAGAGCGCGCAGATCACACGGGCGCCCCCCACCTGCTCGCGCACCTTGGCGACGGTGTCATCGATGATGTTGAGCATGGTCCAGACCGGCGGGATGCCCGCGATCTCGTGCAGGAACGTCTTGATGATGTGCTGTCCGAAGGCGGTGTGAGCCACCTCGGGATGGAACTGCGTCGCATAGAGCCTACGCTCGGGATTCTCCATCGCGGCGACACGCGTCAGCGCCGTGCGGGCGGTCACGAAGAATCCCGGTGGCGGCGTACCCACGCTGTCGCGATGGCTCATCCAGCACTGCGAGCTCTCCGGAACGCCCTCGAGCAACCGGCACTCCGGCTCCATCACCGTGAGTTCCGCGAACCCGTACTCGCCCACGTCGGTGTGCGGCAGATCGCCGCCGAGGTCGCGCGCCATGAGCTGCATGCCGTAGCAGAAACCGAGCACGGGGATGCCGAGGTCGTAGATGCGGGCATCCATCGTCGGAGCGCCGGGCGCGTAGACGCTCGCCGGACCGCCCGACAAGATGAGCGCCGCCGGATGGCGACGCTCGATCTCATCAGCGCTGATGTCGTGCGGGACGATCTCCGAGTACACGCGGGCCTCGCGCACACGCCTCGCGATCAGCTGCGCATACTGCGCGCCGAAGTCGAGGACGAGGACGGTCGGCTGCTGGTCGTGATAGTCAGTCACGCGTCGCCCCTACCGGCCCATGCCCACGCCCTGCGCCTGCTGGAGGGTCTTGCCCTCGGTCTGCAGCGCGGGCGCGACCATGACTTCTGCCTTCTGGAAAGCCTTGAGGTTCTCATACCCACACGTTGCCATCGAGGTGCGAAGGCCGCCGCACAGGTTGAGCGTACCGTCGTTCTCGTGCGCGGGGCCGGTCATGATCTCCTCGAGCGTGCCCTTCTGGCCGGCGAAGACGCGCGTACCGCGCGGCAGATCCGGGTGGAAGGTCGCCATGCCCCAGTGATAGCCGCGACCGGGCGCCTCGGCGGCAGCCGAGAGCGGGGAGCCGATCATGATGCTGTCCGCGCCACACGCGATCGCCTTCGCGAGATCGCCACCGGTGCGCATGCCGCCGTCGGCGATGACGTGGCAGTAGGTGCCGGTCTCGTCGAGGTGGCGCATGCGGGCCGCCGCCGCGTCCGCGATGGCGGTGCACTGCGGGACGCCGATGCCGAGCACGCGACGTGACGTGCAGGCGTGGCCGGGACCCACACCCACAAGCACGCCCACGGCGCCGGTGCGCATCAGGTGCAGCGCGCCCTGGTAGCTGCAGCAGCCGCCCACGATGACCGGGATGTCGAGCGAAGCGATGAACGCGTTCAGGTCGAGCGGCTTGTCGTAGCTTGACACGTGCTCCGCCGAGACCACCGTACCCTGGATGATCAGGATATCGAGCCCGCCCTCGAGCGCCGGGCCGATGAACCGCTCCACGTTCTGCGGAGTGAGCGACGCCGCCGCCAGCACACCGCCTGCCTTGATCTCCGCCACACGCTGCTTCACGAGCTCTGCCTTCACGTCCTCGGCAGCGTAGATCTCCTGCATCTTGCGGGTCGCCTCTTCGCGCGAGAACGACGCGATGGCGTCAAGCTGGGGAGCCGGGTCCGCGTAACGGGTCTGGATACCCTCAAGGTTGAGGACCGCAAGTCCTCCGAGCTTGCCAAGCGTGATTGCGAACGCCGGGTCGACGACGCCGTCCATGGCCGAGGCGAGCACGGGCAGCGGGAAGGCGTAGTCACGGCCCTTGTACGAGAACTCCCACGAGATGTTCACGTCCCGAGGGTCGCGCGTGCGCCTGCTCGGCACGATCGCGATGTCGTCGAATCCGTAAGCCTGCCGTGCCGTCTTGCCGCGTCCGATCTCGATCTCCATGCTGTGCGCCGCCTCTCCTGTTCGGTGTCCTCGCGAACACCGCTCGCCGATGTGACAAAGACCAGGGTCCAGCCCTGTAGACGATACGGGCGACTCCTGGCCTGATGGATGCTGTGACTGAGTGAGTGTATAGGATAGCGCGACTGCCGCCGCCCCGGTAGACGTATTGTAGGGGTTTGAGAGCAGTAGTTGAACACTCCGCGCTATAATCGCGGTGGATCGTGCCGATTCCGGCTGTCCGAACACGCCGGGACACGACAGGAAAGGCCGTACCGTAGCCATGCATCGTAGCCACCGGCCCCTGGCCCTCGCCCTCACGTGTCTCGCCGCCGCTCTGACGGTGGCCGCCGGTGCCCCGGCGGCGCATGCGGCGCATATCTTCATCGACCCCGGACACGGGGGGCGCGACCCGGGCGCGGTCAATCACACCCTCGGCGTGTATGAGAAGACGGTGAACCTGCAGATCGCGTTGCGGTTGCG
>CAZSUO010000003.1:47344-49012 GCA_964610065.1 uncultured Coriobacteriaceae bacterium | reverse complement strand
TATGAGACCTACAGCACCCAGGAAGACCGCCTCGGCGCTCTGCTGGCCGAGCATGTCCACGAAGAGGTCGCAGCATCGGTTCCTCTTGCCGACCGGGGCGCGAAGACCGCCAGCTTCTACGTGATCCGGTGGTCACACATGCCCGCGATGCTCGCCGAGTGCGGCTTCATGAGCAACCTCTCGGACCTCGCGTACATCACGTCGGCGACCGGACAGGCCACGTTCGCTCGTGCCATGGCCGACGGCGTGGACGAGTTCCTGGCGACCGAGCCCTTCACGCAGTACTGGCCGCGCATCGCCGGTGATGACCGTTACGCCACGGCCGCCGAGCTCTCGCGCGACGGGTGGCCCGATGGCGCCGAAACCGTGCTGATCGCGACCGGTGAGAACTGGCCGGACGCCCTCGCAAGCGCCCCGCTCTCACGCTCACTCGACGCACCGCTGCTGCTCACGCGTACGGCCTCACTCCCGCCCGCCACCGCCGCCGAGCTCGCGCGCCTGTCACCCGAGCGGATCGTGGTGCTCGGGGGGACCGGCGCCGTCGAGGACTCAGTGGCGGCCGCGGCCGCTCGCGCGGCAGGCATCGCCAGCGCGGCCGTGCGCCGCATCGAGGGCATCGACCGCTACGAGACCGCACTGCGCATCGCCGAGGAGGTCGGCGTCCCGGCCGACGGCCGCGTGTGCGTGGTGACCGGCACCTCACCCGCAGACGCCGTGAGCATCTCGGCGTACGCGGGGGCGCGCCGCATCCCTATCCTCCTGGTCGAGCCGAACACGCTCGGCACGGCAACGGCCACATTCGCCGAGGCGAACGCGGAGCAGTGGCGCTCCACACTCGTCATCGGCGGCACGGGGGTGATTGAAGACGAGCTGATGGCGTCCCTGCCCTCGCCGGTCCGTCTCGCGGGTTCCGACCGGTACGGCACCAACGCCGAGGTCCTGCGCAGGCTCTACACGTGGGCCAACAACTACTACGTGGCCAATGGCGAGGCGTACCCCGACTGCCTGGCTGCAGGCGCGCGCGGCACGAAGAACGGCGCAGCGCTGATGCTGGTGAAGCCGCGTACCCTCAGCGAGCGCACGCGGGAGTACATCGAGAATCACGAGACGCGGATCGCGTCGATCAGGATGATCGGCGGGACAGGCCCGCTCCCCTACCTCCATGACTGGATGATCGACAAGGCGCTCCGGTAACCGCACACCGATCGGGCGTGGTCAGCGTACGCGCCCGCTACACATTGAAGCGGAAGTGCACCACGTCACCATCGGCCATGACGTACTCCTTGCCCTCGACGCGCAGCTTGCCGGCGGCACGCGCCGCGGCCTCGCTACCGAGCTCGTCGTAGTCGGCGTACGAGATGACCTCCGCCTTGATGAACCCGCGCTCGAAGTCGGTGTGGATCACGCCAGCGGCTTCGGGGGCCTTCGCACCCACGCGCACCGTCCAGGCACGCACCTCCTGCACGCCGGCGGTGAAGAACGACTGCAGGCCGAGTAACCGGTAGGCCTCGCGCACCAGCGCGTTCAGGCCCGGCTCGGCCAGACCCTCCATCTCGAGGTACTCGGCCAGCTCGGCGGGCTCGAGCTCGGACATCTCCGATTCGATCTTGGCGCAGATCGGCACAGGCGCGATCCCGTCGATCTCCGCAAGCGGCTTGCCGATGTCGG
>CAZSUO010000003.1:39880-47244 GCA_964610065.1 uncultured Coriobacteriaceae bacterium | reverse complement strand
TCGACCTTGCCGTCCACGTGGATCACGTTGGGGTCGGAGAAGTACCGCACAACCTCCGCGATGGCGTCACACTCACGGATGTTCGCGAGGAACTGGTTGCCGAGGCCCTCCCCCTCGCTCGCGCCCTTCACGAGTCCGGCGATGTCCACGAACTCAACAGTCGCGGGCACGGTCCGCTGCGGCGTGACAAGCTCGGCCAGACGGTCCAGACGGATGTCGGGCACCGGCACGAGGCCGACGTTCGGCTCGATGGTGGCGAACGGGTAGTTCGCTGCATCGACCTGCCGGCGCGTGAGCGCGGTGAACAGCGTCGACTTGCCGACGTTGGGAAGACCGACGATACCGATCGAGAGCGCCACGTGATGCCCCTTCCGAGTGGATCGCACAGCCGATTCCGGGCCATGCGCTGCGATACTATACCATCATGCATCGACCCAGCGGTTTGCGCCGACCCCCAGCTCCGCACCACGGACCACGCTCATGAGTCCGGAGTTGCTCGCCGCCCTCGCGCTCGGCGGATCGGCGTTCGTGGTGGGGCTCTCGGGAGCCATGGCGCCGGGCTCGTTCCTCACCGTGATCATCAGCCGCACGCTCACCCGCGGCCCCGGCTCCGCGGCGCTCATGCTGGTGGGACACGCCCTCCTCGAAGGCGTCCTGCTTGTGGGGTTCGCCTTCGGCCTTCAGAGGGTCCTCGCTCGCCCGGCCGTTGGCAGCGTCCTGGGCGTGGTGGGAGGCGCCATCCTGTTGTGGCTCGGGTATCGCCTGGTGGCCGACGCGCTCTGCGGTCCGACTGCCGAGGACACGCCGGGGCCGCGCCCGGAGCCGCGCATGGGGCCGGTGCTGCAGGGCGTCACCGTGAGCCTCTCCAACCCGTACTGGACGCTCTGGTGGGCGACCGTGGGCGTGAAGCTCGCCGCCGACGGTCTGGCGATCGGACCGTTCGGCGTGGCCGCGTTCTTCATCGGCCACCAGCTCGCCGACGTTGCCTGGTACGGCCTGGTCATCGGCGCCACCGCGCGCGGGAAGCGCGCGCTCCCACCCTCGGCGTTCAGGGTCATCCTGGGAGTGTGCGGGGCGTTCCTGCTCTACCTGGGAGCGCGATTCGGCCTCGACGGCATCGGCGTGCTGTAGCGCGGCCTCGAGCTACAGCGAGGCGTACGGGTCCAGCGGGTCGAATGCTTCGACCTTCCACTCGATGCCGAAGGCACGGAGCTTCGCGTAGTACTCCTCTTCGGTGTACTCCTTGTTGAGAATGTGGAAGCGGGCGCCATTGAGGCCCACGCAATACGCGCAGTCGCGACAGTCCACGCACTGTATGCATTCAACGAGGCTGTCCGAGTTGTGACAGCTGATGCAGTCGCGCGAGTTGTAGACGTAGTTGCAGTACCGGGAGGCCTCGACGTTGAAGCAGCCGTAGTTGTTGGCGCCATCACGGTCGTGGGTGTGTTCGCTCTTGAGGCGGTTCCACTCTGCAAGGAAGTGCACGTTCTGCGTCATACCAGGCTCCCGGGTCGTGAGGTAGTGCGGTCATTGTACTCCACGGACTCCACACTCCCACGACGACCTGACCTCGACCCGAACGCACGAGGGCCCCGGCGCAATACCGGGGCCCTCGGAGCACACTCTGCAGGGTCGCCCCTACATCATGCCCATGCCGCCACCCATGCCGGCCATCGCGGCAGCGGCCGCGTCGTCCTTGACGGGGATGTCGGAAACGGTGGTCTCGGTGATGAGGATCAGTGCCGCGATCGACGCCGCGTTCTGCAGCGCGGTGCGGGTGACCTTCACCGGGTCGATGACGCCCATCTTGAGCAGGTCGCCGTACTCGCCGGTGGCGGCGTTCAGGCCCTGGCCTGCATCGAGCGCCTTGACCTTCTCGACCACGACGGAGCCCTCGTAGCCTGCGTTGGCAGCGATCTGCTTCAGCGGCTCGTCGAGCGCCTTCTTGATGATGTTGACACCGATCTGCATGTCACCCTCAAGCTCGAGCGCCTCGAGCGCCGGGACCGCGTCGGTGAGCGCCACGCCGCCGCCGGCGACGATGCCCTCTTCAACGGCCGCGCGGGTCGCCTGGAGGGCGTCCTCGATGCGGTGCTTCTTCTCCTTGAGCTCGACCTCGGTCGCCGCACCCACCTTGATGATGGCCACGCCGCCGGAGAGCTTGGCCAGGCGCTCCTGGAGCTTCTCGCGGTCGAAGTCGGAGTCGGAGTTCTCGATCTCAGCCTTGATCTGGTTGATGCGGGCCTTGATCTGCTCCTCAGAGCCCTTACCGCCGATGATCGTGGTGTCGTCCTTGGTCACCTTGATCTTCTCGGCACGACCGAGCATCTCGAGCGTGACGTTCTCGAGCTTGTGGCCGAGCTCCTCGCTGATGACCTGGCCACCGGTGACGATGGCGATGTCCTCGAGCATGCGCTTGCGGCGGTCACCGAAGCCCGGCGCCTTGACGGCGACCGAGGTGAACGTGCCACGGAGCTTGTTGACGATGAGCGTGGCGAGCGCCTCGCCCTCTACGTCCTCGGAGATGATCAGGAGCTGGCGGCCAGCCTGCATGACCTTCTCGAGCACGGGCAGCAGGTCCTGGATGTTGCCGATCTTGCTGTTGGCGATAAGGATCACCGGATCATCGATCACGGCTTCCATGCGATCGGGGTCGGTGATCATGTACGGCGAGATGTAGCCCTTGTCGAACTGCATGCCCTCGACCGTATCGATATCGATGCCGAAGGTCTGCGACTCCTCGACGGTGATGACGCCGTCCTTGCCCACGACCTCCATCGCCTCGGCGATCTTGTTGCCGATAGCCTCATCGGCGGCGGAGATGGCGCCCACGTGCGCGATCTCCTCCTTGTCCTCGATCTCCTTGGCGTGACCCTTGATGGTCTCGACCACGGTCTCGACGGCCTTCTCGATGCCGCGCTTGACGGCGAGCGGGTTGGCGCCGGCGGCCACGTTACGCAGACCTTCACGCACGATGACCTGGGCGAGCAGCGTCGCGGTGGTGGTACCGTCACCGGCGACATCGTTGGTCTTTGTGGCGACTTCCTTGACGAGCTGGGCGCCCATGTTCTCGATGGGGTCGTCGAGCTCGATCTCCTTGGCGATGGTCACACCGTCGTTGGTGATCGTGGGGGCGCCGAACTTCTTCTCGAGCACAACGTAACGGCCACGAGGGCCGAGGGTCACCTTGACGGCGTTGGCCAGCTTGTTGACGCCGGCCTCGAGACCGCGGCGGGCCTCTTCATCGAAACGGATGTCTTTTGCCATTGAGTGATTCCCCTCCTTCTTGAGTGTCAGATGCGGATGATGGACGTGCTAGGCGTTCACGACCGCGAGGATGTCGTTCTGCGACATGATGAAGAACTCCTCGCCCTCGACCTTGATCGAGGTCTTGCCCCACTCCTTGTAGATGACGACGTCGCCCACCTTGACGTCCATCGGGACACGCTTCTCGCCCTCGTCATCCCAGCGACCGTCACCAACGGCGACGATCTCGCCCTTCTGGGGCTTCTCCTTGGCGGAGTCGGGGATCACCAGACCGCTCTTGGTCTGCTCCTCGGCCTTGGCCGGCTTCACGACGACGTTGTCGAACAGCGGCTTCAGATTCATGCTCTACCCTCCTGTTTCTTACGCTTGCCAGACATACGGGTACCGCACTCTGGGCGGCGGTTACCGGTCGTCCCCCGGTCGGGGGTTTGGCACTCTGGACCCCCGAGTGCCAACACTCTCGAATCATAGTACCCATGCGTGGGGGTTTCAACCCCCTTTCAGCCGTTCATGGCAGATTGCTTGAGTGTGGAACACTTAGATTTGGGTGCCGAGCCTCCAGCTGGGAATCGCATCGGCATCGAGCCCCAAGAACCGGCCGACCCGGAGCGCGTCATGCGCCGCCGCCGCGATCATAGAGGCGTTGTCCGTGCACAGATCGAACGGGGGCACGCTGAGCGACACTCCCTCCGCAGCGAGAGCGCTTCGCAGCGACTCGCGGAGCGCCGGGTTCGCCGCAACACCGCCGGCGAGCACAACCGCACTCGCGGCATGCGCACGCACGGCCTTGAGCGTCTTGGCCACCTGGACCTCGGTCACCGCGGCCTGGAACGAAGCCGCGATATCGTTGAGCCTCAACTCGCGACCCTCCCTGCGTTCACGCTCGACGTACTGGATGACCGCGGTCTTGAGTCCCGAAAGCGACACGTCCAGATCGTCGGTGCGCAGCATCGGCCGCGGGAACGGTATCGCCTGTGGGTCGCCCTCGGCGGCCAGCCGGGAGATGACGGGGCCTCCCGGATACCCGAGGCCGAGCAGCTTGGCCACCTTGTCGAACGCCTCGCCCGCCGCATCGTCGAGTGTTCCGCCGAGCACCTCATACCGGCCCCACTCGGAAACGGACACAAGCATGGTGTGACCGCCAGACACGAGCAACGCCACCAGCGGCGGCTCAAGGTCGGGGTCGAGCAGACGCGCCGCGTAGATGTGCCCCTCCAGATGGTTCACGCCGATGAGCGGGAGCCCTGTGGCACAGGCCACTCCCTTCGCGTACGCAAGACCTACCACGAGCGCGCCCACAAGACCCGGACCCGCGGTGACCGCGATTGCATCGAGATCGGCGAACGCCACACCCGCGGATTCCAGCGCCTGGTCCACCACGCCCACGATGGCCTCGGTGTGCTTGCGCGAGGCGATCTCTGGCACCACGCCGCCGAATCGCGCATGGAAGTCGACCTGGCTCGCGACAACGCTCGACAACTCCTTGCGGCCACCTCGCATCACCGACGCTGCCGTCTCATCGCACGAGCTCTCGATCGCCAGGATGAGATCACGCCGCTCGGCGGTGGCTCGCATGGCGCTGATGTGCGGCGCAAGCGGTCGCGACCACAGCAGCAGGGCGTCGTCACCCGAGGGGTAGTACGCGGGGCGACTGCCGGCCACGTCGAACCCCGCGGAGCGGTAGAAGCGAAGCGCGGTCTCATTGGTCGCGGCCACCTCGAGCGTCATGCGCACCGCACCTGCGGCCGCCGCGTCCGCGGCCAGGTCCCACAAGAGGGTCCTCCCTACGCCGTGGCCCCGCTCATCGGCCACGACCGCGATATCCATCAGGTGGGCCTCGGGGCCCACGATCATCACGCCACCATAGCCCACGAGCCGATCACTCTCCAGGGCGACCCTCCAGATCCGGTCGGAGCGCCCGAGTTCATCGCGGAAGTGGCCGTCGGTCCACGGGTCCGGGATGCTCGCCTGCTCGATCGCGAGCACTCTGAGGATGTCGGCGTCGAGCATCGGCCTGATCTCGGTCATCGGGCACCTCCGGAGGGTGTCGACGGCCCACTCACGCCGGTGCGCGGCATGGACGTTGCGCTGCCCCCGCCCGCTGTCCGCGCGCGCTCCGCCTCTTCGGCATCCGAGAGCCGGGTATAGACCGGCAAGAGCGCCCCCGGGTGGGCATCCGCGTACGCGCCCGCCCCGTCTACGGCAGCGGCGATCGCGGTGACGCCAGCCAGCGCGCCTTCAGCCCATGCGGCATCGATGAGCGCCTGTGCATCGGGCACCCATACCCGCTCCGCCGCCACGCTGGCCAGGCCGAACGCGGGCTCGAACTCAGCCCGGTGCTTGCCGAGGGCGTTCCCGGCGAGGACGATCCGACCGGCGGATCCCTGCCACTCGGCCGCCACGTCTCCCGGCTTTGCCACCCGATCGGCGGTCAGGCGCTCGGGCCCCGCAACCGACACGGCGAAGAGCGCCGGATACACTTCGCCACGCATGGCGTCTCCGAGCACGCCCAGGAGAGCTCCCTCGGCCATGGCCCCGCTGCGCCATGCGCGCCACGCTACGGCATCAAGCGTGCCGAACCCGGCCAGCGGGATCGACGCTCCATGCGCGAGGCCTTTCGCGGTGGCCACCCCGATACGCACGCCGGTGAACGAGCCCGGTCCGCGACCGCAGGCGACAGCCGCCAGGTCGCCGGGCGCAAGCCCGGCGTCTGCCAACACGCGCTCGACGGTCTGCAGCAACACGGTGTTGGCGGCGCGCGGCGCGGGCATGTCCACGCCACCGAGCAGCTCGCCGGGACGATCGAGGTCACCGATGCCCACGGCGAGATGGTCCGTGGCGGTGTCGAACGCGATGAACGGCCTCATCGGCCCGCTCCCTGATGCACTGAGCGGCTCCAGGCCGAAGCAACCTCGGCTGACCTCGGCCCACCCGGCGTGAGCCTGAGGCTCCGTCCGGTCTCGCTCAGGCGCGAGATCTCCACCAGGAGGTGGTCTGCGGGAAGCTCATCGGGGAAGCGGTCACCCCACTCGATGAACGAGACACCGTCGCCCTCGAGCGTCGCGTAGAAGTCGATGTCCTCGAGCTGCGCGGGATCCTCGAGGCGGTAGAGGTCCAGATGGTAGAGCGGCAGCCTCCCGGCGTGCACGAGCAAGATGTTGAACGTGGGGCTCGTGACGGCGCCCTCAACGCCCAGGCCGCTCGCGACCCCCTGCACGAGATGCGTCTTTCCCGCGCCGAGGTCGCCCGAAAGCGCGATGACATCGCCCGCCTGTAGATGGCTCGCCAACAGGCGACCCACCCACTCGGTCTCCTCGGCGCTCTGTGTCGTGAACATGTCACCCATTGCGGCTCCTCAGAACAACGCCGGCTCATCGCCCGACTCGGCGGGCATCTCACCGGAGGCGACCCGGTCGAGCACGGCGCGCAGCCACCTGAAGTCGTCCGAGAGGACATCGGCCTTGGAACGGTCGTAGAGAGCAGCGGCGGGATGGAAGATGGGTACCACGCAGCGCCCCCCGCGGTGGAACAGCCTGCCGCGGAGCGCGCTTATGGGGCGATCGGTCTTGAGGACGAAACGGGTGGCGTGGTTGCCGAGGGTCGCGATGACCGCCGGATCGATGAGCCGGACCTGCTCCTCGAGGAACGGTGTGCACGTCTGTGTCTCGTCAGGCTGCGGGTCCCGATTGGCCGGGGGCCGGCACTTGAGTATGTTCGCGATGTACACATCACCCCGGGTCATGCCGATGCCCGCGAGCAGTTCGTCGAGCAGGTGTCCCGCGGCGCCCACGAACGGCTCGCCCTTCAGGTCCTCGTTTCGGCCGGGGGCCTCACCGATGAACATCAGGCGGGCTCCAGGGTCTCCGACGCCGAACACGAGCGTGGTTCGCGTGTCGCCGAGCGCACAACGGTGGCAGTCACCGATGTGTGCCCGAAGCGCGGCAAGCCCTTCGGCGATCTCACGTGCGGGGCCCGGCGATCCGTTCGTGTCCGCGAAGGCCGTCACAGCCAGGTGGTGATCTCGTTGAGCGGGCGCCGCGCGGGCCGACCGCCCGACTCGGCAGGATGTCCCACAGGAAGGATCGCCACCGGTGTGA
>CAZSUO010000003.1:0-39780 GCA_964610065.1 uncultured Coriobacteriaceae bacterium | reverse complement strand
GGCCGACCGCCCGACTCGGCAGGATGTCCCACAGGAAGGATCGCCACCGGTGTGATCGGCGCGACGGCCCCTATGGCCTCGGCCACCGCGCGATCATCGAACGCGCCGATCCAGCACGACGCCAATCCGCGGTCCACCGCCGTCAACAGGATGTGCTCGACCGCCGCAGCGGTGTCCTGGATGCAGTACAGGTACTCGCCGCGATCACTGTACCGCGCCGCACTCGGGCGCGGGTCGACGGCCACAACGATGACAACGGGGGCGGCGGCTGCCCATCGCTGACCCAGCGCGCCGGCGAGCCGCTCACGGGCCTCGGTCGATCGCACCACGAAGAACCGCCACGGCTGGATGTTCCCCGCCGACGGCGCCGTGATGGCCGCTTCGAGCAGAGCATCGATATCGGAGTCGCTCACCGCGAGCTTGGTATTGAACCGCCTGACGCTTCTTCTCTTAGCGATAACGTCGCGGTACTCCATGGGGCCTCTCTCCGCTTCTATAGGGTGAACGGGAATATTGTAGCCGAGGCGAACTATCTCCGACGATGAACACGCGTCCAGGCAGGACAACGCCCACATGGTGGCGAACAGTAGCAGCGAGGAGGTGGCGCACATGAACGGTAAGAGACCCGACGTGACCAACGAAGATATCGGAATGCGGGCGTTCCAGCTGCGTAAGGCAAAGGCTGTGGAGCGCGCAACCGAGCGGATCCGGCAGGGCCTTGGATCTGACTGGGGCATGTTCACGCAGCGCGACCTCGCTGACTTGAACTGGCTTCTCGGTGAGCTATGGGCGTATGAGAGCCGTGCCGACTGGGACGGCCTGCACTTCAGCAAGCTGCTCACCGAGGACATCCAGGCGATGATCGCCGAGAGCCGCGAAATGCAGCAGGAGGGCTCGCACAACACCGTCGAAGCACTGACACGGGTGGGAGAGCTCGTCCGCTCACGAAGGCTCTAGACCGCACGTCGACACCCGCCACACAGGAGAAGACCCGCCCGGTTTGAAGGCGGGTCTTCTCCTGTGTGGCGCAGCGCCCGTTCGGCCGGTGCTTGCCATCGGACATGCGGTGAGGCGACGCGCCATACCCCCCGGCGGGGCGCATCGCCTCACAGTCTGGAACCTACGATGCCTGGCGACTAAGAAGCGTGCGTCGCCTTCTTCAGCTCGATCTTCTTCTTGACCTTCTTGAGACGGAACAGCTCCTCACGAGCACGCTCATCAAGGGCCTGCCGGATGTACGACACCTGCTCCTTGAGTTGCGGCACGGTGATCTGCTCGAGTGCGTTCACCCGACGGTTGGTCTTCTGGATCTCCTCGCCAAGCCGCTTCAACCGGGTCTCGATGTCCGCGTATTCGATGATGACATCCAGGATCCGCTCGAACTTGTCGGCGGTCTCATCGATACGGGAGGAAACGCCCGTGATCGCATACCCACGTGTGAACGACGTTCGCAGCGGGCTCTCACCCTTCGTGACCACCGGCACCGCGATACCCATGATCTTGGTACCAGTCATGTCGATGGTGACCTCGCCACGTGTCGCGAACGCGGCCGACCGCACCGAAACAGTGCCGTCCACGGCCTTGGCGACCGCGAGGCTGTACTGCGCCTCGTTCGTCGTCCGCTGCAGGTCGTTGCTGAGCCTGAGCGTCTCATCCATGACCGACATGAACTCGATGAGCAGCGCGTCACGCTTCTGCTTGAGCAGATCCATACCTTGCTCGGCGAGCGTGATCTGCTGCTTGCGCTCGAGCAACTCCGATCTGGTTGGTCGAACTTCCTCCACGTGTCACCTCCCCGCCTCGCGAGACAGACGGCCTACTGCCCTTACAGGTCGCCCAGCTCGGCCGCCTTGTTGGCGACAGCGGTTGGGTGGTACTTGTCGATGAAGTCACGAACACGCTTGAGCTCATTCATCGGCAGCTCGCTCATGAGTTCCCAGCCGACGGTGAGCGTCTCCTCGATCGTCCGGCCCTTGTCGCCCTGCCCGATGATCTGCTCCTCGAACGCATCGGCGAAGTGCAAGAACCGACGGTCGGTGTCGGAGAGAGCCTCCTCGCCCACGATGGCCACAAGCCTGCGAAGGTCGCGGCCCTGTGCGTACGCGGCGTAGAGCTGGTTCGCTACCGCTCGGTGGTCGTCGCGGGTCTTCTCATCACCTATGCCCAGATTCATCAGGCGCGACAGACACGGCAGCACGTCGATCGGCGGGAACACGCCGCGGCGGTGCAGGTGCCGCGAGAGCACGATCTGGCCCTCGGTGATGTACCCCGTGAGGTCGGGGATCGGGTGCGTGATGTCATCGTCGGGCATCGTCAGGATCGGGAGCTGCGTGACGGAGCCCTTCTGTCCCTTGATACGCCCCGCGCGCTCATAGATGGTGGAGAGGTCCGTGTACATGTAGCCGGGGTAGCCGCGGCGACCCGGTACCTCTTCGCGCGCCGTCGAGACCTCGCGAAGCGCCTCGCAGTAGTTCGTCATATCCGAGAGGATGACAAGCACCTGCAGATCCTTCTCGAATGCGAGGTACTCGGCAACGGTCAGTGCGCACTTCGGGGTGAGCAGGCGCTCGACGGTCGGGTCATCGGCGAGGTTCAGGAAGAACACGACTCGCTCGAGTGCACCCGTCGACTCGAACTGGTTCATGAAGTACGCAGCCTCGCGGTGCGTGATGCCCATCGCACCGAAGACGATAGCGAACTCCTCACCAGATTTGACGCGCGCCTGACGGATAATCTGTGCCGCGAGCTCGTTGGCCGGAAGGCCCGAACCCGAGAAGATGGGAAGCTTCTGCCCACGAACGAGCGTGTTCAACCCGTCAATGGCCGATATCCCGGTCTCGATGAAGTCCGCCGGCTGCGCGCGCCGATACGGGTTGATCGGGGAACCGTTGATGTCCAGGCGCTTCTCAGGGATGATCGGCGCCCCGCCATCGATCGGCTTCCCGGTACCGTTCATGATGCGGCCCAAGAGCTCGGGAGCCACATCGATCATGGCGACTTCTTCGAGGAAGCGCACGCGCGTCCTGTCGATGTCGATGCCCTGCGTGCCCTCGAACACCTGGATGACGGCTGTACTGCCCGACACCTCGAGAACCTGACCGCTGCGCTCGCTGCCGTCAGGCATGAGCACGGCCACCATCTCGTTGTATGCGACACCGTGGACGTTCTCCACGAAGACCAGAGGACCGGTGACGTACGTGAGTGTCCGGTACTCGGTGGAGAGCAGCGAACGGTCGAGTGTTGCCTCCACGGTCATCTACATCACCTCGATTCCGGCGATCTGCTCGTTGATCTCATGTACGAGCGCCGGCATCCGCTCGAGCGCTTCGTCGTGCGGCGTGGTCTTCAGCGTGGATACCTCATCCCGCACCGGCAGCTGCATGACCTGTCGGAGTGACACACCGCGCGACATGGCCTGGGTGGCTGCATCGTTGAAAGCGAGGACGGTCTTGAGGATCCAGTACGCCTTCTGCGGTGGACAGTACGCATCGATCGCGTCGAACGCGAACTGCTGAAGGAAGTCCTCGCGGATCATACGCGCGACCTCGAGGATGATCTTCTCGGTCTCCGGGAGCGCGTCCGGACCGACGAGCTGCACGATCTCCTGCAGCTCGGTCTCCTTCTGGAGAATGAACATCGCGCGCTCGCGCACGCTGCGCCAGTCGTCAGCAACCTCGCTCTCGAACCAGTCCTGCACCTGACCGAGGTACAGGGTGTAGGACTTGGTCCACGAGATAGCCGGGAAGTGACGCCGGTGGGCCAGTGACGTATCGAGCGCCCAGAACGCACCCGTGACGCGAAGCGAGTTCTGCGTCATGGGTTCGGACATGTCGCCGCCCGGAGGCGAGACAGCACCGACCATCGTGACCGAACCCACGCGGTCGCCGTCGCCGAGCGCCTCGACGCGGCCCGACCGCTCGTAGAAGCTCGCGAGACGGGTGGCAAGGTAGGCGGGGTAGCCTTCCTCACCGGGCATCTCCTCAAGACGGCCGGAGACCTCGCGGAGCGCCTCGCCCCAGCGGGAGGTGGAGTCGGCCATCATCGCGACGTTGTATCCCATGTCGCGGTAGTACTCCGCCAGCGTGACGCCCGTGTAGATCGATGCTTCACGGGCCGCGACCGGCATGTTCGATGTGTTGGCCACCAGCACGGTACGATCCATGAGCTTCTGTCCCGTGCGGGGGTCGTCCAGTTCCGGGAACTCGGCGAGCACCTCGGTCATCTCGTTGCCGCGCTCGCCGCATCCGACATAGATGATGATGTCGACGTCGGCCCACTTGGCCAGAGACTGCTGGGTGACGGTCTTACCCGTTCCGAAGCCTCCCGGGATGATCGCGTTGCCACCCAGGGCCACCGGGAAGAAGGTGTCCAGGATGCGCATCCCGGTCATGAACGGCGTCGTCGGGTCAAGCTTGCGCTTGTAAGGACGCCCGTAGCGAACCGGCCACCACTGGCTCATCTTGATCTCGGCACCATCATCGAGCCGCGCAATGACGTCGTCGATCGTGTACGAACCCGCAGGCACGATCTCCGACACCGTCCCCGAGAGATCCGGGGGGACCATGACACGGTGTAGTACCGTGCCACCCTCGGGAGTGGTGCCGAGGACGTCGCCGCCCGACACCTGCTGGCCGACTGTGGCCACCGGGGTGAAGTCCCACTTCTTGGTCCGGTCGAGCGCGCTGGCAACGGTACCTCGAGCGATGAAGTCGCTCTCGGTGTCGTCAGCGATGACCGGCAGCGGCCGCTGGATACCATCATAGATGGAGGACAGCAGCCCTGGGCCGAGCTCAAGCTTGAGCGGCCCTTCCGTCGACTCGACCGGCTCGCCGATCAATAGGCCCGAGGTGTCCTCATAGACCTGGATCGTGGCGAGTTCGCCTTCGAGCCTGATGACCTCGCCCATGAGGCCGGCTGTACCGACCCGGACGACGTCGTACATCTTGGTCCCAGTCATGCCGTCGGCGACGACGACAGGACCGGTGATCTTTGAAAGCGTTCCGACAATCATCAGCCTCGCCTCAGAGTGATATCGAATCCGATGGCCCGTCTGATCAGGCGAGAGAGATACGCCCGATGGTCTTCCTCAGTCACTAGCTTCTCGCGAATCGGTAGTGAGATCACGATCGGCCGGTACGACTGGTTGATCTTCTGTTGCGTTCGCTCATCGATATCGGCCATGTACGCCTCGTTGACCGCAACGATGCCACTTTCGTCATCGTCGATGAGCGCTGACAGCTTCCGCCGCGCGTCTTCGGGTGACTCGGCCACCTGGACGGTCACTCCGGCCAGGCCGAACCCGTCCGCCGTGTCAGGGTCGGTGAGCACGATGAGCTTATACAACGATGAGCTCCTCTCGCATCCGGCCCTCAGGCATGCCGACAGAGACTCCCTTGACCACGATCCGGAGGTTGGTCACCTCGTTCGCCTTGGTCCACAGGTAGCTGATCGTGAGACCGATACCGAGTGGGTCTTCCTTGCTGGCCTCGAAGGCCATACGGAACAGGTAGTCCTCAAGCGCACGCTCGAACACCGAGACCGAACCCTTCTCCATGTACAGCAGGGCAGCCTGATCAAGCGGCTTTCCGTACGGCGTCTTCTTGATCCGGTTGAAGACTTCGTCGACATCAGACAGCGCCGACAGCTCCAGGAACAGCGCCTCATCCACCACGCTCCCGCCCGGGATGTAGAATCGAACAGCCTCATCCGCGGGCAGATCCGCATTGAGCAGCCGGATCGCGGTCAGCAGGTTCATCGTGTCGACCTGCGCGGCGAGGAAGTCGCGCGCGATGCGCTTGTTCTCCCGCCACCCGCGAAGCCGCTTCGACGCCCACTCGTAGTAATAGCGATCCAGCGCCAGCTCGAGGAGTGAGAGATCCTCACTCTCCGTGTACTCCGGCAGTACCTCCCTCAGGGGCACCGAGAAGGGCAGACCCCACGTTCCGAGCGTGTCGACCACCCCGCGGATATCGGACTGCTTCGCCAGCTCGTCCGCATCGACTTGTGAGATCTGACCGACCGTGATCAGACTGTCGGTGATCTCGTCCTCAGGCAGATCCATGTGCTTGCCACGGATGATGGTCTTGATGTTGAAGAGATCCCATCTGCCGAGCAAGGTGTTCACGAGTGCCCTTGCTTCCTTGTTCGAGAAGCTCAGCACACGATTGAACGTGTGGACCATGTTGTCCCTGAGTGCCTCATCGACCTGGGTGGCCGTGCGTCCGTGCAGGATCCGGGTCTCAAGGTCCGGCCCGTACTCCGTCTGCATCAGAGTGGATATCACGCCACCGATGTCGGACGATGTCATCAGCTCATCGAAGAACGACTGCCGCAGTAGGCGTGAACGCATGCCGCGGATGCGGGCGTTCGTGTACCCATAGTCCCGCCCCGAGGGCTTGTATCCCCGCTGTACGGTGGGAACCGGCGGCTTGCGTGTCTTCATGAAGTCAGGACCTCGGCGACCTGGGTGCCGGCCACGGCACTCGCCTTCTCAAGGCGCGTCTCGAACGTGTTGCGGCGGACGACCCGGCCACTATGGGTCGAGACCACGAGTCCGCCGATCGTGTCCAGCGTTGGCGACACAGTGAACGTCAGGCCGAGCTCGGTTGCGACCTTGCTGGCCAGATCCGCGTCCTGCGGTGCTACCTGGATCTCACACTCGGAATCGAGGCTGGCGCATGCTTCCCGTGCCAGGGCTGCGAAGACGCGCTCGTACTCTGGCGTGCCACGCATGGCCGCCAGGCGCTTGGCCGCCTCATCGAAGGAGGCCTCCACCGCACTGTCCCGCACCTGAGCGAGATCGCGCTTCACCTGCAGCCGGGCGGCGTTGACTGCCTTCGCTGCCTTGGCCTGCACTGCCGCGTCGGCGGCCTGGATCTTCGCTCCTGTGATCCGCTCGGCCTCGTCACGCGCCTCATGCTCCACCGCGTCAGCTTGAACGGTTGCGGCGTGCAGGATGCGGTTCACCTCTTCGTCAGCCTGCTCTTCAAGCGCTCTGAAGATGTCTTCGATCGCCATGCCTCAGTCCTTCCGTGAATACCGTGCGTGAGTTCCCAGCTGCGTTACATCGTGCCGATCATGAACGCGATAACGAAGCCGAGGAGCACGATAACCTCAGGAAGGGCCATCATGATGATCATGTTCATGCCGACCTCGGGACGCTCAGCGAGCGTACCGGCAGCGGCCGAACCGATCTTGGCCTGCGCGTACGCAGCGCTCATAGCGGCGATACACATCGACGCACCTGCTGCGGTGTACTTCGCGATCTGCGCCGGCGTCTCCAGCGCGACGGCGCCACCCTCCTGTGCCAGCGCCATAGCTGGGACGATCATGGCAGTAAAGAACGTACTACCGAAAACCACCTTTGCGAGCTTATTACTCTTGATCATGCGCTCTTTTCACCTCCGGTTTTTTGGAACGGCTTGTACTCGGCCTTGCTCGCCTCGTAGTACTTCTGACCGAACTCGTAGAAGTTGAGACGTAGTGCATGAACGGTCGGCGTGAACACTGCGAGTACGAGATGCAGTGCGTGGAAGAAGATCGCCACGGCGATGCCCACGCCCTTCGGCATCGCAGCCCCCATCTGGTTGATCGCGGTCGCGAAGATCGCGTCCGAGAGACCCACAGCCATGACACGCAGGTAGCTTGCCGTGTGGCTCATGAGCTCGAGCGTCTCAACGAATCCAGACGCCTTGCCGAACCACAACGCTGCCAGGAACCCGCCGCCCATCGCAAGCGCGGCGACGGCGGTGAACACGGGTGCCGCGACGGTGTTCTTGGCGATCGTGAGTCCGATGATCAGGATCACGACACCCACCATCAAAGAGAGCAGACCGCTCTTCATGCGGGCGTGGCCCATGTGCCTCATCCGCGAAGCGTTGATGATGCCCATGGCGAGGCCCGTGATCATCTGGATGATACCGAGACCGAGCGCGAGGATCATGAGCTCGACGACGTAGAACTCGCGGTGGAATGGAATCGTGAAGTTGCCGCCGATGGTCAACCATGGGTTGGCGGTACTCACCCACCCCTGCTCCCAGGGGATCGCACCGAAGAACTCTCCGTACAGCACGCCGAATATGATCGCCGATGTCGCCGCGGGGCCAAGCAGGCCGGTCGCGATCTGGACACCCTGCTTCTCGGGCATCTTGAAGCGCATCCACAGGATGATCGCCAGCATGACGGCGCCGTAACCGACGTCACCGACGATCATGCCGAAGATCAGCGGATAGCTGAACGCCCAGATGATCGACGGGTCGAGCGTGCCGTACATCGGGCGTCCGCCCATCAGGTAACTCATGACCCACTCCGATGGCTGGACCCACTTGGGGTTCTGCATCGCGACAGGGGTCTCTTCGAAGTCCTTCTGGTCGATCTCGAGCTGGTTGACGATGACATCGGGCCCGAACTTGTCGGCCACGAAGTGCCGGAACTCCTTGACGCCGGACACCGGGAGCCAGCCAGTGATGACGAACGCGTATTCGGTGGCGCCGAACTTGGGGATCGCCGACCCCTCATCGATCTTGTCGACAAGCACGTCGCGCACCGTCGTCAGCTTCGTGTACCAGGTGCTGGACATCGACTCGAGCTCGGCCTTCACCTGCTCCATCTGCAACGGCAGTTCCTCGCGGCGCTGCCGCAGCTGGTCGTACGCGACATCGAACGGCATGTCCTGGAACTCCGAGGGGAGCCGGACCTGGTTGACGTTTTCCATCGCCAGGAACTTGTGCACTGGCTCCGAGTACTTCTTGCCGAAGACGATGATCACCGCTGTGGTGTCTTCGTCAACGTCGGTGGAGACGATCTCGCACTGATTGCTCGTGATCGAATCCAGCTCCTTCTTGAGTCCATCCAGCGCGCCCTTGTAGCGACGCTCCACGAGCAGCGCCACGGAATCGTACGCACCGGTCGTGACGATCTGCTTCGCCAGCGGTTGGATCTTCTCGAGGATCGGCTCATAGCGTGCCAGGAGGCCCATCTCGGCCTCCATGGAGAACTGCGCCTGCGCGAGGCTCGAGGTGCGATCCTCGACCTGGTCGATGACGTTCGTCACCTCGGCTGCCAGTTCCTTGGCGTCCATCTGCCAGAGCTGGAGGTAGTGCTTCTGCCGCTCGACCTCGTCAGCCTCACCGGGGGGCAGATGAAGTGCCTTGATGATCGAGCGCAGCCGGATCAGCAACTCCTCCATGCGCTCCTGCTCGACGGCCTGGTTCTCCACGACCTCCATGTGCTCCAGCGGGAGCTCGCCGGCATCGATCTTCTTCGTGAGGTCCTCGATATGCAGCGTGCCGGCCTCATGGAGCGCCGTCAGAACATCCAGGAAGATGTTCTTCGGGCCGATCAGCTCCATTCGTGCCATTGGGACCAACATACGCGCCCTCCCCCCCGATTCATCGGGATTCTCGAGCTGCTGCGAACATCAGACAGCCGTGACGACCTTCACGAGGTAGTCCGCCGCGTCACTCTGACGTTTCGCCAATTCCTGCTTCTGCCGCTCGACCTCTGCGGCACCTTCCGCTTGAACCTCCGCGATTGAGTCCTCGATGCCCGCAAGAACCTTCTCCGCGTGCTCCTTGGCAAGGCGATCAGCGTCGGCCTGTGCGGTCCTGACGATCTCGACGGCGCGCTGCCGCGCATCGCTGATCATCTTGTCGGCCTGGTTCCGCGCGGCGAACACGCGTCCGGAGATCTCCATCTCCTTCTCGCGGATCTGGAACAACGGAGACGAGGCGTCCTTGCTGGTGACGTCCTGGTGGAACCTGATCTCTTCCAGAACCTTCTCGTCCATCGAACTCTCCTTGTTGCGCAATCGGTCAGCGCTTCACATGCGAGGCGGGTCGTCCGGTTCACGTGCCATCAGTGCGTCACGGCGCGCGGACAAGGCGATCCGCCCATGTCTGTCTGCTAGCGTGATTCGCCAATGCGAGGAAGAACTCCTGCATGGAAACAGGAAGAATCTTGGAAGTGGTCCGACCACCGTAGAGCGACGGGCCAACGGAGTAGAAAGGAGTGCGGAATCGGGACGCGCGGGATACCGCCGTGCGTGTCAGGCCGAGGCGGTACGACGCTCCATCCGCAGGGCGAACCCGCATGCGAGCTCGTAGTCGATCGTCCCGGCTCTCTCGGATAGCTCGCCCATGGCGATCGACTCGGATCCCTGCGTGCCAACCACCACAGCCTCGTCACCCGCGTGCACGCCGAGGCCCGCCGGGACCTCGACCATGAGCTGGTCCATGCAGATTCGCCCGACTTGCTGGCAGCGTCTACCACCGATGAGGATCTCCATGGAGTTCGAAAGCACGCGGTGCACGCCGTCGGCATAGCCGAGCGGGAGCGTCGCGATGGCGGTGGGTCCGCTGGCGTGCCATGTGAGGCCGTAGCTGACCCCGTCTCCCAAGCCGATGCGCTTCACGAACGACACGCGCGCCCGTACGCTCATCGCGGGACGCAGGTCCACGACACCCTTGGTGGATGAAGCGGCGTCAAGGCCGTAGATCGCGATGCCGCAGCGCACCATGTCGAGATGTGTCTCCGGATGCAGCATCGTGGCGGCGCTGTTGGCGGCATGCACGATCGCCGGGCGCAGTCCCGCGCCCTTGATCTCGTCCACGGCATGCCGGAAGCGGGTGACCTGTCTGTCGAACTCCCAGTCACCGGGTACGTCCGCGGTGGCGAAGTGCGTGAAGACGCCCTCGATCACAATGCCCGGAAGCCCCTTGAGCCACTGTGCGAAGTCGCCCGCCTCCTCGGCGTGCACCCCGATGCGATGCATGCCCGTATCCACCTTGAGGTGACACACGGCCTGGCTGCCTGCGGTCGTGGCCGCACGCGACAGCGCCGCCGCCATCTCGCGCGACGTCACGGCGACCGTGATGCCCTCGCGCACGAGGATGTCGGCACTGTCGGCGGGAGGCTCCGCCAGCACCAGCACGGGCGCGCGGATACCGGCCCCGCGCAGCTCGAGCGCCTCGTCCACCGTGGCGACGCCGATGCGGTCAGCGCCGCCGGCAAGGGCCGCACGCGCCGCTGTCAGCGCACCGTGTCCGTACCCATCGGCCTTGACCACCGCCATGAAGCGGGTCGCCGGCGGCGTGAGCGCCTTCAGGGCCCGTACGTTGTGCGTGATCGCCGACGGATCGACCTCGACCCACGCGGGGCGGCGGTACGGCATCGACTACCCCTCGGCGATGAGCGAGCGGACGATGTCTGACTTGCTGATGATGCCGACGAGGTGGTCGCCATCGAGTACGGGCAGCCGGCTCACGTCGCGCTCGACCATGAGTGTGGCGGCGTCTCCCACCGCGGTATCCGCCTGCACGGTGACCGGGTCGGGCGTCATCACATCTTCGACGGTCGCGCCTACGGCCTTCTTCAACTCGGACTCGAATCGCGCCGTCGCCGGCGGGTACATGATGAATCCATCCAGCAGGTGCAGGTAGGTCGGGAACTCCACCTTCACATCACGCATGATCAGGTCGCCCTCGGTCACCAGACCCACCAGGCGGTCGCCGTCGAGCACCGGCAGGGCACCGATCCTGTTCTCCACCATCATGCGGGCGGCGTCGGTGACGGAGAGATCGCGTCCCACTGTGACGGGGTCCTTGGTCATGATCTCCCGTGTCGTGCGCTCAGTCATGGTTCCTCCGGTCGTCGGTTTCTACTCGCGTCACTACGGTGATTCTACCCGCCCGCGACCTCACGGACAGCATCAGGTATGAAGTGAGGCAGGTCCGAGGCCACCAGCGACGTCGCCGTCAGCCGCGCCGCGCCATGCGCGCCAGCTCGGCCGTGAAGGTGCGCACCCGCCACCGCCGCGTCGAAGGCATCGACGCCCTGCGCCAGCAGCGCCCCGATCATGCCGGCGAGCACGTCGCCGGTGCCTGCCCGTGCGAGCTCCGGTCCGCCGCTGCTCACAAGCGCGGCCCTGCCACCACCCGCCACGACCGTGACCGGGCCCTTGAGCAGGCACACCAGGTGTGGGCCTGACAGGAGCTCCGCGGCGCGCAGTGGAGCGTGCACGACATCCGCGACGGACATGCCGAGCAGCCGAGCAGCCTCGCCCGGATGCGGTGTGATGACGGTCGGGTGTATACGCGATCGAAGCGGTCCGGTGCTCTCCGCGAGGACGTTCAGCGCATCGGCGTCGAGAAGCAGCCGGCCCGGGTACCCATCGAGCAGCCCCCGCACGGCATCGGGCGCTGCGTCGCCGGTGCCGACCCCCGGGCCCACCACGACGGCGTCCGCGCCCTCCACCGCACTGACCACCGCAGCGACATCCGCGATCGAGCCGCCCGGCCCGCCCGCGATCCTGCGCACGATCGCGCTCGGCCACGTCGCCAGCACCGGGGCCGCGACCTCGTCGGGCGTGATGACGTACACGTAACCCGCGCCCATGCGCAGCGCACCACCTGTCGCGAGCACGGCCGCCCCGGGATACGGCACCGAACCCGCCACCACGGCGACCCTGCCGCGGCTCCCCTTGTGGTCGGTCGATCGCGGAAGCGGGATGATCCGCCGTATGTCGGACGCACCGGGGAGCTCAACGGCCCCCTCGCATGACAGCAGCGCAGGGTCGATGCCCAGATCGGCTACCACGACCTCCCCCGCGCACGCCGCGCCGTCGCCGATGAGCAGCCCCGGCTTGAGCGCGGAGAACGTCACTGTCACATCAGCCGAAATAGCGACACCGTCGACCTCGCCGGAGTCCGGGTCCACGCCCGACGGTACGTCGGCGGCCACCACGAACGCATCGGACTCATCGACCTGCGCGACGAGGCTGGCGAACGGCTCCCGTACCGGACCACGTAGCCCGAAGCCGAACAGCGCATCGATGATCACCGTCGCGGCGGTGAGGCACCCGGCGGCATCCGGGTCGGTGGCCAGAAGCCACGGCACGCCTGAAGCGACTGCGTCAGCGGCCGCCGCTCGCGCGTCCGCCCCGAGCTCGTCGGGCGCCCGCACGGTGAGCACTCGCACCACGCGGCCCGATCGAGCGAGCATGCGTGCGGCGACCCACCCGTCACCGCCGTTGTTGCCCGGGCCACAGAGCGCCACGACATCCCCCGCTGGCATACGTCGCGCGACCTCCGCGGCAAGCGCGTGCCCAGCACGGTCCATCAAGCCGCCTATGGTGACCGACCCGCATGCCACCGCCCGCTCTTCGGCCGAACGCATCTGTGCCGCTGTAAGTGCGTACCGCATCAGGCCTACCCCCACGTCCTCGCGATCCGGCGGCCTCTAGCCCTGTTCGTTCCCCACCTCGTCGAGCAACGACCGCGCATCCTTGAACGACGCGGCGAGCTTCTGCTGCGGCGTCTCGAGGGTCTCCTCGGCCCGCGGACGCATCTGCTCGGTGATCGCCACCGCCGATGCGACAGCGTTCTCATGCGTGAACGACAGGGACAGGTGCACCTCCACCACACCGGCAGCCTCCGCCACCTCGGCGGCCCTGCCGGAGAGTCGCGGGGTCGGCCTGCCACGCTCGTCGCGCACGACCTCGACGTCACGGAAGCGCATGCCGGAGAAGCCGGTGCCGAGAGCCTTCAGTACGGCCTCCTTGGCGGCGAAGCGCATCGCATAGTGGATCTCGGGCTTGTTGCGACTCTCACAGTACGCGCGCTCCTCCTCGGAGAAGAGCCGCTCCTTCATGCGCGGACGGCGCTCGAGAGCGGCGCGCATACGCGCTATCTCGACGATATCCACGCCGAGTCCGGTGATCGCCTGGCGGTCCTCGGTCATCATCACTCCACGATCGGTCGGATCGGTCGCCGCGAGCGATGTCGCAACGCCATCCTGGGTCGGTGTGCGAACAACCTTACACGCCGCCCCGCCCGCACGGAAGTGCCGTCCTACGTGACGGTTGCGCCGTCTTGACACCCGGCCACGCACCGCGCCAATCTAGCGCGAACCCGGCGGTTCGCTCATGCTGTGATGGACGGTGCTGCGCCGAAGCCCGCCCGTGAGGAGGCCCCTATGGATCTGCAGCCACGCGGTCACGAGAAGGTAGTCCGGCTGATGGCGAAGGGGGTCGACATACCCAATCCGCTCAGCCTCGACATCGGCGATGACGTAGACATCGACCGTATCTCCGGAGACGGAGTCGTTATCCACGCGGGGTGTCGCATCCGCGGCGCCAGGACCGTCATCTCCGCGGGATGCGTTCTCGGCGCGGAAGGGCCCGTCACGCTGGACGACTGCTGGCTCGGCCCCAAGGTCCAGCTCAAGGGCGGGTACTTCAAGCGCTCGGTCTTCCTCGAGAAGGCGAACATGGGTCTGGGGGCACAGGTTCGGGAGGCGTGCATCCTTGAGGAGGAGGCGAACGGCGCTCACTGCGTCGGCCTGAAGCAGACCATCCTCCTCCCCTTCGTCACGCTCGGCAGCCTCATCAACCTCTGCGATTGCCTCATGGCGGGGGGCACGAGCCGCAAGGACCACAGCGAGGTGGGGAGTTCGTACATCCATTTCAACTACACGCCTGACGGCGACAAGACCACGCCCTCGCTCTTCGGCGATGTGCCTCGCGGCGTCATGCTCGACCGGCCGCCGATCTTCCTCGGCGGACAGGGCGGCGCGGTCGGTCCGGTGCGTGTGGAATACGGCACGGTCGTGGCCGCGGGTTCGGTGCTGCGGCACGATGTGACCGAGGAGAACCAGCTTGTGTTCGCCTCCCCTCCGCAGAGCTTCGCCCACGAGCGCAAGCCGCACACCTACCGCAACCTTGCGCGCGTGGTGCGCAACAACGTTGTGTACCTCGCGAACCTGGTAGCGCTCGAGCAGTGGTATCGCGCCGTGCGACGCCCCTTCTTCGCACAGCAGGAGCTGGGCGACCTCGTCTACCAGGGCGCGCTCGAGACGCTCGCCGCCGCCCGCGAAGAGCGCACGAAGCGCCTGATCGCACTCGCATCGAAGGTCCCGCACACCCATGAGACCGGCGCGGGCCTGAACGCGTGCGTGGGAGACCTGTGCGCCCTCTATGAGATCGCCGAGGGCCTGCCCGACGGTCATGGGTTCCTCGAGATGATGCGGCCCGATGAGGCCGCGACGAGGGGTAACTACTTGGAAACGGTGCAGGGGTTGGCGCCTGCGACGCGCAACGCAGGAGTAGAGTGGCTCGCACAGGTGGTAGAGACGCTCTGCGCGCGTGCCGATGAGGTGCTCGCATCCACCGACCTCCTCGACTGACACCACGAGTCCCGACGCTGATTGGAGTCACCGATGGGCAAGCTCTTCGGCACCGACGGCATCCGAGGCGAAGCGAACCGCTACCCCCTCGACGCGATGACGGCGTTCTCCCTCGGACAGGCTGTCACCCGCGTGCTCAGCAAGTCGCAGCACACCACCCGCGTGGTCATCGGCAAGGACACCCGGCTGTCGGGCTACATGCTCGAGAGCGCACTCGAGGCGGGCGTCACCTCGATGGGAGGCGTCCCGTACCTCGTTGGCGTCCTTCCCACCCCGGGCATCGCGTTCATCACGGAGAGCATGCGTGCCGACGCCGGCATCGTGATCTCCGCGTCACACAACCCGTACCAGGACAACGGACTCAAGGTCTTCTCCGGGTCGGGATTCAAGCTCTCTGACGAGCAGGAAGCCGCGATCGAGGATCTCATGCTGGGCGGTGAGCTCCCTGGTATGGTCCCGGCCCCGCACGACATGGGCCGTGCGTACCGCCTCGACGACGCGACCGGACGTTACATCGTGTTCCTCAAGAACACGTTCCCGCGCTCGCTTTCCATGGAGGGCATGAAGATCGTGCTCGACACGGCCAACGGCGCCGCATACAAGGTGGCGCCCGCTACGTTCACCGAACTCGGTGCCGAGGTGACCGTGATCCACGACGAGCCCAACGGCCTGAACATCAACGACGACTGCGGCTCGCAGCATACGGCGGACCTCCGCGCCAAGGTGCTTGAGACCGGTGCCGCCGTGGGCCTTGCTTTCGATGGTGACGCCGACCGCCTCATCGCGGTCGACGAGAAGGGCAACGAGATCACCGGCGACCAGATCCTGATCATATGCGCCAAGATGCTCAAGGAGCAGGGCCGGCTGAAGAACGACCTCGTCGTCTCCACGATCATGAGCAACCTCGGCCTGCGTGTGGCCTGCAAGCGCTACGGTTTCGAGCACTTCGCGGCCAAGGTGGGCGACCGATATGTGCTCGAGGAGATGCAGCGTCTCGGCGCTGTCATCGGTGGCGAGGAGTCGGGCCACATGATCTTCCTCGAGCATCACACCACAGGTGACGGCATCCTTTCGGCTCTACAGCTGGTGGCGGCGATGCTTACCTCGGGCACGCCCTTGTCCGAGCTGGCGAAGCTCATGGACGTGTTCCCGCAGAAGCTCATCAACGTGGACGTGAAGAGCAAGCCTCCGGTCGAGGAGATCCCCGAGCTCGTGGAGGCCATCAAGCAAGTCGAGGCGGAGCTCGGCGACCAGGGCCGTGTGCTGGTGCGGTACTCCGGCACGCAGAACATGTGCCGCGTCATGGTGGAAGGCCCCACGGACGAGGTCACCGAGAAGTACGCCGCGCAACTCGCGGATGTCGTGCGAAACACTATCGGATAGGAGATCGCAGTGCCCTTCAAGATCTTCGTCACCCGCGACTTCGAGCAGATGAGCGAGGTCGCCGCGTCGATCGTCGCCGCCGACATAGCGGAGAAGCAGGCCGAGAAGAGCGAGTACGTGCTCGGTCTGGCCACGGGCAACTCCCCCACTGGCCTGTACAAGGACCTCGCCGCACGCCTCAATGCAGGCGGGATCGAAGCGGCACGCGTGCGCAGCTTCAACCTCGACGAGTATGTGGGGCTGCCCGGCGAGAACGCACAGCAGCGCGCACTCCACCCCGAGTCGTACAGCTACTTCATGATCCAGGAGCTGTTCGGCCTGCTGGACACCAAGTTCGCCGAGACGAACGTCCCCTGGGGCACACTCATCGAACAGGATGCGCTCATCGCCGCGCTTGAGTCGGATACCGACATGTACGAGCTACAGGGCACCGACAAGGGCAAGGCCATTGTCATCCGCGACGACGCGGATGGCACGCTCGGCTGGATCAAGCGCGAAGTGCTCGACGCGTACGAGCGGAAGATCGCTCGTTTCGGCGGTATCGACCTTCACATCGTTGGCGTGGGAGGACGCGGACACGTCGCCTTCCATGAGAGCGGCATCCCGTTCCAGGGAAACCGCGTCCTGCTGGTACGCCTTGACGACAACACCGTGGAGAACGCGGTGGCCGACGGCCACTTCGGCTCAGTCGCGGACAGCCCTCGCTATGCGATCTCCATGGGCGCCGAGCTCGTCTACCAGGCCAGGACCGTCGTGCTCGTGGCCAACGGTAAGCGGAAGACGGGGCCTGTAGCCGAGTCGGTGCTGGGAGAGGTCACCTGCGACGTGCCGATCAGCTACGGACAGACCTACGCCGCCGAGGGTGGCAACCTGGTCTACGTGCTCGACGCGGATGCGGCGGCCGAGCTTCTCGTGCGACACGCCGAGGTCGAGGCCAAGGGCTTCGAACTCGTGGATCTGCGCTAGCGGTATCCGACTCGCCCCGTCGCTCCACGAGCGGCGGGGCGTTTGGTTTCAGGACGACGAACGACAGGAAGAGGGAACCAAGATGTGTGGGATCATCGGCTACATCGGAACGAAGCCCGCATCACCGGTGCTGCTAGAGGGTCTGCGCCGCCTGGAGTACCGCGGCTACGACAGCGCGGGGATCGCTGTGCTGGATGACGGCTCGCTCAGCGTGCGCAAGAAGCTCGGCAAGATCGATGAGGGTATCGCGCGCGTGGTCGCGGCCAGCCCGGTACAGGGCAGCGTCGGCATCGCCCATACCCGGTGGGCCACCCACGGCGAGCCCTCCGACGAGAACTCCCACCCGCACCTCGACGCATCCGGCCGGATCGCGGTGGTCCACAACGGCGTGATCGAGAACTACGAGCAGCTGCGGGAACGCCTGATCCGCGCAGGTCACGAGTTCCTCTCGAGCACCGACACCGAGGTGCTCGCGCACCTCATCGGCGTGCACTACGAGCGGTGCCTGAGCGATGGCGAACCGGAGCCGCTGGTCCGTGCGGTTGAGGGCGCGTTGCGCGAAGTCATCGGTACGTACGGACTGGCGGTCCTGTGCACCGACACGCCTGGCGTCATGGTGGGAGCGAGACGCGGCTCACCGCTCATCATCGGCATCGGCGACGGCGAGAACTTCCTCACCAGCGACGCCAACGCCGTGGTCGCGCACACGCGGCAGGTCGTGTTCCTGAACGACTATGACGTTGTCACGCTCACCGCCGACTCGTTCGAGGTCACCAACCTCGGCACCGATACCGCCGACGTGCAGATCAGCCGCCTCGAGTTCGATGAGGAAGACTCCCAGCGCGGTGACTTCGAGCACTTCATGCTCAAGGAGATCTACGAGCAGCCTCGCACGATCGAGAATGCGTTGAGGGGCCGCATCGATCGCGACGGCGCGACGTCGATCCTCGGCGGACTCAACATGACGGCGGCGGAGCTCCGTAACGTCCAGCGCATCGTGATCGCGGCCAGTGGCACCAGCTGGCATGCGGCCTTGATCGGCGAGTACATCATCGAGGGCCTCGCCCACATCCCCGTGGAGGTCGAGTTCGCACACGAATTCTGCTATCGGATGGCGCCCGTGCGCCGTGACACGCTGATCCTCGTCATCTCGCAGTCGGGTGAGACCGCTGACACGCTTATGGCCCTGCGCGAGGCGCAGCGTCGCGGACACAAGGCGCTCGCGGTCGTGAACGTCGTCGGCAGCACCATCGCACGCGAGGCCGACGGTGGCATCTACATGCACGCAGGTCCTGAGATCGGCGTCGCGTCCACGAAGGCGTTCATCGCCACGCTCGTGTGCCTCGTGCTGCTCGCTATCCACCTCGGCCGTATGCGCATGCTGCCGGCCGGCCGGGCACTCGAGATCTTCAAGGCCCTGGAGGCGTTGCCCGCCCAGATCACCGGGCTTCTGGAGCGGACCGACGAGATCAAGCGCATCGCGCTCAAGTACGCGGAGGCCGACGACTTCTTCTTCCTCGGCCGTGGCTACAGCTACCCCACGGCGCTCGAAGGCGCCCTCAAGCTCAAGGAGATCTCCTACATACACGCCGAGGGGTATTCTGCGGCCGAGATGAAGCACGGACCCATCGCGCTGATCGACGAGAAGACGCCCACGGTGTTCCTCGTGCCGTCGGATTCGATGTATGACAAGACGGTGGGCAACCTCGAGATGATCCGCGCGCGCAAGGGCCCGGTCATCGCCCTGGCCACGGAGGGTGACGAGCAGATCGCACGGGTGGCCGATGACGTGCTGTACCTCCCCCGGACGCTTGAGGAGCTCACCCCGATCGTCGCGAGCGTCCCGCTCCAGCTCTTCGCCTACCACCTGGCTGTCGCACGTGGCTGTGATGTCGACAAGCCGCGCAATCTCGCCAAAAGCGTCACGGTGCTCTAAGGACGCCGCAGTCTCAGGTGGTTCACGCGGGTCTGGAGATACCCTCCGACGACCCGCCCGGGCACTCCCGGCCAACACAGAAGCCCCCGGTCGCATGACCGGGGGCTTCGTTCGTGCAGTGGATCCCGCGAGACGCTTAGCGCTTCGAGAACTGCGGGCGCTTGCGGGCCTTCTTGAGGCCGTACTTCTTGCGCTCGACCATACGCGGGTCACGACGCAGGAGACCTGCGCGCTTGAGCTCACCGCGGTAGTCGTCGCCGGCCTCGAGCAGCGCACGGGCGATGGCGTGACGCATCGCGCCAGCCTGACCCGAGAGTCCGCCGCCCTTGATGTTGGCGAACACATCGAAGTGGCCGAGGGTCTCGGTGGCCTTGAACGGCTGCTCGACGTACCCCTTCATGACCTCGCGGCCGAAGTAGTCGTTGAACGCACGGCCGTTGACCACCATCTGGCCCGAACCCGGGATGAGCCTCACACGGGCGACCGACGTCTTACGGCGACCGGTGCCCCAGTAGACTGCCTTGCTCTCAGCCATGCGCTAGACCTCCAGGGTGATCTGACGGGGGTTCTGGGCCTGGTGCGGGTGGTCGGGACCACCGTACACCTTGAGCTTCTTACCCATGGCCCGTCCCAGCGTGTTCTTCGGGAGCATGCCCTTCACGGCGCCCTCGATGACACGCTCCGGGCGCTTGGCGAGCATTACGGAGATCGGGGTCTCCTTGAGGCCACCCGGGAATCCGGAGTGGCGGTACTTCTTCTTGTCGGCGAGCTTGTTGCCGGTCAGCTTGATCTTCGACGCGTTGACGACGATGACGAAGTCACCGGTGTCCACGTTCGGAGTGTACTGCGGCTTGCGCTTCCCCTTGAGGATGGAAGCGACCTCGCTCGCCAGACGGCCGAGGGGGATATCGGTGGCGTCAACGACGAGCCACTCGCGCTCCACCTCACCGGGCTTGGCGTAATAGGTCTTCAAAAGTTCCTCCAAAAACAAGCTGGACGTAGTCGTTTGTCGAGTTCACGGGGCTCTCGAAACGAACCCTTGCAGTTTATCCGCGCCAACAGGCAGTGTCAACCAACGCCACCGGGCGTATCTATAGCCCTCGACCAGCGCAAGGATACTCGCCATCGCCGGTCACACGGGGGCCGTCCAGCCCGTCGCCACAACGCCTCACCGGCGCTCCAGCGCCTCCCCCACGGCCTTACAGCCAGCACTCCTCGGGATAGGTCACGTGCCACAGCGTGAGCCCGTGGGCGGGAGCTGTCGGACCCGCCGCCTGGCGCTCGCATGCGACCAAGGCATCACGCATCCACCCGGGACTCCGCCTGCCGGCGCCCACCTCCACAAGGCTGCCGACGACCACGCGGACCATCGAGTGCAAGAAAGCGTTGCCGATGACGCGCACTGTCAGTGAGTGTTCGCCGAGCACGCTCTCCGGGGCGATGTCGATCAGGTCGAGACGCCTGAAGGTGCGCTTGTCCCGACCCGACTCGGTCACGCAGAACGACCGGAAGTCGTGCTCGCCGAGCAGGTGCGATGCCGCGAGCCGCATGTCGCTCAGGTTGAGCGTGTGTCGTACGGTCCATGCATACCGCCCAAGGAAGAGCGGCGGGACCGGACCGGGCACGATCCGGTACCGGTACTCACGCGCCACCGCGGAGTGGCGGGCGCTGAACCCCGCCGCCGCGTGCCGTGCGCCGGTCACCACGATCCCCGGGGGCGTCAGCGCGTTCAGCGACCTGAGCAGCGACGCTGGCTCCACGTCCGAGTCGTGCGACTCGAAGCTGATCACCTGCGCCAACGCGTGCACGCCCGCGTCGGTGCGTCCGGCGCCCACGGTATCCACGTCGCGACGCAACGCGGTACGGAGTGCGGACTCAACCTCACCTTGTATCGTGGAGAGCCCCGGCTGCCGGGCGAAGCCGGCGAAGTCCGAGCCATCGTAGGAGAGCGTGAGCACGGTGGTCCCTGTCACGACTCCTCCTACAGCCAGATGCCGGTCACGACGAGGCCGATCCCGCACAAGAGTAGCACCAGCCAGTCACGGACAGTCATCACCGCGGCATGGAGTCGCGTACGGCCCTCACCACCGCGATAGCAGCGAGCGTCCATCGCCGTTGCGAGGTCCTCCGCCCGACGGAAGAGATTGACGAACAGCGGCACCAGCACCGGCACATAGGCCCTCACCCGTGCGACCAGGCTTCCCTCATCGAACCGCGCCCCCCGGGCGGACTGAGCGATGACGACCCGCTCGGCCTCCTGAGCGGTCGTTGGGATGAACCGGAGCGCGATCGTGAGCATCATGGCGATCTCACCGGTGGGCAGACCGAGAGCCGCGCCTGGTCGCATGACCGACTCGAGACCATCGGTCAGCTGGACCGGTGTGGTCGTCAGTGTCAGCAGGGATGTCCCGACCATGAGCAGTACGATGCGCGCGGCGAAGAAGACGCCCGTGCGCAATCCTTCAGCGTCGATTCCCAGAGGGCCGAGTCGAACGAGCATGACCGTAGCTGGCTCCCAACGCAATGAGTGTGCCAGCAGTGTGAACACCAGTATCACGCCAAGAGCGCGCACGCCCCGGAACGCGATGCGCGCCGGAACGCGGGACACGCGCACAACGGCGGCCACGGCGGCGGCGAATGCGGCAAGACCGAGGAATCCGTCAGCCAGGAACAGCCCAAGCGTGAATGCGGCGATCACGCCCACCTTGGTACGTGCGTCGAGCGCATGCACGGGCGAATCGACCGGCACGTACTGCCCGAAGGTCGAGGGGATCCTCAACGGAGCTCCCCCCTCGCGACGAGCAGCGCTCGTGCGGCGGCACCGGGATCGAGCGTCACTTCGGGAACGCGCATCCCCAGACCGCGCGCGAGCAGCTGCACACGCGCGATCGGCGGCAGCACGAGCCCGGCGCCCTCGTACGCTGATGGGTCGTCGTAGAGGGCGTCCACAGCCCCCGAGAACGCCACCCTTCCCTCCGTGAGGGCGATCACCCGGGAGGCATCGTCCAGGAATTCCGCGGGGTCGTGCGTCACCACGATGATGCCACCTCGCGCACGCTCAAGCTGAAGCGCTCTCCTCACTGCGCGTCGCCCTTCGGCGTCGAGTCCCGCTGTGGGTTCATCGAGGAGCAGATAGCGAGCGCCCATCGCAAGGGCGCCAGCGATCGCACCCCGGCGCGCCTCACCTCCCGACAGGCCGAACGGCGAGCGTGGGCCATACACCGCGGGATCAAGATTGACCGCCGCCAGAGCCCGATCCGCATCGGCCTCCGGCTCGGGGCGCCCCAGATTCCGGGGCCCGAACGCCACGTCCGCACGGAGCGTCTCGGCAAAGAACTGCGTCTCCGGGTTCTGGAACACGATGGCGATGGCGCCGCGTACCTCACGAGCACCGGGCTCGAGCCCGTCGACAGTGATCGACCCGCCAGACGGGACGAGTAGCCCCGCCAGCAGCCGGAGCAGCGTCGACTTTCCTGAGCCGGTCGTGCCGGCCACGACGACGAGGTCACCGACATCGACCCTTACGCTGACATCGCGAACAGCTTCGACACCGCTCGCTCGACCGGTCTCATAGGTGTACGACAGGCCCTCGGCTAGGATCGACATAGCGCCTCCACGATCTTCTCGGCCGAAGGGTAGCCCGAGGGCACCGGGACGCCGCCGTGGCGAAGCGCATCGGCGAGCAGCACCTCGGCGGGGAGCTCGATGCCGAGGTCGATCGCGCGAGCCGGGTCCGAGACGAGGCCGTCGGGCGTGCCGTCGAACGCAACCGCTCCCGCAGAGAGGACCAGGACGCGGTCGGCGTCGAGGACGTCCTCAAGATGGTGGGTGACATGTAACACGCCGACACCCTGGCCGCGAAGCCGGCGGAGTGCCTCAAGGACGTCGGAGCGGCCGACAGGATCGAGCAGAGCCGTCGGCTCGTCGGCGATCAGATACGCAGGCCGCATCGCGAGGGCCCCCGCGATCGCCAGACGCTGCTTCTGGCCCTCCGACAGCATGTGCGGCTCCCGGCGCTGGAAACCAGATAACCCCACCGCGTCGAGGGCCTCGTCGACACGCACGCGGATCTCCGCCGGCGCAACCCCGAGGTTCTCCGGGCCGAACGCCACGTCCTCCTCGGCGATGGTACCGACGATCTGGTTCTCGGGGTTCTGCTGTATGAAGCCCACCCGGGCGCGGATATCCCATACGGCGTCCTCATCGGCGGTATCCATGCCGTCGACGGTGACCCTGCCTGACGTCGGCGAAAGGAGTGCGTTGCCGAGGCGTGCGAGCGTCGACTTACCTGACCCGTTGGGACCGAGGAGTGCGACAAGCTGCCCCGGGCGAACCGAAACGGAAACGCCCTCGAGCGCCGCCACGTGGGCGCCGGGGTATCTGAAGCCGACGTTCTCGAAGACGACCACGCGTGTCCTTCCCTGCAGTGACGAAGGGCCCCGCACTGCGCGGGGCCCTTCGGACGTAGCGACCTCGCGGGCCGATACTAGTCTACGAGCTCCATGATGACCATCGGAGCCGCGTCTCCCTTGCGGGGCCCAAGCTTGAGGATACGGGTGTAACCCCCATCACGCTCAGCGAACCGCGGTGCAATGTCGTCAAAGACCTTCTTCACCAACGCCTGGTCGCCAAGCTCGGCGAGCGCCAGACGGCGGGCGTGGACGTCACCGCGCTTGCCCCAGCTGATGATGCGGTCCACAAGCGGCCGCACCTCCTTGGCGCGAGCCTCGGTCGTCTTGATTCGCTCATTAGCGAGCAGGGCAGCGGCCAGGCTGCGAAGCATAGCCCTTGTGTGGCTTGCATCGGTGCCGAGCTTGCGCCCCTTCTTCGCGTGTCTCATCTCGTGCGCTCTCCTACCCTGCGAGACCCAGGCCCATGGCCTGGAGCTTGTCCTTGACTTCCTCGATCGACTTGGCGCCGAAGTTCCGGATGTTGAGCAGGTCGGCCTCGCTGCACTCCGTCAGCTGGCCGATGGTGTTCACACCCTGACGCTTCAGGCAGTTGTACGAGCGGACCGTGAGGTCCAGCTCCTCGATCGGCGTATCGAGCACGCGGTCCTTCTCATCGGGAACCGACTCGAAGATCCCGCCCTCGGGCAGTTCGCCCTCGGCCTGCTCCAGGAACAGCATCATGTGCTCATCGATGATGCGTGCCGCGCGGGCGACCGCATCGGCCGGCGTCAGTGCGCCGTTCGTCTCAAGCTCGAGAACGAGCTTGTCGTAGTCGGTGCGCTGACCGACACGTGTGTTCTCGACCACGTAGGTACAGCGAACCACCGGGCTGAACACGGAGTCGACCGTGATCACACCGATCGGATCGTCCGCACGCTTGTTGCGGTCCGCGGAGACATATCCGCGGCCGACACCGATGCGCAGGCTCATCTCGAGCTTGGCACCCTTCTCGAGCGTGGCGATCACATGCTCGGGGTTCACAAGGGTGAACTCCGTCGGAACCTTCAGGTCAGCGCCGGTGACGACGCCGGGAGTCGACGCGCTCAGCGTGACGACACCCTCACCCTCGCCGATGCCCGTGTCGCTGAAGACAAGGCCCTTCACGTTCAGGACGATGTCGGTGACGTCCTCGCGGACCCCCTCTATCGTCGCGAACTCGTGCTGCACGCCTTCGATGCGGATCGACGTCGCGGCCGCACCCTGGAGTGACGACAACAGTACGCGGCGCATCGAGTTGCCGAGCGTGTAACCGTAGCCACGCTCGAGCGGCTCCACGATGTACCTCGCGGTGCGCGCGTCGATCTCGTCAACGGTCACTTTCGGCCTCATGAACTCGGTCATGCTCTAAGCCTCCTTGGCTGGCAAGGCGTGGTTACTTCGAGTACAGCTCGACGATGAGCTGCTCGCGGATGGGCGCTTCGATCTGCTCGCGGTTCGGCAGCGACAAGACGCGGCCCTGGAGCTTCTCCACATCCACCTCGAGCCAGCCCGGAACCTCGATCTTCGAGGACGAGATGAGTGCGGCTTTGATCGCCGTCATCTCCTTTGATTTGTCCGAGACCGCGATGACCGCGCCGGGGCGCAGCCGGAAGGACGGGATGTCCACCCGGCGACCATCGACGGCAAAGTGGCCGTGGCGAACCATCTGACGGGCCTCATCACGCGACGAGGCGAAGCCCAGGCGATACACGGCGTTGTCAAGACGGCTCTCCAGCAGGCGCAACAGGTTCTCACCCGTGATGCCAGGCTGGCGGGTCGCGATCTGGTAGTACGTCCGGAACTGCTTCTCGAGCACGCCATAGATGCGCTTCGCCTTCTGCTTCTCACGAAGCTGCAGACGATACTCCGAGTCGCGCGGACGCTTCTTGCCGGCCTGACCCGGCGGGTACGGGCGCTTCTCGATGCCACACTTGTCGGTGTAGCAACGGTCGCCCTTCAGGAAGAGCTTCTCACCTTCACGGCGGCACTGCCTGCAGTCCGCCCCTGTGTAACGAGCCATAAGGGTTGGTCCTTCCGAACTACACGCGGCGGCGCTTGCGCGGCCGGCAGCCGTTGTGCGGGACAGGGGTACGATCCTGGATGCTCGAGACCTCGAGGCCAGCGGCCTGGAGTGAGCGGATCGCGGTCTCACGGCCGGAGCCGGGACCCTTGACGAACACCGAGACCTTGCGGACCCCGTGCTCCTGCGCCATCTTCGCGCACTGCTCAGCGGCGAGCTGCGCGGCGAACGGCGTGGACTTGCGGGAGCCCTTGAAGCCGACCTGGCCGGCCGACTTCCAGGCGATGACGTTGCCCTGAGGGTCGGTGATGCTGATGATCGTGTTGTTGAACGTGCTCTTGATGTAGGCCTGGCCGACGGCGATGTTCTTGCGCTCGCTGCGCCGGACCCTGCTCTTGACGTTCTTCTTCTTGGCGGCCATGTGCTACTTGCCCTTCTTCTTCGCGCCGATCTGGCGACGCGGGCCCTTACGGGTACGCGCGTTGGTGTGCGTACGCTGCCCGCGCACCGGGAGACCCTTGCGATGGCGAAGGCCCCGGTAGCAGCCGATCTCCATCAGTCGCTTGATGTTCTGGCTGACTTCACGACGGAGATCTCCCTCGACCTTGAGGTTCCGGTCGATGTACTCACGCAGTCGAACGACCTCTTCTTCCGTGAGGTTCCGAACGCGCGTGTCGGGGTTGATGCCGGTCTCGCGCAGGATGAGCTGCGACGTGGTGAGACCGATTCCAAAAATGTAGGTCAGGCCGATCTCCACGCGCTTCTCGCGCGGAAGGTCGACACCCGAAATGCGTGCCAAAGCCCGCTCCCTCCTAGCCCTGCCGCTGCTTGTGACGCGGGTTCTCGCAGATCACGAGGACCCGGCCATGACGGCGGATGACCTTGCACTTCTCACACATCTTCTTAACGGAAGGTCTGACTTTCATGCTGAGATTCCCTTTTCCGTTGTCTTCCGTACGCTATCTATCGCTTCGCCCAGCCGCAGGCGTGATCTTTCGTCGCTAACACGGTGCCGGGTGTCTCCATGACCCCCGCTGAACGGTCCGCTACTTGAACCGATACGTGATACGTCCCCTGGAGAGGTCGTACGGCGACAGCTCGACGACCACCTTGTCGCCGGGGAGGATACGGATGTAGTGCATCCGCATCTTGCCGGAGATGTGGGCGAGCATCTTGTGACCGTTGTCGAGTTCTACCCGGAACATCGCGTTGGGTAGGGCCTCGAGAACAGTGCCCTCCATCTCGATGGCGTCATCGCGCTTTGCCAAGTGCTTGTATCCCTTCAAGAGCCTGAAGTCGCAAAACGGCAGTATATCCAAGACTGGCCGCCACGTCCAGCGACCGGTCCTCGAACCGTCACGCAACGGTCAGTACGAGTGGTCCATCCTCGGTCACCGCGACCGTGTGCTCGAAGTGCGCGGACATCGCACCGTCGAGCGTCACGACGGTCCAGCCATCGTCGAGCGAACGCACGTCAGCGCCTCCCGCATTGATCATCGGCTCGATCGCGAGGACCATGCCCGTGCGCAGCGTGGGGCCTGTGCCAGCCTTGCCGTAGTTCGGCACCTGCGGATCCTCGTGCATCGCGCGACCGATACCGTGGCCAACGTACTCCCTGACGACCGAGAATCCTGCCGCCTCCGCTACTTGCTGAACAGCTGCCGAGACATCGTACAGGCGCATGCCGGGCCGGCAGCGAGCGATTCCGGCCTCAAGCGAGAGCCTGGTGACGTCCATCAGTCGCGCCGCCTCCGCACTGACCTGTCCAACAGGAAAGGTCCTTGCGGAATCGCCGTAGTAGCCATCGACGATCGCGCCGCAGTCGACCGAGACTATCTCGCCCTCTCTCAGCACCCGGGCGCCGGGGATACCATGCACGACCTGATCGTTCACCGAGGTACACAAAGTGGCGGGGAACCCATGATATCCCTTGAACGCGGGACGAGCGCCGGCTTTCACGATCACGTCCTCGGCAATGGCGTCCAGATCGGCTGTCGTGATCCCGGGCGCGACCGCCGACGAGACCGCGTCGAGGGCGAGCGCAGTGATGCGCCCGGCCTCACGCATGACATCGATCTCAGCTGCCGACTTGGCGATGATCACCGCTCGCTGACCATCCGCAGTATCCCGGCGATCGCCGCGTACACATCACCCGGGGTTTGATTGCCGTCCACGGTGTGCAAGCTGCCATTCTCGGCGTAGTACGGGATGAGCTTGCTCGTCTGGGCGTCGTACGCGTCCAGGCGCCTGCGCACGGTCGCCTCGGTGTCGTCGTCGCGCTGGTAGACTTCACCCCCGCAGTCTGTACACGTCTGCAGGTCGCCATCACTGACGATATTGAAGATCCGGCCGCACTCGCGACACTGGCGACGTGCGGTGATTCGCGCGACTATCGCCTCAGGGTCGACCTCCACGCTGATCACGGCATCCAGCGTGAGCCCGCTCTCGGCAAGCGCTGCGCCGAGGGCCTCGGCCTGCGGGATCGTGCGGGGGAAGCCGTCGAAGAGCACGCCCTTCTCGAGCGCGTCAGGCTGTGTGATGCGCTCCTGGACCAGTCCGATCACGACCTCGTCCGGGACGAGACCGCCGGCGTCCATGTGACGCTTGGCCTCGACGCCCAGCGATGTGCCGTCAGCGACCGCCTTGCGCAGGATGTCTCCGGTGGAGAGATGGACGAGCCCGAACTCCTCGACGATCCTGGCGGCCTGCGTGCCCTTTCCCGCGCCGGGCGCACCCAACAGCATGATGTTCATACGAACCCCTCCCGTCGTGCGCGCGTGCCCCGGCACAGCCCATACAGGGCGCGTACCGGGGCGCTCGCGATCAGTCCATACACGGGCGCGACCGCCCGTTGCCTACTTGAAGAACCCGTCGTAGTGACGCATCTGAAGCTGGCTCTCCAGCTGGCGCATGGTCTCCAGTGCCACACCGACCATGATCAGGATCGATGTACCACCGAACGCGGCGACCAGCTGGTCGCCCGTTTGCTGGAAGATGGCCTGCGGCACCACCGCGATCAGCGCCAGGAACACCGCGCCTGGAAGAGTGATGCGGTTCAGAACGTTGGTGATGTACTGCGCTGTGGGGTTGCCGGGACGCACCCCGGGAATGAAGCCGCCGTTCTTGCGCAGGTTGTCCGCCGTCTCGATCGGGTTGAAGACGAGGGCGGTGTAGAAGTACGCGAAGAAGACGATGAGTCCCGCGAAGAGCAGGATGTAGCTCCATCCACTGGACAGCCATGTGGCGACCTGCTGGAGCCACGCCACGTTCGTGAAGAACCGGGCGATCGTGGTCGGGAACAGCAGCACCGACGACGCGAAGATGATCGGGATGACGTTCGCGCCGTTGACCTTCAGCGGGATGTATGTCCCGACGCCGCCATACACGCGACGGCCGACCACACGCTTGGCGTACTGGACCGGGATGCGGCGCTGACCGCCCTCCATGAAGACGACGGCGGCAACCACCAGAAGCGAGATGACCAGCACCAGCAGCATGAACCAGGCGTGCACACGGAACGAAGCGATCACGGTCTGCGGGAATCGAGACACGATGCTCGCAAAGATCAGCAACGACATGCCGTTACCGATACCACGCTGCGTGATGAGCTCACCCATCCACATGATAGCCGCGGTACCGGAGATCAGGCTGATGACGATGACGATCTCGGTCAACAGGCCGAAGTTCACGCCCAGGCCGGTCGGAGGGGCCGCCTGGAACACCGTGAGGAGACCGAGCGATTCCATCAACGCGATGCCCAGAGTCATGTAGCGTGCGGTCTGCGTGATCTTGCGTTGGCCCGCTTCGCCCTCCTTCGACCATCGCTCAAGCGTCGGGACGACCGCCTGCAGGAGCTGCATGATGATCGTGGAGGTGATGTACGGCATGATGCCGAGCGCGAAGATCGCGAAGTTCTCGAGCGCTCCACCCGCGAAGAGGTTGAGCAGTCCGAGAGTGCTGTCAGCACCGCTCACAAGGTCCTTCATGGCTGCCGGGTCGACACCGGGGACCGGGATGTGAGCACCGACGCGGTACAGCGCGATGATTCCCAGCGTGAAGAGGATCTTCTTGCGAAGATCGGGAATGCGGAACGCGTTACGAATGGCATCGATCACGAGAGATCGACCGTCCCTCCAGCCGCTTCGATCTTGGCCCGTGCGGGTGCAGACACCTTGTCGATCTTGACGGTAAGCGCCTTGGTTATCTCACCGTCACCAAGAACCTTGACCGGCTGGGTCTTGGCTTTGATGACACCCTTCGCGAACAGGGCATCAACGTCAACCGTCTCGCCGGCCCCGAAGAGGTCCTCGAGGCGGCCGACGTTCACGACCGCATACTCGATGCGATTGCGGTTCTTGAATCCGCCAAGCTTCGGCATACGCATGTGCAGCGGGTTCTGGCCACCCTCGAAACCCGGGCCCTTGCCGCCGCCGGAACGCGAGTTCTGACCCTTGTCGCCGCGACCGGCGGTGGTGCCATGCCCGCTGGCGTTTCCCCGGCCGATGCGCTTGCGGTCCTTCCGAGAGCCCGGAGCCGGGCTGAGATCGTGCAACTGCATTGTTCTCCTCTTTCGCTTCGTTCCGGATATCCGGAATCGCCGGCCGCTCGCCGCCGGCTGACTTGGTCCCGGGGCACAAGCCCCGCTTAGGCCTCTTCCACCTCTACGAGGTGCTTGACCTTGAAGATCATGCCGCGGATGACAGGCGTGTCGGCCTGCTCCACGGTGTCGTTCATGCGCTTGAGGCCGAGCGCACGGACCGTCGCCTTCTGGTCCTTCGGAAGGCCGATCGCGCTACGCACCTGCTTGATCCTGAGTGTCTTCTCCGCCATGTCGCACTACCCCTCTTTGCCGTAGATCTCTGCGACCGTCTTGCCACGGCTGCGCGCGACCTCGGTCGGGCTCTTGAGCTCGCGCAGGCCGGCAGCTGCCGCCTTCACGATGTTGAGCGCGTTGCTGGTGCCGAGCGACTTGGACAGTACGTCCTGCACGCCACCGAGCTCGAGCAGGGCGCGAACCGGGCCGCCGGCGATGACACCGGTACCGGGAGCGGCCGGCTTGAGCAGCACCTTGCCGGCGCCGAACTCGCCGGTCACGGTGTGCGGGATCGTGGTACCGGAGAGCGGGAACGTGAACATGTTCTTCTTCGCGTCCTCGATGCCCTTCTTGATCGCCACAGGAACCTCGGCGGCCTTACCCATGCCGACACCCACACGGCCGTTCCCATCGCCCACGACCACCAGTGCGGTCAGCGAAAATCGGCGACCACCCTTGACGACCTTGGCCACACGATTGATGTAGACCACGCGCTCCTGGATCTCGGAGACCGGAGCGTTGCTTTCATACGCCATTACTGGATCCTCCTAGTCTCTTAGAACTTCAGGCCGGCTTCGCGCGCGCCGTCCGCAAGCGCAGCGACGCGCCCATGGTAGAGGCGCCCGCCGCGGTCGAACACGACCTCGTTGATACCGGCTTCCACAGCGCGCCTCCCAAGGGCGTCGCCCACGGCCTTGGCAGCGTCGATGTTGGCGCCCGACTTCAGCGCCGCACGCAGCTCGGGGTCGATCGACGACGCCGCGATGAGTGTGACGCCTGCGACGTCATCGATGAGCTGCGCGTAGATGTGCTGATTGCTGCGGCTGACCCGCAGGCGCGGCCGCTCGGCCGTCCCGCTGATCTTGCCGCGGACCCTGCGCTGGCGGCGGGCAAGACCGGCTGCCTTCGCTTTCGTCTTATCCATGATCCGTCCTGACTCCTTCGTTGCGCACCACGCCGGTGCGGTCTCGATGACTACTTCGCGGCCTTGCCGACCTTACGACGGACGTGCTCGCCCGCGTAGCGGATACCCTTGCCCTTGTAGGGCTCCGGCGGACGGATGCCACGGATCTCCGCCGCGATCTGCCCGACGCGCTGCTTATCGATCCCGATGACCGAGATCCTGTTCGGCGCGGGCACCTCGAACGTGATGCCCTCGGGAGCCTTGACCACCATGGGGTGGCTCAGGCCGAGGGACAAGTCGAGATCGGCACCCTGAAGAACGGCTCGATAGCCGACGCCGACGATCTCCATGTCCTTGCGGAAGCCCTCGGACACACCGACGACCATGTTGGAGATGAGCGTGCGGGTGAGCCCGTGAAGGCTGCGGTGCCGCCGCTCGTCGGAGGGGCGACGGACGTAGATTGCGCCCTCCTCCATGGTGATCTGCATATCGGGGTCGAACGACTGTGACAGGGTGCCCTTCGGCCCCTTGGTGATCACAGTGGATCCTTCGATCGTCACATCCACACCGGCGGGAACCGGGATGGGCTGCTTGCCGATACGGGACACGGCTTGCTCCTTTCTCTCCGGTCCGATTACCAGATGTACGCGAGCACCTCGCCACCGACACCGGCAGCGCGGGCCTGCTTCTCGGTCATGACACCCTGCGATGTGGACACGACGGCGATGCCAAGACCACCCAGCACACGGGGGAGCTCGTCCTTCTTCGCGTACACGCGCAGGCCGGGCTTGCTGATGCGACGCAGACCGGTGATGGTGCGCTGCTTCTTCGGCCCGTACTTCAGGGTGATAGTGAGCGTGGCCTGCGGCTCGCCCTCAACCACCTCGTAGTCCTCGATGTAGCCCTCGCTCTTCATGATCTTGGCGATCGCGACGAGCTTGCTGGACGACGGCATCGACGTGGACGTCTGGAACGCGTTGTTCGCATTCCTCACACGCGTCAGCATGTCTGCGATGGGATCGGTCATGCTCATGTTCTCTGTTACCTCCTATGATTCGGGGCTGCCCGCATCCGCCGGTTCGCTTCGGCCCTTGACCGAAGCGCCTTTCGGACCCGTCCGCCCGGGTCTGGTAAGGCCTACCAGCTCGCCTTACGGACACCGGGCAGCTCGCCACGGCTTGCCAGCTCGCGCACGCATACGCGGCACAAACCGAACTGCCGGTAGTACGCGCGCGGACGACCGCAGCGGTTGCAGCGGTTGACGGCGCGCACGGCGAACTTCGGTGCACGCTTTGCCTTGGCGATCATCGACTTCTTTGCCACGTGTCGAACCTCCTCGAAGAGGGTGGCCCGGATGCCCGGACGACCCGCGTCTTCTCTACCGCTTGAACGGGAAACCGAACTGGTCGAGCAGTGCGCGGCACTCCTCGTCCGTATCAGCACTCGTGACAAAGGTGATGTCCATGCCACGGATCTTGTCGATCTTGTCGTAGTCGATCTCAGGGAAGATCAGCTGCTCGTTGACGCCGAGCGAATAGTTGCCGCGACCGTCGAACGCCTTGGCGCTCACACCGCGGAAGTCGCGGATGCGCGGAAGCGCGGTCGACAGCAGCCGGTCGAAGAACTCCCACATGCGATCACCACGAAGAGTCACCTTGGCGCCGATGGGCATACCCTGGCGCAGCTTGAAGCTCGCGATCGACTTCTTCGCGCGGGTGATCGCCGGCTTCTGCCCGGTGATGATGGTCAGGTCATTGACCGCGTTCTCGAGAAGCTTCGCGTCCTGGGTCGCCGCTCCGACGCCCATGTTGACGACGATCTTCTCCAGACGCGGGACCCTGTGCACGTTGCCGTACTCGAAGCGCTCCATGAGCGCCGGCACGACCTCCGCACGGTACTTGTCCTTCAGTCTGGGTGCCACTCGTCATACCTCCGTTGTGTTCTATCGCCCGACGGATTGCCGACCCGGCGGGACTTATCCCATGGCCGCTTCGCGACCTCTGGCTACTACTTGTCGATGTCCTTGCCGCACTTCTTGCACACGCGGACGCGGACGCCGTCCTCGCGCCGCCGACCGACACGTGTCGGCTGGCTGCAGTTGGGGCACACCACCATCACGTTGGACACGTGGATCGTGCCCTCCATCTCGATGATGCCGCCCTGCGGGTTCTTCTGGCTCGGGCGAGTGTGCTTCTTGATCATGTGCACGTTCTCGACGACGACGCGCTCCCTCTCCGGCATGGAGCGAAGGACCTTGCCTTCCTTGCCCTTGTCCTTGCCGGCGATGACGTGTACGCGGTCGCCCTTACGGATCGTCAGTGACTTAGCCATAACTGTTCAGGCCCTCCCTACAGGACTTCCGGCGCGAGGGACACGATCTTCATGTACTTCCGGTCGCGCAGTTCGCGAGCGACCGGACCGAAGATACGCGTACCCCTCGGGTTGCCCTGGGCGTCGATGATGACAGCGGCGTTCTCGTCGAACTTGATGTAGCTGCCGTCGGGACGACGCGTCTCCTTCTTCGTACGGACGACGACGGCCTTGACCACATCGCCCTTCTTGACCGTCCCGTTCGGGGTGGCCTCCTTGACGGCACAGACGATGGTGTCACCCACGTATGCGTACCGCCGCTTGGAGCCGCCGAGGACCTTGATGCAGGCCACTCGCCGCGCTCCGGAGTTGTCGGCCACCTTCAGCCGGGTCTCCGCCTGGATCATGCTCTTCCTCCATCAGTCGCCGGTCATCGGATGGCGTCTCCGCCCCGAGAGGACCGTCGTTTCGCGTGCGTTGCTACTACTTGGCCTTCTCGACGATCTCGACGAGGCGCCAGCGCTTGAGCTTGGACACCGGACGGGTCTCCATGATGCGGACCGTGTCACCCACGCCACAGTCGTTGTTCTCGTCGTGGGCGTGGAACTTGGTCGAGCGGGTGATCATCTTGCCGTAGAGCGGGTGGCGCTTGCGGTCCTCTACCATGACGACACAGGTCTTGTCGCCCGCGGCCGAGACCACGACGCCCTGGCGCTCCTTGCGGCTGTTGCGATCGGTTGTCATCTAACGTCCTCCTACTGCGCCTGGGACTTGGCGGCCGCGATCTCACGGCTGCGCAACTCGGTGTGCAGGCGCGCGATCTGCTTCTTGACCGTCGCGATACGGTGCGGATTGTCGAGCTGGCCTGTGGCGAGCTGGAAACGGAGATTGAACAGCTCCGTACGGCTCTCCTTCAGCTTCTCGTCGATCTCGCTGTCCGCGAGGCCCTTGATGTCGATGGTCTTCATTTATGCTTCACCGCCACTATCAGCACGGGTCACGAACTTGCACTTGATCGGCAGCTTCTGCGCCGCGAGGCGCATGGCTTCCTTGGCGACTTCCTCGCTCACACCGGCCACCTCGAACATGATCCGGCCGGGCTTGACGACAGCCACCCACTTCTCGGGGTTACCCTTACCGGAACCCATGCGGGTCTCGGCGGGCTTCTGGGTCACGGGCTTGTCCGGGAAGATGTTGATCCAGACCTTACCGCCACGCTTCATGTAACGGGTCATCGCAACACGGGCCGCCTCGATCTGGCGGTTGGTGATCCACGCGGGCTCGAGGGCCTTGAGGCCGAACTCGCCGAACGCGATCTCCGTTCCACCCTTGGCGACACCCTTGCGGGAACCGCGCATCACCTTGCGGTGCTTGACGCGCTTGGGAAGCAGCATCTAGCCCCTCCTTCCATTACCAGCGCCACGACGGCCACGAGGCCTGTCGTCACGGCGCTCGGGACGCGAGCGCTCCATGAGCGCGGCTTCCTCGGCAGCGGTCATGTTCTGACCGGGCAGCTTGTCGCCACGGTAGACCCAGACCTTCACGCCAACGACACCGAAGGTCGTGACGGCGTCGGCCGTGCCGTAGTCGATCTTGGCCCGAAGGGTGTGCAGCGGCACGCGACCTTCGCGGTACCACTCACGGCGACCCATCTCGGCGCCACCAAGGCGACCCGAGCACTGGATCCGCACGCCCAGAGCGCCGCCCTTCATGGCGCTCGTGACGGCCTTCTTCATGGCGCGACGGAAGCCGACACGCGCGACGAGCTGCTCGGCCACGCTCTGCGCAACGAGGGTCGCGTCGATCTCCGGACGCTTGATCTCAACGATGTTCACCGCGACGGGGTGACCAACGAGCTGCTCCAGGTCCTTGCGAAGCATGTCGACCTCGGCGCCCTTCTTGCCGATGACGATGCCCGGACGCGCGGTCCAGACCTCGACGAACACCTTGTCGCCCTTGCGCTCGATGTCGATACGCGAGACGGCGGCGCGGCGCAGCTTCGCCTTGAGGTACTTCCGGAGCGCGAGATCCTCAGCCAGGGTCTGGCTGTAACCCTTGTCCTGGTACCAGCGGCTCCGCCACTCCTCGGTGATGCCGAGACGGAACCCGACGGGATAGACTTTCTGGCCCATTCGCCTTACGCCTCCTCTCGCTGCTTCACGACCACCGTGATGTGGCTCGTGCGCTTGTTGATGCGGAACGCACGGCCCATGGCGCGGGGCCGGATGCGCTTGATCGTCGGACCTTCATTGACGAACGCCTCGGACACGTACAGCGTCTCCGGCTTGATGCGGTGCTGCTTCTCGGCGTTGGCGGCCGCGCTGTGCACGACCTTGCCCACGACCTCCGCGGCAGCACGCGGGGTGAACTTCAGGATCGCCTCAGCGTCGGGCACGGACTTGCCGCGGACGAGATCCACGACCTCACGCGCCTTACGAGGGCTCACCCTCACGTACTTCGCCGTAGCTCTTGCTTCCATTAGCGCTTGCCCTTCTTCCGGTCGTCCGCGTGGCCACGGAACGTGCGCGTCGGCGAGAACTCGCCGAACTTGTGGCCGACCATGGACTCGGTCACGTACACCGGGACGTGCTTCCGGCCGTCGTGCACGGCCACCGTGTGCCCGACCATCTCGGGGAAGATGGTGGAGGCACGCGACCAGGTCTTGATGACCTTCTTCTCGCCGGCCTCGTTCATGTCCTGAATACGCTTCAGGAGCCGCGGCTCGACGTAGGGTCCCTTCTTCAGACTTCTGCTCATCGATTGCTCCCTCTCCCGCTACTTCTTGCGGCGGCGAATGATCATCCGGTCGGACGCCTTGTGCTTCGCACGCGTGCGGTGGCCCTTGGTGGGAACACCCCACGGCGTCACCGGGTGACGACCGGCGGTCTTGTTCTTGCCCTCGCCACCACCGTGCGGGTGGTCGACCGGGTTCATCGCGGTACCACGCACCGTCGGGCGCTTGCCGAGGTGGCGGTTACGACCGGCCTTGCCGATCGAGATGTTGCCGTGCTCGCTGTTGCCGACCTCGCCGACGGTGGCGCGGCAGGTGAGCGGCACCATGCGCATCTCCGAGGAGGGCATACGCAGGATCGCGTTGGGGCCCTCCTTGCCGATGAGCTGGGCGGACGTGCCGGCCGAGCGTGCGATGGCCGCGCCGCGACCGGGCTGCAGCTCGATCGCATGCACAACGGTACCGGTGGGGATGCTCTCAAGCGGCAGGGCGTTGCCCGGCTTGATGTCCGCGCCAACGCCGGACATGATCGCATCGCCGACACGCAGCTTCTCCGGGGCGAGGATGTAGCGCTTCTCGCCGTCAGCGTAGTGAAGCAGCGCGATGCGGGCGGAGCGGTTGGGGTCGTACTCGATGGTAGCGACCTTTGCCGGGATCCCATCCTTGTTGCGCTTGAAGTCGATCTTGCGGTACTGCCGCTTGTGGCCGCCACCCTGGTGACGCGTGGTGATCCGGCCGTTGTTGTTGCGGCCGCCCTTCTGGGGCAGCGGCTCCAGCAGCGACTTCTCGGGCGTCGTCGAGGTGATCTCCGAGAAATCGGCGACCGTCTGGAAACGACGACCCGGTGAGGTCGGCTTGTACTTCTTAAGTCCCATCATCTCTCCTTCGTTCCGATTGCCTGACCGCTTGGGACCCGGAGCCGTTCATGCTCCGAGCGGCCTGACGCCGGACCTTCCTGCTACCACGGTGCCGGGCGGCTCCATCAGCCGCCGTACTCCCGTGCGTACGGGAGTACCGGGGCTTACCTACCGGCGAACAGATCGATCGTGTCCCCGTCCTTGAGGGTGACGATCGCCTTCTTCCATGAGCGCGACAGCCCCTTATTGTACCGGAGTCTGCGCGGTTTACCAGATACATTCATGGTGTTCACCTTGGTGACCGTCACACCGAATATCTCGGTGATCGCCTGGGCGATCTGTTCCTTCTTGGCGGTCTTCAGGACCTCGAACGTATACCGGTTCTGCTCCATCAGATCGTAGCTCTTCTCCGACACGATAGGCCGGATGATGACGTCATGCGCCTGCATCAGCTCAGCACCCCCTCAAGCCACATCAGAGCGGGCTTCGTGAACACGAGTGCCGTGTTGTCGACGAGGTCGTACGTGTTGGCCTCGGCAGCGGCGATCACGCGAACGCGATCGAGATTGCGCAGCGACAGCATCGCGTTGATGTCGTCGTTGTCCACCACCACGGTGACCTTCCGGTCGATTCCGAGCGCCTGCAGGGTCGCCGCGGCCTTCTTGGTGGACGGCTCGTCCAGGCCGAAGCTGTCGATCACGTAGAGCGCACCCTCGGCGTTCTTGGCCGAAAGCACGCTGCGCATCGCAAGCTTGATGACCTTGTTCGGTACCTTGAACGCATAGCTCCGCGGGGTCGGGCCGAAGATCACGCCGCCGCCCTTCCACTGGCCAGCGCGAATCGAACCCTGGCGGGCGCGGCCGGTGCCCTTCTGGCGCCACGGCTTGGCGCCACCGCCGGAGACGTCGCTCCGACCCTTGACGCTGTGCGTGCCCTGGCGGCGGGCAGCCATCTGGCTGCGGACCACCTGATGCACGGCGAAGGAGTTGGGCTCGATCGCGAACACCGCATCGGCGACGTCGGCCTGTCCCACCTTCTTGCCTGTGCTGTCCTTCACTTCCACAGTTGCCATCTCATCTGCTCCTTATTGCGAACCGACGCTCCGCCGCTTATGCGAGGCGGATCGTCAGCAGGCTGTCCTTGCCACCGGGAACGGCGCCCTTCACGAGCATCAGGTTCTGCTCGGCGTCCACGCGAACCACCTGGACGTTGCGGATCGTGACGGTGTCGCCGCCCATGTGACCCGGCATGCGCACGCCCCTGAACACGCGCGACGGAGTCGCGCACTGGCCGACGGAGCCCGGCTCACGATGAGCGTGAGAACCGTGGCCGCCGGGACCACCGCGGAAGTTGTGTCGCTTCATGACGCCGGCGAAGCCCTTGCCCTTGCTCGTGCCCGTGATGTGCACGGACTGCCCGGGCTCGAAGCCCTCGACCGTAACGGTCTGACCGAGCTTGACCTCGTCGCCATCACCCATCGGCACCTCGGCGACGAATCGCTTCGGGGTAGTCCCAGCCTTCGCGAAGTGGCCGATCATGGGCTTGTTGGCGCGGGACTCCTTGATGTCTCCAAACGCGAGCTGCACGGCGCGGTAGCCGTCGCGAGCGTCGGTCCGGACCTGGGAGACCACGCAGGGGCCAGCCTCGATGACGGTGACCGGTATCAGCCGGTCGTCATCGGACCAGACCTGGGTCATGCCCAGCTTCCTTCCGAGAATCGCAGTTGCCATCTCCTTGCCTTTCTTCCGTGCGGTCTGTAGGACCTTGAACGCCGCCGTATGCGACGCCTCCCAGAGGACCGCGTTCATCAAACCGGGGCAGGACCCCGGGGTGTACCTAGAGCTTGATCTCGATGTCCACGCCAGCGGGCAGGTCGAGACGCATCAGCGAGTCAACCGTCTTGGCGGTGGGCTCGAGGATGTCGATGAGGCGCTTGTGCGTCCGCATCTCGAAGTGCTCGCGGCTGTCCTTGTTCATGTGCGGCGAGCGTATGACGCAGTACAGGTTGCGCTCGGTCGGCAGCGGGATCGGGCCCGCGACCTTGGCGCCGGTCTTCTGCGCCGTCTCGACGATCAGCTTCGTGGACTTGTCCACGATCTCGTGATCGTACGCCTTGAGCCGGATGCGGATCTTCTGGTTCGCCAACTCACTTACCTCCGTCTTGTACGGCCTTCAAGAAGCCTACTTGATGATCTTCGTGACACGACCCGAGCCAACGGTGCGGCCGCCTTCGCGGATAGCGAAGCGCAG
>CAZSUO010000002.1:78782-82766 GCA_964610065.1 uncultured Coriobacteriaceae bacterium | reverse complement strand
TTCATCTGACCTCCGCGTAGTATCACGAAATGAATACCCAGGTGGGTATCGTAGCAGCAATGTCCGTGCCGTGCCGTCCGCGTTGCGGCCGCGAGAACGTGGCACAATAGGAGTGGTGCGCCATGCCAGCCATCCTGCGCCCGCCATCCTGCCATCGCAGTACGACACGAGGTGATCGACCATCAGCCTTCCAGCCGATACCCTGCGGCCCCGCGATGACGAGCCGTTCCGAAGCGAGTTGCTCGGTGCCGAACGCCTGACCGCGGCGGCACGGGCGCTTGCGCGGCGCCAGCGCTGGACTGAGCGGGCCGTGCGTGCCCGGACACCGGTGCTCCCGCTGGTGGAAGACGCCGCGACTGAGCTCGCAACCGTCTACGGTGTGCTGGTCTCGGACGCGCGCGAGGACATCCCCGTGGCTCCTGCGGCGGAGTGGCTGCTCGACAACTACTACCTGGTGGAAGAGCAGATCGCGCTCGTCACAGAGGACCTGCCCGCGCGGTACGGCGCGGAGCTCAGGCGCCTGACGGAAGGCCCCTTCGTCGACTATCCGCGCCTGATGGAGGCCATGGCCGTCCTGGCGGCACACACCGACTCGCGCATCGATGAGGAGACGCTCACCTCGTTCATGCACGCGTATCAGGATATCTCCCCGCTCACGATCGGTGAGGTGTGGGCCGTCCCGATCATGCTCCGGGCTACACTCGTGGAGAACCTGCGAAGGCTCGCCGTTCGCATCCTGGAAAGCCACCAGGCGATCGTGGGGGGCGAGCGATTCGCCGACCGGTTGGTCGTGGCCGCCGACAAGGGTCCCGCCGAAGTCGCTGAGCGCATCGCCGAGCTGGACCGGGCGCATCTCGACGCTCCACCTGCGTTCCTGCTGCGCCTTTCGCAGCGGCTGCTCGGGCATGAGGTCGGACTGGAGCCGCTCGCGGACTGGATCGAGCGCGCGCTCGACCGCCACGGAGCCGATCTCGAGCGCCTCACGATGGAGGAACACCAGCATCAGGCGGCTGACCAGGTCTCGATCGCGAACGCGATCACGAGCATCCGCTTCCTTGACGCGCTTGAATGGCGCGAATTCTTCGAGAACGTGAGCGTGGTCGAGCAGGTGTTGCGCGAAGACCCCACCGGCGTCTACGCACGCATGGACTTCGCGAGCAGGGACCGGCTGCGCCACACGGTGGAGGAGCTCGCCGCCCGCGGGGTGCTGGATGAGGTCGGTGTTGCCGAGGCGGTGATCAGCCACTGTCTGGAGGCGCTCGCGTCGGACCCGGCCGATACACTGCGGGGCCACGTCGGCTATCACCTCATCAGCGACGGCCGGTATGCATTCGAACGCTCAGTGGCCTATCGTCCCCGCCTGCGGGAGCTGCTCCACCGCGGACCGCTCGCCGCGCGCGGCGCCATCTACTGGGGAATGCTGGCCGCTCTGACGGCGGGGCTCGCTGCGGCCGTTGGCTGGCTGTTCGGCTCGGTCACCGGCAACCTCTGGGCGGGCGTGCTCATGGGCGCGCTCGCCGTGATCCCGGTGTCAGACGTGGGAGTGACGCTCGCCAACCGGCTGGCGGCATGGCTCTGGCCGCCCCGGATGCTGGCGAAGATCGACCACCGCATACCGGTTGCACGGGCGCACCGCACGATGGTGGTCTACACCGCCCTCCTCACCTCGCCCGCGGCCGCACAGCACGTGGTGGACAACATGGAGGTCGGCTACCTCGCAAACCGCGACGCCAATGTGCACTTCGCGATCCTCGCGGACCTGCGAGGTGGTCCGGAGCAGCATGCGGGCGCCGACGCCACGGTGATCGAGGCCGCCCGGTCGGGTATCGCTGTCCTGAATGAGCGATACGGGCATGGCGGCGAACACCCCTTCTCGCTCTTCGTGCGGGGTCGCACCTGGAGCGAAGCCGACCGGACGTGGATGGGGTGGGAGCGCAAGCGCGGGGCGCTCACGGAGTTCTGCCGGTTGCTCCGCGGCGCCACCGACACGTCGTTCACCATCGCTGACGGAGACCCGACCGACCTCGCGAGCATCACCTTCGTGATCACGCTCGACACGGATACCATCTTGCCGCGCGACGGCGCACGCAAGCTCATCTCCACCATAGCCCACCCCCTGAACCGGGCGGTCGTCGACCCTGACACGCGTACGGTCCGCCACGGATATGGACTCATACAGCCGCGTGTGGCCATGTCGCTGGAGGGCTCCGAGGATAGTCTCTTCGCGTGGCTCTACTCCGGCGTCACCGGAGTCGATCCGTACGCGGGCGCCGTGTCCGACACCTATCAGGACGTGTTCGGCGAAGGATCGTTCACCGGGAAGGGCATCTTCGAGGTCGACGTGTTCAACGCGGTGCTCGAGAACCGCTTCCCGGAGAACACGCTGCTCTCGCACGACCTGCTTGAGGGCTCATACCTGCGCACGGGACTCGCCTCGGACATCGAGGTGTACGACGACCAGCCATCGAGCTACATCTCGCACTGTGCGCGCCTGCACCGCTGGGTGCGTGGAGACTGGCAGACGCTTCCGTGGCTCCTGCCACGCGTGCCTGTGCCGGGAGGTCGCGAGCGCAATCCGCTCACGGCACTGCACCGGTGGAAGATCACCGACAACCTCCGCCGCTCACTGACGCCGCTCGCGACCGTGGTCCTCGCACTGACGGGCTTCGTGTTGTATCCGGTGCCGGCGTGGGTGTGGCTCGGCGTCATCGCCGCGATCCTGTTGTTCCCGTTGATCTTCGGCCTGGCGGATTCGTTCCTGCGCAGAACGCCCGCCGACACACGCAGCGAGCGTGGGACGCTCTTATCCGACATCCGCCGCGACGTTGCCCGCACGCTCCTCAACATCGCCGTTCTGCCCCACCAGGCGCAACTCATGACCGACGCCACGGTGCGCGCACTGTGGCGGATGACGGTCAGTCACCGCGACATGCTGGAATGGGAGACAGCCGCCGAGGCCGAACGCCGCCTCGGTGCGGGCACCCTGGCGTCGTTCACACACCGCATGGGCGCAGCGAGTGCGATCGCGGTGGTGGGCGCGGCGCCCATCGCGCTCGTGAACGGGCCCGTAGCCGCGGGGCCTTACCTCTCGCTCCTTCTGCCGTGGGCGTACGCGCCGGTGGCCGCATGGCGTGCGAGCATGCCCACCGCGGCACCCGCGCCCGCGGTCACTCCGGCTGATGTGGTCGTGATGCGGCGAGCCGCGAGGAAGACGTGGCGGTTCTTCGAGACGTTCGTGTCGGCCGAAGACCACTACCTCGCGCCTGACAACTTCCAGGAGGACCCAAAGGGTGAGATCGCCCATCGGACATCCCCCACGAACATGGGTCTGCAGTTGCTCGCGGCCGTCACCGCGTACGACCTCGGCTACCAAACCGTGGCACAGCTCACCGAGGGCGTCTCCCGGACGCTCACCACCATGACCGGCATGGAGCGCTTCCGCGGTCACTTCTACAACTGGTACGACACGACCACGCTCATGCCCCTGCGGCCCACGTACGTTTCGACGGTCGACTCGGGAAACCTCGCAGGCCACCTGCTGGCACTGCGCGTGGCGCTCCTCGAGGTCTCCGAGCGCCCCGTCCTCGATGCACAGCTGCTCGCCGGCATCGGCGATACCGCACGGCTCGCACTGGAAGACCTCGCGGCGATGCGCGGGCCTGCCTCTGTCGCCGAGGATCGCGCTGAGACGCGCACCGCGCTCGAAGAGATGCTGCGAAGGATCGCCCTCGACTCGCCGCCGGTCAACCTCGGGGAGTGGCTTGCGCTCCTCGAAGGTCTGCGCGCGCTCACGGCGCCGCTCGACGATCGGGTCGGGCGGATCGCATCCGCGGCGGGCGAAGATGCGGCGGTGGCCAACGCGGCACGGTCGATCGACGCGGTCGTCGGTGCCGTGGACGACGCGCTCGGCGTCATCGACACGTACGCCCCCTGGGCGCGTGACGTGCTGGCTGGTGCGGGAACCCACAGCGGTGTGCCGGACCC
>CAZSUO010000002.1:77169-78682 GCA_964610065.1 uncultured Coriobacteriaceae bacterium | reverse complement strand
CCTGGGCGCGTGACGTGCTGGCTGGTGCGGGAACCCACAGCGGTGTGCCGGACCCCGCACTCCAGCCGCTGCTCGCACATGTGCCGAGCCTGGTCGGTCTTGCCGAGGGGCTCAGCGACGCGCTCGAAGCGCTTGATGCGATGTCGGACTCTGGCGGCCCCGACGCCGCATGGGCGGCCCGCATGGCGGCGGGCATCCGGGGCGCACGTGCCGAGGCTGTCACCCTCCTCGCGCGTCTCCGTCTTTCGGCCGATATCGCCCGCGAGATGTGGGAGCGCACGGACTTCGCGATGCTCTTCGATGAGCACCGGCTCCTCTTCTCGATCGGCTTCAACACCGCCGAGGGCCGGCTCGATGACTCGTACTACGACATGCTGGCGAGCGAGTGCCGGTTGGCGAGCTTCCTCGCGATCGCCAAGGGCGACGTGCCCCAGGAGCACTGGTTCCGCCTCGGCAGGGCGGTCACGCGCACCGAGGGCGGCGCTGCGCTCGTGAGCTGGAGCGCAAGCATGTTCGAGTACCTCATGCCGCTGCTGGTGATGAAGACGTGGCCCGAGACGCTGCTCGACCGCACCTACACCAACGTGGTCCGCCGCCAGATCCAGTACGGCCGCCAGCGCGGGGTGCCGTGGGGCGTGTCCGAATCGGCGTTCAACGCCAAGGACGTGGAGCTCACGTACCAGTACCAGGCGTTCGGTGTACCGGGCCTGGGCCTCAAGCGCGGCCTCTCGGCTGACGTGGTCATCGCGCCATACGCTACCGTGCTCGCGCTCATGGTGGCGCCGCGCGACGCGCTCTCGAACCTCGAAACGCTGACCCGGCAGGGCGGCGAGGGCTGGTACGGCTACTACGAGGCGATCGACTACACACCCGGTCGCGTGCCAGCCGGCAAAGAGCGCGCGATCGTCAAGGCGTATATGGCACACCACCAGGGCATGAGCATGCTGTCCCTCGGCAACATGCTGTGCGGCTTCCGTATGCAGGACCGCTTCCACGCCGACCCGCTCGTCACCTCCGCCGAACTGCTGCTGCAGGAGCGCGTGCCGCGCCGTGTGCAGGTCGCCCAGCCGCGTGCCGAAGAGGTGGAGTTCGTGCGCTCGGTGCGCGAGGTGCCGCCGCCGGTCACGCGCGCGTACCCGCTCGCGAACACGCCAGTGCCCGCGACACACTTCCTGTCCAACGGCTCGTACTCGGTGATGGTCACCAACGCCGGAGGAGGCTACAGTCGCTGGCGCGACCGCACCGTCACGCGCTACCGCGAGGACATCACCCGCGACTGCTGGGGCTCGTTCTTCTACCTCAAGAACGTGGAGAGTGGCCGGGTGTGGTCGGCGGCCTATCAACCATCGGTCGCCGAACCCGACGACTACCATGTCACGTTCTCGGCCGACCGTGCAGACTTCCGGCGCATGGACGGCGACGTGGAGACCCACACCGAGATCGTCGTCTCCCCCGAAGACGACGTCGAGGTCAGGCGCATCACCGTGACCAACCACGGTCACGAGCCCCTCGC
>CAZSUO010000002.1:74532-77069 GCA_964610065.1 uncultured Coriobacteriaceae bacterium | reverse complement strand
GACCTCGGCATCACGCCCGAGGAGTCGGTCACCTACCTCAGGCTCGCTTCGCGGATGCTGCTGACCGATCCGTACTCGCGCCTCAAGGTGCTCACCGAGGTGGAGAACCGGCTGTCGGTCTCGGGGTTGTGGGAGATCGGCATCTCGGGTGACTACCCGATCCTGCTGCTCAAGATCGAGCAGGTCGACCAGACGCCGCTCGCCCGGCAGGCGCTGCTCGCCCACCAGTACTGGCGCAGCAAGGGATTCGAGACCGACCTGGTCATCCTGAACACGCGACCCACCGGCTACGCCTCGGAGCTCGACGGGCGCCTCCGCACACTGCTGCGCACCGGCCATGCCCTGCAGCTGACGGACCGCCCCGGGGGCGTGTTCCTGCGCACCGCCGATCAGATGCGCCCCGAGGTCTTCAACCTCCTTGAGGGCGCCGCGCGCGTGGTGCTCGAGGGCGACCGCGGTCCGCTCCAGCTGCAACTCGACCGGCGCGCCGATCATCCCGAGCCGCCTCCCGCGCTGGTGCCATCGGCCGAGCCCGTGGCGTATCCCGCCGCCGTGTTCGAGCGGCCATCGCTCGCGTTCGACAACGGCCTCGGCGGCTTCGACCTTGAGCGTGACGAGTACGTGATCGTGCTGCCGGACGGTGAGACCACTCCCGCTCCCTGGGTGAACGTGATCGCCCGGCCGCGATTCGGCACGCTTGTATCGGAAGCCGGCATCGGCTGCACGTGGGCCGAGAACAGCCACGAGAACCGCATCAGCACCTGGAACAACGACCCGGTCTCCGATGGCACCGGCGAGTGCCTGTACGTGCGGGACGAGACCACGGGTGAGTTCTGGAGCCCCACGCTGCTGCCTGTGCGGAGCGGCGGCACGCACGTGATCCGTCATGGACGCGGGTACACCCGCTTCGAGCACGCCAGCCACGGCATCGAGCACACGCTCGACTGGTTCATCGCCGACGACGCGCCCGTGCGTATCGCACGGCTGAAGCTCACGAACACCGGAGGCACGCGCCGCTCACTCTCCGTCACGCACCTGGTGGAATGGAGCCTCGGCGATTCGCGCAGCGCCGCGCAGCAGCGTGTGGTGACCTGGTGGGACGAGGCCTCCGAGGCGCTCATGGCGCACAGCTGGTTCAACCTCGACTTCCCGGGACGCCCCGCGTTCGTGGCGTCAACCGTGTCGGGCGGTTCGTATACTGCCAGCCGTACCGAGTTCATCGGGCGCAACGGCACGCCGGCCGCACCGGCCGCGATGGGGCGGGCCCACCTCGGCGGGCTGTCAGGCCGCTTCCACGACAACTGTGGCGCCCTCATGCGTCCTCTCGAGCTCGAGCCGGGAGGGACCGCCGAGATCGCGTTCATCCTCGGCCAGACCGAAAGCGTGGAGGAGGCGCACGCTCTCATCGCACGCATGCGCGAGCCCGGCATGATCGACGCCGAGCTCGACGCCGCCACACGCGCCTGGCGTGACCGGCTGGACGGGATCCGTGTGGATACGCCCGACCGGCGTCTGAACGCGATGGTGCCGGCATCGCTCTACCAGTCGCTCGCCTGCCGCACCTGGGGCCGCACCGCCACCTACCAATCGTCCGGGGCGTTCGGCTTCCGCGACCAGCTGCAAGACTGCCTCGCACTTCTCGACACGCACCCGGAGCTCGCCCGCGATCACATCATCGAGGCCTCGCGCCACCAGTTCCCCGAGGGCGACGTCCTGCACTGGTGGCAGCCGATCTCCGGCCGGGGCGTCCGCACGCGGTTCACCGATGACCGCCACTGGTTGCCGTTCGTGGTGGCCGAGTACGTACGGGCCACCGGGGACCTCTCGGTGCTCGATGTCGAGACGCCATACCTCGAGGGCCCCGCCGTCCCCGACGATCGCGAGGACAGCTACCTCCAGCCGGTCGCTTCGCTCAGGGTCGCCTCGGTGTACGAACACTGCCTCGCGGCGCTCTCCCTCGCGCCGACGGGCAGCCACGGCCTGCCGCTCATCGGCGGCGGCGACTGGAACGACGGCATGAACCGCGTCGGCGCCGAAGGACGCGGCGAGAGCGTGTGGCTCGCCTGGTTCCTCGACGTGACGATGCGCGGCTTCGCCAGCGTGTGCGACCTTCGCGGCGATGCCGCGTCAGCCGCCGGGCTCCGCGCCACGGCCGCCACGTTCATCGAGGCCGCCGAGGCACACGCGTGGGACGGCGCCTGGTACCGCCGGGCCTACTTCGACGACGGGACCCCCCTCGGCACGGCCCATGCCGCCGAGTGCCGGATCGACGCCATCGCGCAGGCATGGTCGGTGATCTCGGGCCAGGGCGATCCCGAGCGCGCCCGCCGGGCGATGGAGAGCGTGGAGAGCGAGCTGGTGCGCTGGGACGACGGGCTCATCGCCCTCCTGGCGCCGCCGTTCGACCGGATGGAGCACGACCCCGGCTATATCAAGGGCTACGTGCCCGGCGTGCGCGAGAACGGCGGGCAGTACACACACGCCGCCCTCTGGGTCGCGCTCGCGTACGCACGGCTCGGCGATGGCGACGAGGCGGT
>CAZSUO010000002.1:55137-74432 GCA_964610065.1 uncultured Coriobacteriaceae bacterium | reverse complement strand
TAGTTGACCCCTGCATACCCAAGACGTGGCCGGGCTTCTCGGCGTCATACCGCTTCGGTTCATCGGTGTACGAGGTCGCGGTGCAGAACCCGCGCGGCGTGAACCGTGGTGTCGCGCGCGTGCTTCTTGACGGGGAGATGTGCGAGAGCGCGCGAGTCCCACTCACCGACGACGGCGCCGTGCATCACGTGACGGTGGCGATGCTCGGCGCGTAAGCGGCCGGCGCGGCCAGGGTGGGTATATCCACCATATCGCCCCGCGCGCACACAGTGCGCTGCGAGCTCCTGCCACCGTTCTTGAGGAGGTAGCATGGAAGCCTTGTCGCTCCAGACCGTCCTGGACCTTGCGCAGCCGGCCGACAGTCCGCGGGTGTCGCTGTTCTTGCCCACCCAACGGTTCGGCCCGGGTAGTCAGGAGGCCGACTCGACACGGCTGAAGAACCTCCTGCGTGAAGCCGAGGCGATGCTTGCGGCACGGGGACTCAAGGCCGCCGAGGTCGACCGGCTGCTTGCGCCCGCCCGGGCGCTGCTCGATGATCGCCCGCTGTGGTTGCGCTCACGTGACGGGCTGGTCGTGCTGCTCGGCACGGAGGAGCACCATGTCTTCCAGGTGGACCTCCCCGTTGCCGAGCGAGTGCACGTGGGCCACACCTTCTCGGTGCGGCCGCTCCTCCCCTTGCTCGGCAGGGACGACTCCTACTGGGTGCTCGCACTCAGCCAGAAGCGGGTGCGGTTGCTCAAGGGCGACCGGGTCTCGCTCACCGAGGTCCCGGCAGAACGCATCCCCGAAAGCCTGAGTGACGCCCTGCAGTGGGAGGACTTCGAGAAGACCTCGCTGCAGTTCCACACAGGCACGAGTGGCACCGGCGGGCGTCGTCCCGCCGTGTTCCACGGTACGGGGGAACCGGATACCAAGAAGGAGTTGGTCCGCTTCTTCCGCGATATCGACCGGGGGCTCCACGAGCACCTGGGCGACGAGCATGCGCCGCTCGTTCTGGCGGGTGTCGACTATCTCATCCCGCTCTACCGTGAGATCAACACGTGTCCGGCGCTGCTCGATGGCGCCGTGACCGGCAACCCCGATGCCATCGGCGAACAGGTGCTGCACGAGCGCTCATGGGCGATCGCCGCCGGTGCGTTCGACCGGCAGAGCGGCCGGGTGCTCGAGGGTGTCATGGACATGTGGGCCTCCCCCAGAGTGATCACCGAGCCTGCCGACATCACCGAGGCGGCCGCGGCGGGCCGCGTGGATTCCCTGCTCCTGTCGGATGCAGCCGAACCATGGCTGCCCGGGGCAGGGACCGAAGAAGGCACGGACCTCCTCGAACAGGCCGCGCTCGACACGCTGCGGAGCTCCGGAGCCGTGGTCGTGTTCCCGTCGGAACGCATGCCGCACGAGGAGGATGCCGTCGCGCTCCTGCGATACTGAGACCCGGGATTGAGCTGACAGCTCGCGAGCCCTACCATCGGACGCGCACCTGACACGCGACCACGGGAGGACCCGGAGATCGACAGCCGTCTCATCGCCTTCGCCGGGCTCGCGCTCGTTCTGGTGCTCACCCCGGGTGCGAACATCATGCTCGTCATCCGATCGACGCTCGGTGGTGGTCCGCGAGCCGGCATCGCCGCGGCGCTCGGGGTCGCCCTGGGGCACTTCGTGCACGCCAGCGCGTCCGCACTCGGCCTTTCCCTGCTGCTGCGCACATCCGACATGGCCTTCACGGTCATGAAGGTCTGTGGCGCCGTGTACCTGGCGTATCTGGGTGTCCGCTCATTCATGAGCGCCTGGCGTGGACGCGGCCGGGCGTTCGACGCCGTTGAGGGCGAGGAAGCGGAGGTGCGCGGGGCGGTGGCGCCACGGCGATCGCGCCGCTTCCTGCTCGACGGATTCCTCTGCAACGTGCTCAACCCCAAGGTCGCCCTGTTCTATCTCGCGCTGCTGCCGCAGTTCATTGCTCCGGGAGAATCGGTCCTTGTCAGGTCGCTGCTCCTCGCGGGTGTCCATGGGTGCATCAGCGTCACATGGCAGACGGTGCTGAGCCTGGCACTTGGCACGATCCGTCCACTGCTCGCTCGTCCGGCGGTGTACCGGACCCTCGAAGCGCTCACGGGGTCGCTGCTGGTGGGATTCGGAGTCCGCCTGGCGTTAGCCACCCGCTGATACCACCCGGGAACGCAAGAAGGCCCCGGTTCCCCGGGGCCTTCTCATTCGCGTCATGGTGGGCCCGAGTGGATTCGAACCACTGACCTCACGGTTATCAGCCGTGCGCTCTAACCAACTGAGCTACGGGCCCATGCTGCGAACAGCCTGGTTACAATAGCCCACGGCTCGAACCAGCGTCAAGAACCTTCAGGCGCGGCAGACAGACACTACGAGCGTCCGCCGCCGCGGTCCGTCGAACTCGCACAGGTACGCTCCTTGCCAGGCGCCAAGCGCGAGTTGTCCGCCGAAGACGGGTATGTCGATGCTTGCGCCCATGAGCGACGACTTGATGTGAGCGTCCGAGTTGCCCTCGACATGCCGCCATCCGCCATCCTCGGGAACCAAGCGTGACAACCCTTCGAGTATGTCGGTCCGCACATCCGGGTCGGCCGCCTCGTTGAGCGTCACCGCCGCTGTGGTGTGCGGGCAGAACACGAGGACCCTGCCCTCGGCGATACCCGATGCGGCCACCACCTCGGCGATCTCACGGGTGATCTCCACCATCTGCTCGCGCCGGTGGGTTTGTATCTCGAACCGCATGACACCCCCCATTCCCCCGTTCCACCCAGGAGTATGCCTGGGGTCGAGCGGTTTGGGCAACAGCGTGCTACGGTTGGAGCCGCAACGAGAAAGGAGTGTCCGTGATCCAGGTGCGCATCGCTGGTCTGAGTCTCGACCCTGTCACCGAGCAGCCGGTCCTGCTACTCGTGCGCTCCGACGACCCTTCCCCAAACCCACACCGCGCGCTGCCGATCTGGATCGGACACGCCGAGGCGAGCGCGATCATCCTGGCGCTGCAGGGCATCGAGGCCCCGCGCCCTATGACGCACGACCTGCTGCATGCCACCATCGGCACCCTCGGCTTCTTCGTGAGTCGCGTTGAGATCACGCGTCTTGAGGAGGGCACCTTCTATGCCGCGATCGTCCTGCGCGGCGAGGAGCGCGAGCTTGCGGTGGACGCCCGCCCCTCCGACTCCGTTGCCCTGGCGGTGCGCGCTGGCTGCCCCATCTTCGTGGCCGAGGAGATCTTCGCCGAGGCGGCCGTCGAAGTGACCGAGGTCGATGAGGAGGAGGAGGTCGAGAAGTTCCGCGACTTCCTCGACCACGTCGACCCGAGCGACTTCATGTCGTAGAACGCGATTCCGCTCGTTCGCTGCGCCGACGAGGCAACCAGCAGGGTTCTCCGCTAGGCGATACCAAGGACCACGGGCAGCTCACCGATATCGTCGATAATCGCGCGAGGCCCGGCGGCCACCAGCCGCTCCCGGGACGCGACTCCCCAGGTGGCGGCGACTGTGAACGCGCCCGCGCCGTTGCCCGCCTGCACGTCCATCGGACTATCGCCCACGTAGACGGCCTGTGTTGGCTGTATGCCGAGCGCCTCGGCGCCCATCCGCACGGGCAGCGGGTCCGGCTTATGGACGGGGGTGTCGTCGGCGGTTATCACGGTCTTGAAGTACCTGCCGAGTTCGAACAACTCGATGGCCCTATCGGCCATGGGTCTGCCCTTGGATGTCACGATCCCCATGGGAACGTCCGCCGCGAGGAGTGCGTCGAGCGTGGCGATCGTGTTGGGGTACAGACGCGCCATCTCATCGTGTGTGCGGTGATTGAACTCGCGGTACACGGCGAGCAAGCGATGCGCCGTCGCCTCATCATCGGTGAACTGACGCATCTGCTGAGCCAGAGGAATGCCCACGCTGTGCATGAGCTCGGCATCGGGCAACGGCGCGCCGAAGACCTCGGCCGTGGCGTGCCGGAACGAGGCGAGGATGTGCGGGATGGTGTCGACGACCGTGCCATCGAGGTCGAACAGCACCGCCTCGATGGCGGTCACGGCGGGTTCGAGTGTGTTCACGATGACCATCCTATCACCCGGGGACCACCGTACCCAGACCGGTGGTTCCCTCCCCTTCTGCGTGATCGTCATGCGGGTGGTCATCATCGCGGATCCGCCGTAGCAGCACATACGTCGCCACGGCACCCGAGGCGTACAGGGCAGCCGTGTAGAAGTACGGTGTCGTGTACGACTGCTCCATGAGCCGTCCACCGATCGAACTCCCCGCAAGCCACGCCACGCTCCAGCCAAAGCGCACCCATCCGGCCACGAGCGGCTTGTCGGCGGCGGGGAGGCCGGCCATCGAGAGCTGGTTGTAGATCGGCCACGACATGTTCATGAGCATGCCACGCAACCAGAACAGCACCGCTGCCACCGGTAGGCTCTGTGCGAACGGAATCGAGAGCAGGAACGGCAACGACGCAAGCTCCGTCAACACCACGGTACCGGCGAGCCCGATGCGGCGTGCCAGGCGTGGGGTCGCGAGCGCGGCGATCGCCATCGCCACCGAGCTCACTGCCTGGATGGCGCCGACCTCGGTCACCGTCGCGCCCAGACGGTGCTTCAGGAACAACGCCACGAACGGCATCACCAGACCGGCGCCGAGCGAGATCAGCATCTCGGGAACCAGCAGCCGCGCGACGCGCCCCCACGAGCTGAACCCGCGCAGCGTGGCGAGCCATCCCGAGAAGCCACGTGGGCCCACGGGGCGCCGATCGCTGATGCCCCATGCGGATGCGCCGCTCGACAACATGATGAGTGCGGCCAGGACGATGGTCATCCGGTAGGCGTCATGCTCCCCCATCATCGGCCGCAGCAACACCGGCACGATGCCGCCGAGGAGTGCACCGGCCACCATGGCGCTCGTCTTCACCACGAAATCAGCAGTGAACAGCCGGGTGCGTCCGCCTCTTCCGGCGTTCTCCGAGAGGAACGCGGTGGAGAGCGTCTGCATGGCGCCGTCACCCATGCCATAGAGGAGGCCCAGACCGACGATCGCGATCGCCGAAGGCGCGTACGCCTGGCCGAGGCGGGACAGGCCGAGCGCGAGACCCGCGAACACCATGAGTCCGCGGTAACCAACAGAGGTGACGAGAGGTGGCAGCGTGAGGCATACAACCGCCGCGGCGAGCGCGAGCGCGCCTTCGACGTCACCCACGACCGCCTCACTGAAGCCGCGGTCCTTGATGTAGATGGCGAAGGCGGTGCCGATGATGCCGTAGCCGACGTTCTGCAGGGCCGCTGTCATCAGGTACCGGCGGGCGTTCTCACTGAAGCCGCGCGCAAGGTCCAGGGTGCCAGCAGGCAGGAGTCTCCCGATGATCTTCCGTCCCTGGCGCATATCACACCCTTCGCAGCGCATGAATAACGGCGCTCCCCGGGGGAACGCCGATCGTGACTGTGCATATCCTAGCGCGTACTACCGTCTGGTGGCGCTACCTCCCGGTGACTGTGCCAAACCGACACCAGGGGTGGTCGGCCCCACCATCCTGCGATGGTGGGGCCGACGCGGTGCTACTCGTCTTCGTCGAAGTCCTCGCTCACGAGCTCCTCGGCCTCGGCCTCACGGTCGGTCATGCCCGGGACGCGGTCCTCGGCCTCCTCGATGAGAGCCTGCTGGCCTTCCACCGCGGCGGGGCGCTTGCGCTTCTTGGCGCTCACCCGGGCGATCGCCGAGACCCTATCAGCCTCACCGACGTTCATGACCTTGACGCCCTGGGTGGAGCGGCCGAGCTGGCTGATGTCCTCGGCCTTCACCCGGATGACCACACCCTCGTCCGAGATCAACATGAGCTCGTGGCCGGGCATCACGATCTTCATGCCGGCCAGGCGGCCCTTCTTCTCGGTGACCTGGATGGTCTTGACGCCCATGCCACCGCGGTTCTGGATCGGGTACTGGTCCACCGGTGTGCGCTTGCCGTAGCCACGCTCGGTCACCACGAAGAGCTCGGAGCCCGGGTAGACGATCTCCATGCCGAGCACGCGGTCGTCGTCCTTCACGTTCATACCGCGCACACCAGTGGTGTCGCGACCCATCGGGCGGGCGTCGGATTCGTCCCAGGTGATCGCCTTACCTTCGGCGGACACCATCATCACGCGCTCACCCTGCTTCACGCGGCGCACGGCGATGAGCTCGTCACCGTTGCGCAGATTGATGGCGATGATGCCGTCACGGCGGCTGCGGTCGTACGCCTGGATGGCGGTCTTCTTCACCATGCCGTGCGACGTTGCGAACAGCAGATACTCATCGGCGCTGAACTCGCGGGTCGTGATGACCGCCGCGATGCGCTCGTCCTGCTCGAACGGCAGCAGGTTGACGACGGCTGTGCCGCGCGCATGCCGTGAACCGACGGGTATCTCGTGCACCTTCAGGCGGTAGACCTTGCCCTTGGTGGAGAAGAAGAGCACGTAGTCGTGCGTCGAGCTGATGAACAGCTGCTCGACGAAGTCGCTCTCCTTCAAGTTCACGCCCGAGACTCCCTTACCGCCCCGCTTCTGCTGGCGATAGGTGGCCACCGGAAGGCGCTTCACGTAGCCGGCCTTGGTGATGGTGACGACCATGTCCTCCTCGGCGATGAGGTCTTCGACATCGAGGTCGCGTGCGGCCCCGGTGATCTCCGTGCGGCGCTTGAAGCCGAACTTCTCCTTGATCTCGCCGAGTTCGTCTTTGATGATCTGCAGCACGAGCGACATGTCGCCGAGGACCTTCTTGTACCAGGCGATCTTCTCGCGCAGCTCGGCCAGCTCGTCCTCGATCTTGGTGCGCTCGAGCCCGGTGAGGCGGCGCAGGCGCATCTCGAGGATGGCGTCGGTCTGTGCGTCCGACAGTCCGAACCGCTCGGTCAAGCGGACCTTGGCCTCACGGTCGTCCGCGCTCGCCTTGATGATCGCGATGACCTCATCGATGTTGTCCAGCGCGATGATGTAGCCCTCGAGGATATGGGCCCGTTCCTCGGCCTTGCGGAGCTCGTACTTCGTGCGCCGGACGATGACGTCCTTCTGGTGCTCGATGTAGTGCGAGAGCATCTGCTTGAGCGTGAGCTCTTTTGGCTCGCCATCCACCAGTGCGAGCTGGATGACGCCGAAGCCGGTCTCGAGGGGGGTGTGCTTGAATAGTTTGTTGAGCACGACCTGAGGGATCGCCGTCTGTTTCAGCTCGACGACGATACGCATACCCTTGCGGTCCGACTCGTCGCGGAGGTCGGAGATCTCGGGCAGCTTCTTCTCGCGCACCAGGTCCGCGATCTTGGTGATGAGCTTGGCTTTGTTCACCGCGTACGGGATCTCATTGATGATGATCCGCATGCGGCCGGTCGAGGTCTGCTCGATGTGCGCCTTTCCGCGGATTTTGATCGAGCCGCGCCCGGTCTCGTAGGCAGACAGGATCCCCTCCCGGCCCATGATGATGGCGCCGGTCGGGAAGTCCGGACCCGGCATGTGCTGCATCAGGCCCTCGGTGGTGATCTCGGGGTCGTCGATGAACGCGCATGTCGCGTCGATCACTTCCGAGAGGTTGTGTGGCGGGATGTTCGTCGCCATACCAACGGCGATACCGGTCGAACCGTTCACCAACAGGTTCGGATACCGGGCGGGTAGTACGAGCGGCTCCTGCAGTGAGTCGTCGTAGTTCGGACCGAAGTCGACGGTCTCCTTGTCCAGGTCGCGGAGCAACTCCATCGCGGGCCGCGCGAGGCGCGACTCGGTATAACGCATGGCGGCCGCCGAGTCACCGTCGACGGAGCCGAAGTTGCCGTGACCATCCACGAGCGTGACGCTCATCGCGAAGTCCTGCGCCATACGGACCATGGTGTCGTAGACAGCGGTGTCACCGTGCGGGTGATACTTGCCGAGCACTTCACCCACGGTCCACGCCGACTTCTTGTACGAGCGGTTCGGCAGCAGGCCGGACTCGTTCATCGCATAGAGGATGCGGCGATGCACAGGCTTGAGCCCGTCGCGCACATCAGGGAGCGCACGGGCGACGATGACGCTCATCGAGTACTCGAGGAACGACTTGCGCAGCTCTTCCTCGATATCGATAGGCATCACGCTGGCTGCGATATCCGATTCGGTCACCTGGTGTCACTCCTCATCACTGATGATGCTTGCGGTACAACACTACGGCCCCCGCGATACAACCCCCGCCGGCCACAAGCATGATGAGCGACGTGATCGCCGCGAGCATCATCGCCGGTCCGCTTGAGGGGTTCGCCCGGGTGAACATCGCGATCGCGAAGATAGCCATGAACACGCCGAGTGTCCCCAGGAAGGCAACGGATCCATACACGAGCGTCTGGCTCGCCTCCGGGTTGGGTGCTTCTTGCGATTTGAGCTCGGTCAACATCGCCTCGATCTGTGCCTCCGACATCGACGCGGTGCCCGGGGTCGCTGGTGCCGCATCCTCGGCCTGCCGGGTGGGCGCCGCTTCCGGTGCGACCGCTGGTACGGCCGACGGTGCGCGTGACTCCTCCGCGGGCCTCTCCCCTTCGGCGGCGGGATCCAGCGGTGTCTCCATCACTTGCCGCAATGACTGCTCGAGCTCCTCGGCCGCGCGCAGGCGTTCCTGCTCCTGACGGAACCGCTCGAACGCCTCGGCCTCCCAGGGAGGGGGCTCGAACCGCGGTGCCTGCTTGTTGTCCGGCGTCATCACGCGTCTCCGTCCGGATCACGCGTTACACGTCCAGGAAGCGGACACTCTTGGCGTGCCGCTGGATGAACTGCTTGCGCGGCTCGACCTGGTCTCCCATGAGGTCGACGATCGCCTCCTCGGCCGCCAGGGCGTCATCCAGGCTCACCTGGAGGAGTGTCCGCTTGGCCGGATCCATCGTGGTCTCCCACAGTTGCTCAGGGTTCATCTCACCGAGACCCTTGTAGCGCTGGATGCTGTACTTCGTGGTCTCGGGCAACGTGGCCAGGAACTGCTGGAGTTGCTTCTCGGTGTACGCGTACTCGTGCTTCTTGCCGTACGTGATCTTGTACAGTGGTGGCTGTGCGATGTAGATGTAGCCGGCATCGATCATCGGCCGCATGAACCGGTAGAAGAACGTCAGTATCAGGCAGCGGATGTGCGCACCGTCAACATCGGCGTCGGTCATGATGATGATCTTGTGATACCGGGCGTTATCGAGGTTGAACTCCTCGGAAACGCTCGTGCCGAACGCGGTGATCATCGCCTGGATCTCCAGTGACGACAGCGCACGTGTGATTCCCGCCTTCTCGACGTTAAGGATCTTGCCCCGCAACGGGAGGATCGCCTGGAAGCTACGGTCTCGTGCCTGCTTCGCCGATCCACCGGCCGAGTCTCCCTCCACGAGGTAGATCTCGGTGAGCGCGGCCTCCCTGATGGAGCAGTCAGCCAGCTTGCCCGGCAACGTCGAGCTCTCCAGAAGACCCTTGCGCCGCGTCAGTTCGCGGGCCTTGCGTGCAGCCATACGCGCCTTGGCGGCCTGCGTGGACTTGGTGATGATCGCGCGGGCGGGCTTGGGGTGCTCCTCAAGGAACTCGGCGAGCCCCGTGGTCATCGCGGACTGAACGAACGAGCGCATCTCGGTGTTGCCGAGTTTGGTCTTGGTCTGACCCTCGAACTGCGGTTCCCGCAGTTTGACTGAGATGACCGCGACGAGCCCCTCTCGGATATCCTCGCCGGAGAGGTTGTCGTCCTTCTCCTTCAGGATCCCCTGGCGGCGAGCATAGTCGTTGATGGTGCGCGTGAGTGCGTTCTTGAAACCGTCGAGGTGGGTTCCACCCTCGTGCGTGTTGATGTTGTTGGCAAACGCCAGCACGGTTTCCGAGTATCCGGTGTTCCAACCCAGCGCGACCTCGACCATACCCTCGGCACCCTCTGCCTCGATGTAGATCGGCTTCGCGTGTATGGTCTCGCGCTTCTCGTTCAGGTACTTCACGAAGTCGATGATGCCGCCGGCGTACCGGAACTCCTCGGTGCGCGGCTCAAGCTCGCGCTCGTCGGTCAGGGTTATCTTGAGGTTCTTGTTCAGGAAGGCCGTCTCGCGCATGTGTGATGCGATGACATCCCAGGAGAACTCCGTGGTCTCGAATATCTCGGCGTCAGGCCAGAACCGGATCTTGGTCCCGGTCGCCTTCGACTTCCCGATCGCGGTCAGCTGTGAGACCGTCTTCCCACGCTCGAACGCCATCGCCCATATTTTTCCATCTCGCTTGACCTCGATCTCCAGCCTGGTTGAGAGCGCGTTCACCACACTCACACCCACACCATGAAGGCCACCGGAGACCTTGTAACCGCTCCCGCCGAACTTGCCACCCGCATGCAGGATGGTTAGCGCGACCTCAACACCTGGCTTGCGATACTTAGGTACGTTGTCGACCGGGATACCACGCCCGTTGTCCGTGACTGAGACCGAGTTGTCCTGGTGGATTGTGATCTCGATGCTGTTGCAGCATCCAGCAAGGGCCTCATCGACGGAGTTGTCGACGATCTCATAGACCAGGTGATGGAGTCCTTTGGGGCCTGTCGAGCCGATGTACATACCAGGTCTCTTGCGTACGGCTTCAAGCCCCTCAAGGACCTGGATATCTTTGCCTGAGTATGTGCTTTCGGGCACTATAGCTCCTCCGTTGGTTTACGAGCAGGGTGCCGGGGCGAGGGGATGGAACGGACCACGATATATGGTCATTCGCCCTGGTCAAGTATACCACAAGTGGTGGTTCTACATGGCGTGCCGGGGGGTCGCTGACCGGCGCTTTCAGGCACCATCCGAGCGGCGTCCCTTCTTCAATGCGAGGTCCTTCATCATGACCCTGAGCGCGGTCTCCCTGAGGCTGTCATCAGTGATGGCGGCTGCCACATGCTCCGCCTGTGCTATCTCCACCTCGCTCAACGCAATGGGTTCGACCGCGTCGGGTTCGTACTCTGAGTCAGCGTGTTCTAGCGTTGCTTCCCACGCCCGCTCAAGTGAGACTTCCTTGGATACAGTGAAGCGCAGTGACCTCACCGCATCCTCACCGATACGTGTGTTTATCTTCATGGTAAGGTCTGCGGCCATCAAGGAGAGTTCGTTCGCCCATGCGGGGGTATCAACGAAGACCACCAGCTCCCGGTTCTCGCGGAACGCGAACCCTTTTGTGTGGTGGGCGATGTCGGTTCCAACAACCTCACGCCACACCCCGACCACTCGCGCGTTGTGTCGTTTCCCGGCCTTGTCGATCCGGCGGAGGGCGGCCTCGGCGGCGTCGCTGAAGGTTTGGCTCTTCTTGGCCCTTGGGCTCATCACTTCTCCCCCACATGCACGACCATGGCCTCTTGAAGAAGATCAGGGTCGAAGTAGGTGGTGTTCGTTGTGGTGACGAAAGTCTGTATGTCTTGTTGTATCAGACCCGTGAGTGCGGCCCTCCGGTCTTCATCGAGTTCTGACATGACATCATCCAGTAGGAGTACTGGTGTCCTTGAAAGCACTGTTCTGACCACACTCACCTCGGCGAGCTTCCAGGCGAGTGCGATTGTTCGTTGTTGTCCCTGGCTCGCAAACGCCCTCGCGTTCGCGCCTTCGATCGAGAATGTGACGTCATCACGGTGTGGTCCCACGAGCGTGACCCGGCGCTGATACTCATCTTGTGTCCGCCGGATGAGCTCCCAGGCCAACCCCTCAGCCACTTCCTCTTGCGACACCTCATCCGCCAAGGATTTGGATTCAATGCCACACCTATCGATCATGGTCACTCCGAGGGTCTCCCCTCCTGATAGGCCCTCGTAGATAGTCTCCATTTGCTCCGCTAGTCTTCCAAGGAGTCTTCTTCGGTGCGTATGGAGTCTCGCTCCAAGATGCACGAGTTGTAGATTCCATGGTTCTAGAGTCGCCGGGGTGACCTCATCTCGAAGAAGTGCGTTTCTCTGTCGTACGACACGCATGTAGTCGCGCCGTAGGGCCCCGTACACCACAGACAACTGCTCCCCTAAGACATCGAGATTGGAGCGGCGTTGTTCCGCGGGTCCTTTGATCATCCCGAGGTCATCAGGCGTGAACATGATGATCGGGACGAACCGCGTGGCGTCAGTGGCTGATCGTTTCCTGACGCCACCCACCTTCCACGCGCGCTGCCCATTGTCGTGAACCGTGAGGGTCGTGGACACCGCCGGTGTTTCGCCTGAGGCTTCGAGGGTGATGGTTGTCCCAGGTGAACCCCACCGTACCAATTCGTTCCAAGCAGGCCTGCGGAACGACGCACCGGTGCATACGACTTGTATGGCCTCTATGGTGTTCGTCTTGCCGGCTGCATTCGGACCCAAGAGAACGGTGAGTGCCTTATGGGGTTCGATGGCCCACGACGCTATGTTCCGATAATCGGTGAGGTTGAGACTGGTGATATGCACGCCTTCGTGCCGGCCTTCACCCGATCCGAACAGGCATAAGGAGGTAAGTGAAGTCCTCCCCCTCGGTACTCTTGATCACACCAGGCTTGAGGGGGCTGCTGATTTCGAGAGCGATCGTGTCTCCCTGAGCGACCGCCACGCCATCGAGCAGATACGCATGACTGAAAGCGATCTCAACATCTTCACCCTCAGGGTTCGCTTGAAGGTCCTCATGCGCCTCACCTACATCCTGGGATGTGGCTGACAGGCGGAGTGTGTGTTCGTTCGTGTTGACCGCGAGTCTGATCGGGGAGTTGTGTTGTGCCATCAGAGAGACCCTCTTGATGGCCTCGAGTAGTTCGACCCTGTCGATCACTACCCTGGTCGAATGTTCTTTTGGAAGGAGTTGCCGGTAGTTCGGGAACGACCCCTCAATGCGCCGGGAGATGAACGTGGTGTCTCCAAATGTGAAGATGACCTGATTCTCGGAGACCCCGAGAGAGACGGCTTCCGTCGATCCGATGAGTTTGGCGACGTCTTCCATAGCTTTGCCGGGCACCACGAGCTCGATGCCCCCACTTATCCCGGACACTTCAGCCTCTTTGACACACAAACGGTAGGAGTCTGTGGCGACCATCCGTAGTGTTCCGTCTTCGACCACGACAAGGATGCCTGTGAGGATAGGCCGGGTCTCGTCACGGCTCACTGAGCGGGACACCTGATGGACGACGTGTGAGAACTGTTCAGTAGGAAGTGAGACGGTTTCTTCGGCTGACACCTCAGGGAACTTGGGATAGTCGTCTGATGAGAGTGTCTTCATCGTGAAAGCTGATTGCCCACAAGTGATCTTCGCACTACCTGTAGAACCGGTCTCGATCGTGATGGCTGCCTCAGGAAGACTGCGCACGATGTCGGTCAACAGCTTGCCTGGCAAGACAGTCTGACCCTTCTCGTCGATCTTCGCCTGACATGATGTCCGGATCGAGACCTCGAGATCGGTTGCCTGGAGCACCACTGTGTCTTGTGTTGAAGACACGTGTATTCCTGAAAGTATCGGTAGTGTGGTGCGTGAAGAGAGTCCCCGCGACACGGTCGACAATGCATCGAGCAGTTCACCTCGTGCGATCGAGATCTTCATACCGTGCCCTTTCTCCTAAGGTCTTCTATCTAATCAATCACAGTAGCAGTAGTAATAGGGGGTGTGGATGATGTGGAATGAGGGTGTTCTCCCTGCTCACCACACGTATCCACCCTGTGGAACCTTTGTGTGGAGAATGCTCCCATCCATCCACATATCAACAACCACCCTGTTCTCTCCACAGATGGAGTGTTCACTCCACACGTCTATCAACACGCTATACACCAGGCCTGTTAGTTCCTTTGACGCACCATATTCGTGAGTGTTTGTATCTGATTGTAGACATCGCGCTGCTCGTTGATGAGACGCTGGATCTTACTGTTGGCGTACATGACCGTTGTATGGTCGCGTCCTCCAAACTCACCACCGATCTTCGGTAGTGAGTAGTCTGTGAGTTCCCTACAAAGATACATCGCAACCTGGCGGGGGAACGCGATCGCTTGTGATCGCTTGTCTCCAACAAGATCGGCGCGGGATATCTGATAGAACTTGCAGACCTCCTGCTGGATCGTTGATATGGAGATCGGTTTGACCGAGCGCTCGGGGAATGTGTCTTTCAAGACGCTCTCGGCAAGATCAAGGTCGATAGGCCGTTGAGATACCGAACTATATGCGGCGACCCGCACAAGAGCACCCTCGAGCTCACGGATGTTACTAGAGAGCCGTTCCGCGATGAATGCAAGGACATCATCAGGTGCGGCTACACGGGCCATCTCCGCCTTCCTGCGCAGGATCGCGATACGTGTCTCTAGATCCGGTGGTTGGATGTCCGCGATCAAACCCCACCCGAACCGGGTGCGTAGGCGCTCCTCGATGTTGCCGATCTCGGCGGGGGGCCGGTCGGAAGTCATCACTATCTGCTTACCTGCTTCACGAAGCGTGTTGAATGTGTGGAAGAACTCCGTCTGTGTGGTCTCTTTGCCTTGGATGAACTGGATATCATCGATGAGGAGCACGTCGTTCTCACGATACGCGCGACGGAAACCCTCCGTGCGGTTCTTGTCCCGGTCACCAATAGACTTGATGAAATCATTGGTGAACTGCTCACTTGTGACGTACTTGACCCGGAGGTGGGGGTAACTCGATCGAACATACGACCCGATCGCTTGTAAGAGGTGGGTCTTGCCGAGGCCAGCGCCTCCATAGATGAATAGTGGGTTGTATGCGGTCCCGGGGGCCTCGGCTACCGCCAGTGCCACGTGATACGAGAACTGGTTCGAGGGACCAACAACGAACGAATCGAAGGTGCAGTTCGGCTCAAGGTCGGGGCCCGCGGTCTTCGGCGGATCATCCAACCTGATCACTGGTGGTGGAGAAACCACCTCGATATGCTCCGGCTCGATATTAGTCGGTCGAGAGGCCCCCGGCACACTGAAGCGTACGACCATGGGGGCACCTGTCACCTGTGTCAACGCGGAAGCGAGCAGTCCGGAATAACGGGACTCCAACCAATCACGGGCGAAATCATTCTGCACACCCACCAACATCTCGTGCTCGACGATTCCCAGTGGCGCCGTCTGCTCGAACCAGGTCTTGAATGTTGGTGTGTTCAGTTCACCCCTGACTACATCGAGTGTGTCCTGCCAGACCTGTTGTACATCCATGAACTACTCGCCCCTTATCGTCCGAACAGTGCGTCAAGGCACTGGATTCCTTCTTCGGTGAGTACTCGCTTACCAGTCATGTCGGCCTCGACGAGCCCTAGATCCGCGAGGTGCTCGAGGTCCCGGTATGCGGTGGAAAGACCCACGCCCAACTCCCGTGCAACAACCGAGGGGCCGAGCGCACCGACCTCCATCACGAGAGACAAGACCTTCTTGTGGCGCACGGATAGGTCAGGTAGTGCGGAGGTGGCCGCAGGTATGCGTGGTGATTCGGTGGGAACCGCCACAGCCTCCCGCTCCTGGGCGACCCGTAGTGTGACCACAGTGCCGACACCGAGGTTGTCATCGACCTCGATGGTCCCCTCGGAGAACGTCAGACACTCGCGCGCGACAGGCAGCCCCGAACCAACACCCTTGATCACGCGTTTCATCGTGTCTGTGGCTGTCGTGAAACCCGGGAGAAACGCCCGGTCTTTGTCCCGGATGCCGGGACCTTGGTCCGCGAACCGAAGGGTGTTCCCAGCGTCCAGGACACTCACGACCACTTCATCAAAACCCGCATGGATGAAGTTCTCGACAATCTCGCGTATGACCATATAGGGCACACGCCCGCCGAGCTCATGCGACACCTGGTATGTGCGTGTTGCCAGCTCCTCGATCAGGTCACGGGGTGTATCCCGTGCAACCCGCTCAACACGTGGCGAGGAGGTGAGGTTGTCATAGACAGCGATCAGTGCGGGATTCGGCACATCCTGCACGGGGGCCTCCGTCGGGAGGGTGTTATTGGTCCGAGCGGTTTCGATCGCGCCGGCTGTCATGTTGTTGTAGAAAGGCTCCACTGATACCCCGCCCAACGCCGATGTTCCACCAAACAATCCACAAACAGGCACGACACACCACCAAGAGAAACTGCTGGTAAGCGGCGTATCCGGAAGTCTCACTTCCGACTTGAGGCACGCACCGTGACAACCTGTGAACAGCGACTTTCGTGGTTATCCACAATGCTTTCCACAACTGTGGACAATCTTTCCATGGAATCCATCGAACACGCATCGAACACGCAGCGTAGGGGGGTTCCAGGCCCACCGACCGCTTTCCTAAGCGACTCGACCTGTGGGCAACCTATCCGAAGGGGCCGCTTCCTGGTATCCAGAGGAACACACCTCACAGAAGGGTTGACACGATTGTGGATAACCAGTATCGAGCGAGATTCCATATTGTGGAAGAAGCAGAGAAATCCGCATGCTGACCAGCAGTTTTTCAATGATCAAGAGTGCGAAATGCGCACGAGTGAGCGCCCCGGATTCTAGCAAAGGGCATCGACTATCCACAATGGCGCCAGAAGTGTTATCCACAGGCGAACCGTGCTCGTGTCCTGGGTTTTCCACACTATCCACAGATTTCACGAGAATTTTCGCTCAGCTGTGGAGTGGGGGTTTCTTGCCTTGATCCGCGCGGCCGGCACGACACCGAGCGGTTGGCCGAAAGGGAGATTGACACTCCCACTGGGCCGCGGATATAATCACCAGGCTTGTGCCCGGGTCAGGCCCGGCGCGCCGAATGGAGGGACCAGAAGTGAAGCGTACGTACCAGCCGAACAACCGGAAGCGCGCGAAGACGCATGGCTTCCGTAAGCGTATGTCGACCCGTGCGGGTCGCGCAATCCTTGCCGCACGTCGCCGCAAGGGCCGCAAGGTGCTGTGCCCGAGCGCCGCGTAGGCGACGACTCAGAGGGCCGAAGGGTTGGCCCATGCGTACGCTTAAGAACGCCAGTGAGATCGACAGTATCTTCAAAGAGGGCATGAGGGCGGCGGGTAGCTCCGTCACACTCATCGCCAGGCGTACACCGGAAGCACGCGGCCATGACGGTCGCGTGCTTTTCGTTGCTGGAAAGCGACTAGGCGGTGCTGTTGTGCGGAATCGCTCGAAGCGCGTCCTGCGGGCGGCCGCACGACGATGCGGGGGCCCGTGGAGCGGCTGGGATGTGGTTCTCATGGCCCGGCATGCAACACCGGCGGCCTCCCCCACGGATTTGGACCGCGCACTCCGCGCTGCTCTGCGGCGCCTGGGGGTTGTAGAGGTGTGAGGAACCCAGTTGAGGCAATGGCGGTGTGGACGATCAAGGGGTATCGGCGCTTCATCTCACCGATGCTTCCACCGAGCTGCCGGTTCACACCCACGTGCTCCGCTTACACCCTGACCGCGATCGAGCGGTATGGGGTGCTTCGTGGGGGGTGGCTCGGGGTGAAGCGAATCGCGCGGTGTCATCCCTGGAACCCAGGTGGACAGGACCCTGTGCCATAACACGCGCGCGCGTGGTATATAGTGTGAGGATCGCGTAGACCCCCGGCAGAATCCGGAGTGGATCTGGACCCACGAAGACCTGCTGCCAAACCCGAGGAGGTTGGCGTTTCGTGCTTGCACCTATTGAGAAGTTCCTGTTCGACGTCCTGCAGCTCTTGTTCGGGGTGGTGCACGACTACGGATTCGCCATCATCCTGCTGACTGTCGCAATCCGTGTCCTCCTTTTGCCACTTACCATAAAACAGACGAAGTCCATGTACGAGCTCCAGCGTATCCAACCGAAAATCAAGGAGCTGCAGGAGAAGTACAAGAACAACCAGGAGAAGCTCCAGGAAGAGACCTTGAAGTTCTATCAAGAGAACAAGGTCAACCCGTTTGGGGGCTGCCTGCCGATGCTACTCCAGATGCCGATCTTCTTCGCGTTGTTCCGGATGCTTGGTACCGCTGGCGAGACGCCGGGTCTCTTCCCTCAGCACATCCAGACACTCTCGGATTCGGCTGCGGCCGCCGCATCGCGCTTCTGGGTGATTCTGCCAGATATCACACTATCAGCAGGCCAGGTGTACAAGGGCGATGGTCTCGCTGACGCTATCCCCTACATCATCTTCGTCCTGCTCTTCGGTGCGAGCACACTGGTCCCGCAACTTCTTCAGCCCGGAGCACAGGCTCAGCAGCGTCAGATGGCCTACATGATGTCGGCGATGATGCTCTTCTTCGGGTGGAGTGTGTCGGCCGGTGTGGTGCTGTACTGGGTCACCCAGGGCTTGCTCGGAGTGGCGCAGCAGTTGATTCAGACGAAGATCTACAAGGCCCAGGAGGGACAGGCATGATTGACGAGGTCATCACAGAAGGCCCCTCTGTCGAGGATGCCATCGATGCCGCGCTCGAGCAGATGGGCGTGCAGCAAGATGCGGTTGAGTATGAGGTCCTTTCCGAGCCCAGTAAGGGTTTGTTTGCTAGCCGCAGTACCGGTGCGCGAGTGCGAGTTTGGTTGCGGCCCGAAGCCACCCGCCGTGAGGACCTGGATGAGACAGTAGAAGCCAAGCTGGGCGGCGAGTCTGATGAATCGGCAGAGGACGACCTGTCCGATGATGAGCTTGATGCCATCGCAGATGCTGGTGCGGCGGCGATTCGGGGGATTCTCACGTCAATGGGCCTCCAGGGCGGCATAGATGAGTACGAGGGTGATGAGGGTGAGATCATCCTGGATATCACAGGTGATGACCTTGCCGTACTGATTGGCCGGCACGGGAGGACCTTGGACGCGCTCCAGGTATTGGTTTCGACGATCACCAATCGGAAGCTCGACACACGATACCCACTGGTCGTTGATGTGTCCGGCTACCGCCATCGCCGTCGGGTCAAGTTGGAGGAGATAGCGCGGGGAGCCGCCGATCGTGCGGTGAGACAGCATCGGCCAGTGCAGTTGCGCCCGATGAGCAGCTTCGAGCGTCGCGTGATCCATGTCGTTCTTCGTGACGACCGCCGTGTGGACACCGAGAGCGAGGGCGTGGAGCCGCGCCGTATGGTGGTTGTTCGCCCTCGGTAGGCCTAGGTGACGACCAAGGGCCCGCACGCCGCGGGCCCTTTTCTGTTGCAGAGACTCCGCGTCGTTGTCCAGGATCGTCAGACCATTTCCCTGCATGCGGGCAACTGTTGGGTGTTGCCAAAGAGCTCGCGTCGGCCACCGGATGACCAAATTGGGTGAACCATTGAATCGAGTCGCTGATGCCGCGTCCGACGCCGTGGAATTTGCGAGAAACCCGGCGTCGGCCGAGACGACAGCAGGTCAGGGCGGACCCGAGGTCATGCCAACCCAGAGTCCACAAAGTTCAGGGCGATATGTCCAAGTCAAGCTCGCACCACACCATCGTGACCCTCCGA
>CAZSUO010000002.1:32453-55037 GCA_964610065.1 uncultured Coriobacteriaceae bacterium | reverse complement strand
TTAGCTTGCGTTTGTCTCTGGGACAGGCCAGTATGTTTCACGTGAAACACTCCACGACACACTACCCGCTCTCGGCGCACAGTATCCTGACCGTGTTGTCGTCGGCAGGCCTATCTGTTGACGAACGTCAGGCCCAGCAACTCGCCGACAACGCAGAAGCAGTGCTGGCGGCCAACCAGACTATGAACCTCACGCGCATCGTGGACCCCCTGTCCTTCCTGCACCTGCATATCCTCGATTCCTTGATGCCAATGACATTGGTTTCCCTCGTGGGTCTCCGCGTGCTGGATGTCGGATCAGGCGCTGGATTTCCGGGTCTGCCGTTAGCTGTTATGGGCCTCGATGTCACGTGTTGTGAGGCCCGACGCAAGAAGGCCGATGTCATCTCCTCCATCGCCTCACAGATCGGTGTTGATGTTCGCGTAGTACCGCAGCGGGCCGAAGAACTCTCGGTAACCGGGGAGGTGTGGGACGCTGTGATCATGCGCGCGGTGAGCTCACTCTCCTCACTGGTCGAGCTTGCCGCCCCCTTGCTTGCCAACGACGGCGTACTGCTGGCCATGAAGGGCCTGCGTCAGGTGGATGAAGAGACGCGGGCTGTGACAGTCTGTGGACTTGTCGGCATGCGGTTGAGAGAAGTCCACGAGTACAGACTCCCGGCAGGAGAAGAGACGCGCACACTCTACGTGTATGAGCGGGTAGGCGAACCAAAAGTGTCGCTACCCCGTCGTTCCGGACTCGCACAGACTCAACCGCTGGCCTAGAAGGGCTTCACGTCCCTCTACCGCGAACCTATACTGTTGGTGTAGCGACGGGAACGGGAGGAGCGTCAGTGGTGGATCCACAGAGCGCGGAAGGCACTACCGGCATGCGAGAAGCCGTTGTTCTTGCCGTCGTGAATCAGAAGGGCGGAGTCGGCAAGAGTACGACTGCGGTCAACTTGGCCGCCAGTCTCGCCGACCTCGGAAAGAAGATCCTCCTCATAGACCTCGACCCCCAAGGAAACGCGACCTCAGGGTACGGGCTCGACAAGAACCAAAGAGAGCAGTGCGTATACGATGCGCTCCTTGGTGAAGTGCCGATCGAGCAGTTGATCGAGCCCGTCGAGGTTGGTGGCGTGTTCATTGTGCCCTCGACGATACAGCTCGCCGGCGCGGAAATTGAGCTGGTGTCTGCGTTCAGTCGCGAAACCAAGCTGAAGAGTGTCATCCAGCCTATTCTCAGGGACTTCGACTACATCATCATCGACTGTCCACCTTCACTCGGCTTGCTCACCATCAATGCGCTCACGGCTTCGAGCGGTGTCCTCATTCCAGTGCAGTGTGAGTACTACGCCCTGGAAGGACTGACAAAACTCCTCGAAACAGTGCGTCTGGTCAAAACCCAGCTGAATCCGGGTCTCGATATCTTCGGTGTGGTCATGACGATGTACGATCGGCGCACCCGACTCAGCCAGCAGGTCGTGGATGAGGTTCGCGACTTCTTCGGCGAACAGGTCTTTGAGACTCTGATTCCCCGAAGCGTTCGACTGTCTGAGGCACCGAGCTTCGGGCAGCCGGGTGCCCTCTATGATCCGACTGGTCGTGGTACGGATGCCTACCGGCAATTGGCGAAGGAAGTGGTTTCCCGTGTCTAAGCGAGGCCTTGGCAAGGGTTTGTCTGCACTCATACCTGGAGCAGGTCAGGAAGTCGGCGGCGAAGTGCTTGATCTCGGGATAGATGAGATAGCCCCCAACCCGAGTCAACCGCGGACCGATATCAATGAAGATCAGATCGCTGAGCTGGCAGATTCGATAGCGAAGGTAGGAGTTCTTCAGCCTATCCTCGTCCGCGCGCATGGAACCGGATACCAGATCATCGCGGGTGAGCGACGGTGGCGTGCATCCAGGGTGGCGGGGCTCGCTCGAGTACCGGTGCGAGTCATGGCTATCACCGATACCGAGGCGCTGGCCCTCGCACTGATAGAGAACCTCCAGCGCTCGGACTTGAATCCAATCGAAGAGGCACGGGGGTATCGGCGGCTCATTGCCGAGTACGGCATGACACAGGCTGAGTTGGCTGATAGGGTTTCCAAGTCAAGGTCTGCTGTGACCAACACGCTGCGTCTCCTTGACCTCCCTGACGACATCCAGGAGTTGCTCTACGAGAGCCGCCTGAGCGCTGGCCATGCGCGTGCGATTCTCTCGATCGCGGATGACGACCGGCGGCACACCCTCGCACGCAAGTGCGTCGACGAGGGCCTGTCCGTGAGAGAGGCTGAGAACCTGGCGAAGCTGCTGGCCGCAGGGGCAAGCATAAGTGCTTCCCGTCCTGTCAGCCCGAAATCGTACAAGGTGGTTGCGCGGAAGCTTCGCAGGTTGTTGGCCACCAATGTTCGGGTTCGCCAGACGGCCAAGAAGGGGAAGATAGAGATCGACTTCCATGACGAGAGTGATCTTGAGAGGATCGTTCGCCTTCTCACCGAGGGTGAGGGTGGCCTGGAATCTGGGGGTGCCTAGATGCGTTCGAACAGACTGGCGTACTTCGTCATCGGTATGTTCATCGGGGCTGCTGCGGGAGTCATTGCTGGACTTATGTTTGCTCCAGTGCCGGGAACCGAGGCGAGGAGGCGAATCGCCAGCGAGGCGAGTCGCCTCGGCGAGGTGGCCCGTTCGGTTGCTGAGCGAGCGGAAACAGCCGTTGAGACAGTGGGCTCACGCATGGACCACTACCTCGGCCGCGATGAAGAGGTTGCGTGGCGCAAGGTCCAGGAGATCCGCGATGGTGTTCAGCGCTACTCCCGGACGGTGATGTCGTCCTGATGTCAGAGTGGCGTCGTACGCTCTACGCTCCAAGATCGGAGGGGGGCGTATGTCGCTTCATGTGCTCATCGGCACCGCGAATGCAGGGAAGACGAAGGCTCTGTACGGCCGCCTGATAGAAGGCGCACGCGAGTCAGGCCGGGCACTTCTCCTCGTGCCGTCTCCTGCAGATGCCTCACGTGCCATGGCTGAACTGTCGACCTTCTCCGCTACCGGCGTCGAAGTCACCACCCTCGGCTCTCATCTTGACGAGTGCTGGCGAGCGTACGGTGATGGCCGGAGGCTCGTGACGCCAGTCGAGCGTGCTGTAGTGTTGGAAGAATCTGGTAGCCATGTGGACTCGGGGTGTCTTACCGGCTCCGTTGGAACCGCAGGGTTCCGTCGGCTGCTCGCGAACCTGGTCCAGAGAGTTGCCGAGTCTGATGCGTACGCAGGTTCCGCCACGCGCACGTGTGCGACCCCCGCACAGGGGATCCTTGCCCACGTCGACGCGTATCGCGACGCACTGGTCACCGCTGGCCTCGTCGAGCGCGGCGAGGCATACCGCTTACTAGCGGATCAGATGGGGGAGTCGATGCTCCCGCCGTTTGTCGCCCTCTGTGGCTTCACGGGGCTTACAGGCCCACAGGAGCGCTATCTGATCGCGGCCTCTCGCGATCGCGATGTGCTGATATCCCTGACGTATGCGATCTCGGTCCCAGCTACGGAGTCCGCCGCCGGGCTCGTCTCGCGACTCAGCGCCCACGGCACCATCGAAGCGGTATCGGCACCCTCGCGCGATAGCGCCTCGCCGGAGCTTGTTGCGATCGAGCAGGGTCTCGGTTCAGGGGCTGGAGCGATCGTGAAGACTGCCGGGGCTGTTGTCGTATCAGAGGCATGGGGGGCCTCAGCGGAGTCAGCCCGGATCGTGAGAGAGATCCAGGACGCCGTGGCTGAAGGTATCCCAAGTGAGTCGATCGCCGTTGTCTTCCGCGACCCCGCACTGCACATAGGATCGCTCCGGCAGGTGCTGCGGGAGGCAGGGATCGCGGCCGAATGGGACGTGCAGGTACCTTTCGAGCGCACGGGCATCGGGAGGATCCTTCTGAGCTTGCTGGCCGTGTGCGCAGGGACCGCTGACAGGGCCACATGGATGGACGTTATGAGGTCGCCCTACAGTCCGGCCACCGGCCCCGAGCTTGACGACCTTGACGCACGCGTACGACGGTCGGGGGTCACCGGTGCCAGCGCGGCCAATCGACTTGAAGCATGGTCGAGCGGCAAGGCGGCGCGATTCATTCGCGCGGCACATACGGCCTTCGCAGGTCTCGGGTCTGCGGGCTCAGAGTCCGATTGGCATCAGCTGGCGATCGGTATGCTCGGCAGAGCATATCCCTCAGGCGCGATACTGGACCTGGACGGGATGCTCGATTCGGCAGCGGTGCGGGTACTGATCGAGGCGATCTCTGGCCTGACGACCGTCACTAGCAAGCGTTCCGCCCATGAGGTTCTTGCTGCGGCATTGAGGGGTACTCCGGTATCCGTCGCCGCCGACGGTGAGGTCGGTCGGATCCAGGTAACGAGCGCTGAGCGGGTCAGGGGGAGGCGGTTCCGATGTGTGATCGTCGGAGGTCTTACCGTCGGCGAGTTCCCGCGCGTGCGCCGCGATGAGGGATTTGGGGCGTATGGGGCCGAGGCGGCACTCGCCCAGGCTGGTATAGACATCGCCCCACGTGATGACATAACCGCAGAACGTCTCCTGTTCTATCAGGTGGTCACTCGCGCCCATGAGCGGCTCGTTTTGAGCAGGCGGTCTCATGATGAGAACGGACAGCCCCTCCAGTCGTCGATCTTCTTGGAGGAGGTTCTCGATCTGTACGTGGGCGATGCCAGTGCACCAGGGTTCATACCGGGACTCGAACGTAAGGTTCTCGGCCCAGACACCGGAATACAGGATCAGCTTGCGGTCCGCTCGCGACGCCGGATGACGCGCGCAGCCGTCTACGCCGCGTGCACGCGCTCTGGGGATGGGCCGCGACATGCTGAGGTGGGTGCGGCATCATGCGGTCATGGGCTTTCCGCGGATGCCATCGAAGCGCTCAGTACGCGGCAGGTGTTCTCGGTCAGCGACATCGAGACGTACCTTCAATGTCCTTACCGGTGGTATATCGAGCGCGTCATAAGACCCTCAGAGCTCGACGAAACCACCGATGCTTCGACGGCGGGACGCGTTGCCCATGATGTCCTTGCCGTGTTCTACGAGCGGCTATTCGAGGCGACCGCTGAGGCGCGTCTCACCCCCGAAAACCTCGAGCACGGGCTGCGACTGCACCAGCAGGTGGTGTCCGACGCCATGCGCCGCATACGGACCGACCGCGCAGAGGAGAAGGCCTTGCTGCGCCGGGCGATCGAGGGGACGAGGCGCGTTCTGCTGGCAGACGCACAGCTCCTGTCCGGCTTCCAGCCGCGGTATCGCGAGTGGTCGTTCGGGATGGACGACGAACCCGAACGGTTCGAGGGATTCTCGCTCCGGGGGCGTATCGATCGGATCGATGTCAGCGGGAGCCATCTCCTCATCACCGACTACAAGCTCGGGGGACTCACGGCCGCGCACGGTGCCGCGAACCTCCTTGACGAGGGGCGTGTCCAACTGCCGCTCTATGCTCTTGTCGCGTCCCGAAGGACGGGGCTGGCGATAGCCGGTGGAGTCTACCGCTCAGTGACGCGGGACACCATGAGGGGTTTCATCACCGAAGAGCTCGCAGGGGCCCCCTTCGTATCCACCGACGCAGTGGGTTGCGAAGGACTGGAGCAGATTCTTGAGGGCGCACAGGCACTGGCCCGCTCGGCCATCGCCGGCATGAGAGCCGGGGAGATCGAGGCGGCGCCTGCTCGCGGACGATGCGCCACGTTCTGTGCCGCCCGTGTGTTCTGCCAGGCGGGAGCGCGTCATGCCTGATCTCGACGAAAGACAGCGGCTTGCGGTAGAGGCGGGGCCGCACGACCTGTTCATCGCCGCAGGCGCGGGGTCCGGGAAGACCCGCGTTCTCACCGCGCGATTCGTTGCGGCGATCCTCGGGGAGCCGCCGTTCACGCCGGCCGCTCCTGACGCCCTGCTTACCGTGACGTTCACCGAGAAGGCGGCCGGTGAGCTCGCGGAGCGGGTGCGGAAGGGCCTCATAGATGCGGGGCGACCCGACGCGGCTCGAAGGATCTCAGAGTCCTGGATATCAACCATCCACGGCATGTGCTCACGCATCGTGAGGCGGCATGCTCTGGACCTCGGCATCGACCCGCACTTCCGCGTCCTGGATCAGGTCGAGTCGTCCGTTGTCCTGACCGAGTCACTGGATAGCGCCGTGGGGGCGCTGATCGACGAGGACGACGGGGTCGCGGCGCTCGTGGACGCCTACGGGTTCACCACGGTGGTCGCTGCGCTTCGTTCCGTTCGCGCGGACCTCGTGGCGGCTGGATACGAGATCACGAAGATCATACGGATCGGCTCGAGAGAGATCGCTGACACCCTGCACAGTTCGGCGAGGGAGTCAGTGGCGCTAGCGGGCGACCTCGCGAGCCTTCGCAGCGTCAAGACGACAGTGGCCAATGCTGAGGCCGCGAGGACGCTTGCCGACGTGCTCGATCAGGCCGCGGAGGGTGGTCTCGGCGCTCAAGAGGCGCTGAGGGCGCTCGGGGGGATCTCGTTCAGGCACCTGCGGTCCGTAGACGGCCATGAGGATCTGGTCGAGAGGGGCAAGGCGCTGGTGGCGGCGGCACAGCTGTGTGTCGCGCAGCGGGCCGTTGAGGACTACGAAGAAGCCTTCATCCGTGCACTGGGCAGCTTCGCGGCCCGGTATGCCGAGGACAAACGAGTGCGCGGGGCGCTCGACTTCGAGGACCTGCAGACGCTGACCGCCTCATTGCTGAGTACCCGTCCGGACATCGCCCAGCGATACCGGACCGCGTTCTCGATGATCATGGTCGACGAGTTCCAGGACACGAACGCTCTACAGCTGGGCATCATCGAGCTACTCGCGGATGGAGACTTGTGTACGGTCGGTGATGAGAACCAATCGATCTACTCCTTCAGGCACGCCGATGTCGAAGTGTTCCGCCGTCGTGGCCGCACGGTGGCCACTCATGTCGAGCTGGACATCAACTATCGCATCGCCCCGCCGCTGCTGGAGGCGATCAACGGGCTCTTCTCGCACGGGCTGCTCCTGGGCGACTCGTACATGAGGCTCCGCAGTCCTGAGACGGGCGAGGACCGGCCTCAATGGCCCGATGCGCTTCCCCGGTTCGGAGTCACGTTCGTCGATGCGGCTGCCAGTGACTCGGAGCCCTTCGAGGCTGAGGCGGCAGCGATCGCGGCACGTGTGGCCGAGTACGTCGATGAGGGGATCGATCCTGGCGACATCGCGGTGCTGATGGGCGCGCTCAGCAGGGGTCGCGGCGCAACGGTGGAGCGTGAGCTGGGCGCGCGGGGCATCCCCGCGGTGCTGGCCGCCGGGGGCGCGTTCTTCGGGTGTCTGGAGGTGCGTGAAGCTCGGGCTCTACTCGGCGTCCTAGATAACGTGCATCACGATCACGCACTACTCGCAGTGCTTGCGGGTCGCATCTCCCAGCTCGACGCGGATACACTGTACAAGGTCAGAGCGGCCGCTGTGCGGCTTGCGGACGCTGGAGTGACAGGGGAGCGTCGCCCGTCCCTGTGGGACGCGATGCGGGCTGCCTGCGAAGGCGAGGACGGCCCTGGGTATGACCGCATCTCACGTGTCACCGCGGTCATCGAGGATGCACGGTCACGGCACGGCATACGCCCGCTCGGAGAGACCATCCTCGAAGCGCTGACAGGGCTCGACTACGACCTCACGCTCTTGGGCGAGGGTCGGACCGGTATGCGGCGATGGGCCAACATGCTCAAGCTCGCGCGAATGGCGGACGAATACCAAGCTTCTGAACACGGCGGACTCGGCGGCTTTCTGCGCCACCTGGAGCTCCGCGAGCAGCATGGTACGGGCGAGCAGGAGGCTGTCCTTGAGGAGGGGGATGGCGCGGTCAGGATAATGAGCATCCACGCCGCGAAGGGGCTTGAGTTCCCGGTGGTCGTCGTCGGCTCCTTGACGGCAGACTCTTGTCCGGCGGGGATCGATGTGGCGCGAGCGCGAGGGGGCATGCTCTTGGGGATGACGCTGCCCGTTCCGGCCGAGCAATCGAAGAAGACGATAGGGTCGCGCACTGTCCACGAAGCGCGGAGTGCGGTTCGGGACGCTGAGCGCCGACGTCTGTTCTATGTGGCATGCACGCGCGCGCGAGAGGGGTTGTGCGTGGTTGGCCGCACACGCTCCGATCGGGTCGCGGATGGGTCACTGACCGGAATCCTGCGCACTGTCTTCGGCATGGCCGAACGTGATGCACTTGGGGCGACGACGGCTCGAATCGGAGAAGGGGTCATCGAGGTCTCCACGGTGAGTGACGTCGATGCGGGCATGCCAACCACGGCGGATCATGGAGATGCGGTCGTGCACCTCGCTCCTGATACGGAAGAGGCATCAGGGCCAACACCTCCGGGCGATGTGCAGAGCCCCGGCGACCCGGTGTCTCTCGCCCAGCAGGCTGTGGCCAAAGCGGTGCCGCCCGTCTCGTACACAGCGCTTGCGGCATATGAGCGCTGTGCGTACCACTACTACCTCACACGGATCGCGCGGTTGCCCGCACCCACGCGCCGCACGACCACTGAGGCACTCGACTTCGGGAGTGCGCTGCACCTGGTGCTGCAGCGGGCCAGGGACCGCAACGAGCTCGAATCGGTCGTGCCAGAGGTGATGCTTGCGACATCGGTGGATCCCGGGCGTGAACCTGCGCTCACAGCCGCCGCAGCGGCGTTCCTGGACTCACCGCTTGCCGGCAGGCTGCGCGGGGCCACACGAGTTGACCACGAGATGCCGTTCCTTGTTCCGATTGCGGGGACGGTGCTCTCAGGCGCCATGGATGTACTCGCCTGGGAGGGGCCTGATGCCCTCATAGTGGACTACAAGACGGGTGTGGTGGCGCTCGACGAGGCAGAGGCTAGGGAGCGCTACCGGCTCCAGTCGGAGTGCTATGCGCTGGCGGCTCTGAGCGCTGGGGCGGAGCGCGCCGAAGTCGTCTTCGTGGAGCTTGAGAGGGGACGCGAGATCCGGTTCGAGTACCACACGTCCGAGACCGAACAGCTTACCGAACGCATCGCGGCACCGGTGCACTCGATCGGCCGCGGAGAGTTCGACCCCCGCGACTCGTACGTACGCGGCCTGTGCGACGCATGCCCAGGGTTTGGCGGCCTGTGTCCGGTCAGGCGCTCGAAGGCCGGTGCTTCTGGGTGAGTTGGCCGCACGCGGCGGCGATGTCGGCCCCGCGTTCGGTGCGGATAGAGGTCTCGACACCCGCGGCGCGGAGTGCCGCGGCCACCTCATGCATACGAGAGTGGGTAGGCCTGACAGCGCTGGTTCCATCAACGGGATTCACCGGTATGAGGTTCACGTGTGACATCCATCCGCGCGCGAATGAAGCGAGCGCAGCGACCTCGGCCGGAGTGTCGTTCGTTCCCTCGATGACCGCGTACTCGAGCGTGGGGCGGCGGCCGGTGAAGTCGGTGTAATCGATCAGGACCTCCCGCAACCTCGCGAGTGGCCAGCGCCGCACACCCGGCATGATCCGGTCGCGCGTGCTCTGAACCGCCGAGTGGAGGGAGACCGCGAGAGTGAACTGCTCGGGCTCGCGCGCGAAGCGCTCGATCCCCGGGACGACACCGCAGGTCGACACGGTCAGATGACGCGCGCCGATACCCTGCACGGCGGGGTGGTTCATCAGTCGGAGACCACTGAGCGTGGCGTCGTAGTTGTTGAATGGCTCTCCTTGGCCCATCGCGACAGCGTTGGACACACGGGTGCCGAAATCCCTCCCGACAAGCGCCACCTGCCAGGCGAGCTCACCGGGATGGAGGTCTCGAACGAACCCGCCGCGACCCGTGGCGCAGAACGTGCACCCCATGGCGCAGCCCGCTTGCGTGCTGAAGCAGACGGTGAGCCGGTCGTCGGCGGGAATACCCACACTCTCGACCATGGCGCCGTCAGCAAGGCGCCAGAGGTACTTGCGGGTCCCATCGGTCGAGCGCTGCACATCCAGGGCCACCGGTAGCTGGAGCGTCCATCGTTCGGCGAGCATCGATCGGAGCCCGGCCGGCAGGTCGGTCATCTCGTCAAACGAGGAGACAAGGCGTCCGTACAGCCATGACACGAGCTGTTTGGTGCGGTACGCGGGCTGTCCGAGTTCATGTACGCACTCCGCCAGATCCGCCGGGCCCAGCGAGGCGATGTCCACGCGCTTGAGGTCAGTCACCGCTCTCGAGCGCCTTCTTGAACGCGTCGCGGTGTGCCCGCTCATAGCCGCCGAGCGCACGGAAGTACTGCGCGATCTGAGCGAAGCCCTCCTCCTCGGCCACGTCGGCGAAGGAGGGGTACATCTTGGACGTCTCGTGATCCTCACCCGCAACAGCGGCTTCGAGGTTGGCATCGGTCGAGCCAAAGCCCGCCATGTACGCGAGGTTGCCGAGTGCGTGAGCCGCCTCCTCCGTGAGCGCGCGCTCAAAGGCGGCGCGGGCGGCCGGTCGGTCTTCGAGCTCCGCGATTCGCGCGTGAAGCGAGTACCGCTGGAACGCCTGTGCCTCCCCCGCGAACGCGGCCATCAGGTTATCGAGCGTCTTCGAGCCTGTGAGATCGCCTGGGCCGTCGTACGCCACGAAGAACGTCTGTGGTGCGCCGCAGACGGGGCACCGTTCTGGCGCCGGTCCCACGTGAAGGTAGCCGCACCCCTTGCACCGGTACATCTCCATGCCAGACCCCTCTCTTCCCGCGCGTACACGCCAGTCGCTGGGTACCATCATAGCGGCACCCCGTGCCGTTACGGCGCCTTTCATCCGGACATAGCGCCCGCCTGGCGAGTCAATCGCCGCTCAGCAGTTCTCTGCGCTACGTTTATCAGGAGTGTGCATCCATTCGGCGTACTTATCGGGGATCTGAAGGGGGCCTATGATGAAGCGCAAGGTCGCAGTGCTACTGATCATGTGTGTCGCGATGCTTCTGGTGCCGTCGGTGGCGCTCGCTCTGCCGACGATGCCGAGCTCGCTGTTCCAGACCTCCGCGGGGTGCGGGTGTCACGCGGCGTTCGTGGACCAGTGGAGCGTGTCGATGCACGCGAAGGCGCTGACCGATCCTATCTACCTCTACGAGCTCAAGCTTGGCGAAGAGGCGACCGGAGGAGCGCTCGGCCCCTTCTGCAACGCATGCCACTCACCGATCGGCGTGATGTCGGGTGAGCTGACCAGCCTTGACCACTCGAAGGTGTCTCCCGGCGGGATGGAGGGCGTGACCTGCGACTTCTGCCACCAGGTAAGCGGGACCGCGGGTGACGTCATAGGCAACACATCCACGGCTGTCACGGGTGACGGCGTCAAACTCGGCCCTATCGCCGACCCGCAGCCGGGAACGGCTCACGAGGCGAAGTACTCCGAGTTCCACAGAAGCGCCGAGTTCTGTGGCAACTGCCACAACGTGAACCACCCGGGCAACAACATGCCGCTCGAGGCGACGTATACCGAGTGGAAGAACGGGCCGTACGCCGCCGAGGGTGTCGTTTGCCAGGACTGCCACATGACTCCCGGCGCGGGCGTCATCAAGCCGCGTGAGGGCAAGGCCGCCGCCAGCGGCCCGCTCCGGGAGCACGTTCCGATGATGACCTTCGCCGGGGCGAACGTCGGCCTCGGTGACGCCGCCCGTGCGGAAGAGCGGCTCCAGTCGGCCGCCAAGCTCGACCTCGACATCCCCGAGATCGTCGAAAGCGGCAACGTTGCCGTACAGACCACCATCACGAACGTGGGCGCCGGACACTACCTGCCCACTGGGCTCACCGACATGCGGCAGATGTGGCTGGAGGTCACGGCCACCGATGCTGATGGCACGGAGATCATGAAGGAGCGCCGGGACTTCGGCACGATACTGAAGGACGCTGCCGGCAACTACCCTGTGTATCTGTGGGACGCCGTCGGCGTGCAGAGCGATGACCGCATCCCGCCGCGCGAGTCGACTTCCAATGAGTACAGCTTTCCGATGGCAGACGGAGCGGTCACCGTGAAGGCGGCCCTGTACTACCGCACGTGTTCAGAGGAGATTGCCAAGAAGGCCGGCGTTGAGATACCCACGACGACCATGGCCGAGGTGACCAAGACCGTGTACTCTTCGGCGGACGCTATGGGCATGACCGACAAGGAGTTCCGGGCGTCGCAGGACGGCACCGGTGGACTCATCGGCCTGGCCATCACCGCTGTGATCTTCGGTCTCATGGCAGTCGCCCTCGTCTTGATGAAGGTCATGATGAAGAAGGAGGCGTGAGGGCGCCCGGTCTCGCCGTTCGCACACGCGCGTACACGAGAGGAGCGGCAATGCAGGCGGTTCCCGGATACAGGCGGTTGCTGATCGTGCTCGCAGTCGCATCCGCGACGGCGGTTCCCGCAGCCGCGGGCGCGCTGCCATCGATGCCGAGCTCGAACTTCCCGCCGGGCACGGCATGCGGGTGCCATTCGGAGCTTGCCGCCCAGTGGCAGCCGTCCATGCACGCACAAGCGCTCTCGGATCCGATCTACCTGACGAAGCTCGCTGAGGCGGACGAGGCCACGGGTGGCGCGGTCACGCCGTTCTGCCTTTCGTGCCACACCCCGATCGGCGTGATGGCCGGTGAGGTCACGGGACTCGACCACAGTGGCGCCTCAGAGGTCGCCGCCGAGGGTGTGACCTGCACCTTCTGCCATCACGTGACCGGCACCAACGACCCGATCGGCAACGCCTCCCAGATCGTGAGCGAGGAGGATGTCCGTGTTGCACAGCTCAAGGACCCGCAGGCCCCGCACGCGGCGGCCTACTCGCAGTTCCACGAGACCGCCGAGTTCTGCGGCTCGTGCCACAACGTCAACCATCCCTCGAACGGCGTGCATCTCGAGGCCACCTACACCGAATGGAAGGAGGGCCCGTACGCTGCCGAGGGTATCGTCTGCCAGGACTGCCACATGACCCCCGGGCCGGGCGTGACCAAGCCCAATCCCGGGAAGGCGGCGTCGACCGGCCCTGATCGCGAGCACATCTACACGATGACGTTCGCGGGTGGCAACGTGGCCCTCGGCGATGCGGCGAAGGCCGAGGAGCGTCTCAAGGCGGCCGCTGAGCTCGTGCTCGATCTGCCAGAGGTCGTCGAGAGCGGCGACGTGGCTGTCAAGACCACCATCACCAACGTCGGCGCCGGTCACTACCTCCCCACAGGTCTTACCGAGGTACGCCAGATGTGGCTCGAGGTCACCGCCATCGATGAGAGCGGGCAGCAGCTGCTGAGTGAGCGGCGTGAATTCGGCACGGTGATGAAGGACGCGGCCGGCAACTACCCGGCCGAGATGTGGGATGCCGCCGCGGTGCATACTGATGATCGCATCCCGCCGCGCGAGTCGACCTCCAACGAGTACGGATTCCCGATGGCGCAGGGCGCCGTGACGGTGAAGGCTGCGCTGTACTACCGCTCCTGCCCCGAGGAGCTTGCCGCAAAGGCGAAGGTCGACGTGCCGACCACCACGATTGCCGAGGTCACCAAGGTCGTATACCCATCCGCAGAGGCCATGGAAGCGGGTGTGGCGGCGGCCGAGGAAGCGACACAGGCCGAAGCGGAGGAGCCGAAGGCTGGGCCCGCCCCGATCGTGTTCGTGCTCGTCGCGGCCGGCGCGCTCGCTCTTGCCGCTGTGGCGTTCCTGCTGTTCAGGCGTCGTTCGGCAGCATAGACGCCGCGTACGTCGTGCGACAGAAAGGGCGCCCATAGGCGCCCTTTCTGGTGAGCTTCCGGCTTGCGCTCGGATGCGGCGTGACTTACTGCGTGGTCAGCGCATCGGGCTTCACGCCGATAGCCATCGTGAGTTCCATCTCGCGCCCGTCTCGCCACAGCGTGAGCGACACCTCGTCGCCCACTGCGCGCCGGCGCACCGCCAGCACCAGGTCATCCATCGTGCGGATCCTGTCATCATCCACCGCGACGATGACGTCTCCCGGCTCAACGCCGGCCTTCTCGGCCTCACTGTCGGGCGTGAGCTCAACGATCAACGCGCCCTCCTCGACCGGAAGACCCTCTTCACTGGCAAGCGCGGGCGTCACACTCTGCCCTACCACTCCCAGGAAGGGCGTGTCGACACGGCCTTTCTCGATCAGCTCGTCGGCTGCGGCCGTGGCGCGGTCGACGGGTATGGCGAGGCCGACACCATCCGAGACCCCGGTATCACTGTAGATGGCCGAGGGTATGCCGATCAGCCGCCCGACCCGATCGACAAGCGCCCCGCCCGAGTTGCCAGGGTTGATCGCAGCGTCGGTCTGGATCGAATCGATGTACGGGTACTGCCCATCGGTCCCGCCGAACCCCGTGAGTGGACGGTGGAGTGCCGATATGACACCAGACGTCACCGAGTGCTCAAGGCCGAACGGTGAGCCGATGGCTATGGCAAGCTGGCCCACTACCAGCTCGTCGATGTCGCCCGTCTGGATGGTGGGAATCGCCGCATCCACAAGCACTACCGCGATGTCGCTTTCGTCATCTCCACCCACGAGTTCAGCCTCGTGGCGCTCGCCCGTGGAGTCGGTCACGACGATCTGCGTGGCGCCATCCACCACATGGTTGTTCGTGATGATGTAGGTGCCGCCGTCAGGCGCTTCCTTGTACGCGACACCGGACCCCTCGCCCTGGAGTGGCACGTCCGGGTGATCCGAGGGGAGGTCGCCTTCTGAAGACTGCCCGGCTGTCACATCGATATTGACCACTGAAGGAAGCGCCACGGCCGCGGATACCGCCACGACCTCTTCCGTCGTATTGCCGAGGACCTCGATCGTGCCGCCACCCGCGGCCGACTGACCACTCGGCGCCGCACGAAATGCGGCGTATCCGCCCACCAGGCCGGCAGCGGCTCCCGCGAAGAGGGAAAAGACGACCGAGATCGCTACAACACCGGCGTGCCCGGTGCGGCTCGGCGTGGGCTGGGCCGGAGATGCCACGAGCGGGGCTTCGGCCATAAGCGCGACAGGCTCGACCACGGGTACGACCTCAGGTGCGGGACGCTCTTCCGGCGTGTATGTCGGATCGCTGTGCATTGTAGAATCCTTTCTCGCACGCGTACTGTCCGCGTGACCCACATACTACGCCGCCCGGCGCACGGTCGAGCGGCCGTGAGGCGGAATCCACCAAAGCTCCACAGCGGGTACTGGCGGCGCACACGTTGTCCGCGTGGGTGCCGCTCGACTAGACTGGCCGAGGAAACCTTCGAGGGGAGTGCGTCCCGTGCAAGAACCAGAAGATGGCGTGACGCTAGAGGAAGAGCTCGAGCGGGCACTCTCGGCGACTCTGTCTACGCAGGACGCCGTATCGCCGGACACGGCCGACGCCGATGAGCCGGAAAACTGCGAGCCCGTGGTGTCTTCTGCGTCCGAGGAGACCACCGAGCCGACTACCGCGGAGGCCACGCTGGCCGACGCGACGCTGGTGGAGGCTGTGGGCGGCGGGATCCCGTGGGTGCCCTTCGCCGTCTATCTTGCCGCCTGGATCGGACTCGCCGCCCTATCGGCGTACCTGCTGCGTGGAGCGACCGCCGAGCTGCCAGCTCGCTGGATGCCCGAGTACGTTCCTCTTCTATGGGCGGGCGTGGGACTCACCGCCGCGGGTCCACTCGTCTCGCTGGCTGTCTGGCTGGTCGCCCGCGTTCGGCGCCCCGAAGGGCAGCGGCGCGGACTCGTCGCCTCGGCCATGACGCGCGGAGCGCTGGCGGCGCTGTTTGGTGTGATCATCTGGGTCGCCACGCTATACGTCATCGAAGCCGTGACCATGAACGGAGCCTTGTGATGGGGTCCACTTCACTGCGGGTAGCCGTGCTGATGGGTGGCAGGTCGGCCGAGAGGGAGGTGTCGCTGCATACCGGGGAGCAGGTATGCGGTGCGCTCGCCGTGTCCGGCCACGACGTAGTGGCGGTCGACACCGCGGACGAAGGGTTCATCGACACCCTCCTGACCGGCGGCTTCGACGCCGCGTTCATCTGCCTCCACGGCAGGTTCGGTGAGGACGGGACGATCCAGGGCCTGCTCGAGCTCATAGACCTTCCCTACGTGGGGTCGGGCGTGCTCGCCAGCGCGCTCGCCATGGACAAGGTCATGTCAAAGCAGTTCTTCGTGGCCTCGGACATCCCCACGCCCGCATGGGCGGTGGTCAGCAGGGGAGACGCGTACTCCGTTGAGGAGATCGCGGACGCTCTCGGCGAGAAGGTCGTCGTCAAACCCGTGAGCGAAGGTTCGTCGGTCGGGATGTCCATCGTCCACGATCGCGGCGAACTCGGCCCTGCCATCGAGCGCGCGTTCGAGCACGACCGCACGATACTCGTGGAGGAGTTCGTCTCAGGCACCGAGGTCACCGTGGGCGTCCTCGGCAACGATGAGCTTCTCGCGCTTCCCACCCTTGAGGTCGTGCCCGAGCACGAATACTACGACTACGAGTCGAAGTATGTACCGGGGATGAGCAGCCATATCATTCCTGCGCGAATCCCGGAGCCGGTGCGCGCCGAGTGCCAGCGCCTTGCGCTCGCAGCACACCGGGCGCTCAACTGCCGGGGGATGTCGCGTTCGGACACCATCGTGACCGGCAACGGCACCGTGTACCTGCTTGAGACGAACACCATCCCGGGGATGACGAAGACGAGCCTGCTGCCGGACGCCGCCCGCGCGGCGGGTATCGAGTTCCCCGCGCTCTGCGATCGTCTGGTGGCGCTGGCTCTGGAGCGCTAGTCCGCGAAAGCGTCGAGTTCGGTCCTCGGAAGAGCGATCACGAAGCGCGTGCCCTGTGGCGTTGCCTCCACATACGAGGTACCGCCATGGGCCTCGGAGACGACGCGCACGATATACAGGCCAAGCCCCATGCCCGGGGTGTCCTTCGACCCCCGGACCCCACGCTCGAACAGCGATTCGCGGTGTTCGGCCGGGATGCCCGGTCCGTCGTCTTCCACGGTCACGAGCGCGTGTCCATCACGAGAGGACACGCCGATCCGTATCTCGCCCTCGTCAGGTCCATGCTTGATGGCGTTCCCGACGAGGTTCGTGATGGCCTGCTCAAGCCGATCCCGGTCGCCGAGCACCGTCACGTGCTCTGCCACCTCGACGTTGATCCGCTGGAGCGCACCGATCTGCAGCGAGGTGGCCACCGATCGGGCCAGCTCGCCAAGATCAACGGGCCGCATGACCTGTGGTGCGAGCACGCGCTCCGCTCGCGTTGCGTCGAGCAGGTCGTTCAGCAGCCCTTCCAGCCGCTCGGTCGCCCGGCGTGACGCCGCAACCGCCTTCTCCCGCTGCTCGTCCGTGATCGGCCTGTCGAGTATGTCCAGGTAGCCACGGACGACGGTGAGCGGACTCCGAAGGTCATGGGACGCGAGCGACATCACCTCCTCCCGGAGCGCCTCGAGGCGCCGCTCTTCGGTGACGTTGCGCGCGGAGATGACGTAGTCGCGCTCCTCCGGGTCGATGAAGGCGACGCTCATCTCCATCCATCGCTCGGGCTGGTCATCCACCAGACACCGCACAACGCGCGCATGTCCGTTGCTCTCCTGGGCGATCTCGAGGAAATCCACCGGCTCACCGGCCTCGTTGAAGAACTGGACACCGGCGAACAGGCCGTCGGGGTCGGCCCGGAGCAGGTCGCCGAGGTGCAGTCCGAAGAAGTGGGCGGCGGCCGGATTGGCGATCTCCACCACGCCTTCGCGCACCAGGATCTTGAGCTCAGGCGACTCCTCCACGACGGTCCGGAAGGCGCGCTCGGCCGCCAGGGCCTGGTCGTTCGCCTCCATGAGCTCCGCCTGGTTCACGCGCAGCTGCTTCATCAGGTCGGTGATCACATCACCCAGCTCGGCGAAGTCGCTCGGGATGCCAGGCTCAACGATGACCGTCTCATCTGTCCTGAGCCCGTGAAGAGCGAGGTATCCCTGCTCCTGCAGGTATGTCACGAACCGGTGGATCGGCGCCGTGATGCTTCGGCTCAGCGCCATGCCGAGAAGGAACGCGAGGCCAACGGTCACCAGCCCGAGCGCCGTCGGCACGATCACCACCAGCCAGAGCCGACCCTGCGCGAGTCCCGGATCGGGCTGCTCCAGCACGACCGTCGCGACGGCCTCGCCATCGATGCCCGCCAGGGTCGCTTTGACGACGAGCTGGCCGCCCCTGGTGGCGGTGACGACATCGCGATACCCCTCGGGGGGAGCCACATCGTCCCACGCGCCGTCGGACCCTCGCTCCTCCTCGGTCAGGCGAGTGGTGAGGTCGGACGTTGGGATGGATCCGGCCTCCAGCGGCTCGGCTATGCCGAGCACGGCGGCGGTCTCACCGTCACCGACGGGTACGAGGGCGATCGCGGCGGGTCCCGACGGCAGCGCGATCAGGCCACGTCTCGGCGCTGTGTCCGGTGATCCCAGTGCGGCGATCGCCGCAACATCGGCGGTTGGGCCACTGGAGACCAGTGCGGTCCCGTCCCCACCCACCCACACGACTGTTCTGTTGTCCGGTTGATCCGCCATCCACCGCGTGAACTCAGCCGATGGCTGCAGGGTGTTCGTCGCCAGGGTCGCACGGCATTCGCTTTCGGAGGATGCGATCCCCGTGGCGATCGTGTCGAGTTCGCTCGCCGCCAGGTCGAGCCGCGCACGCAAGAGCGCCAGGCGGCTGGATGTCTCGTCGCTCACCAGCTCCCGGGCGTAGTCGGTGACGCCAAGCCCGAGGATCACCGCGATCACGGTGAATACCGCCGCCGCCGAGAGGGCCATGGCGGCCTGGACGCGCATCGAGATCGTCGTCATGCGTGGGGGGCTGGTGCGACGCGTCTGCTGTTGGCCGTCCATGCCCGCCTCCCCTGCGACTGTGCCCGGCGCGTGAACACGGGCCGCCACCAGCATACGACAACCTCAGCGGCCTGTGGCCAGGCCCGTTGACAGGCAGGTGGCCGCAGATTAGTATGCGATGTGTCAGGGAGTTAGCACCTACTAACACACGTGGAGATCGCGGTGATGCGGCAATGAGCGGACGGATGAATCGGGGACACGGGCGAGCGACGGAACGTGGCCAGGGCCAGGGTCGCGGTCAGGGCCAGGGTCGCGGTCAACGGAGGCGCGGCTGGTTTGGCGCACACGGAGGAAGCGAGGCCGACGGTACGCTTCTGGGCATCCTTCCGGGCGAGGAGTGCGTGATCGGCGTCATCTCCGACGATTGCGCGCGCGCGCAAGCCGTCAGGTTCGGCATCGGCAACGGGGCCCATGTGAGCTGTGTGACGAAGCTGCCGGGGGGACCGGTCGTGCTGAGGTCTGGCCGCCAGGAGATCGCCGTAGGGCGCGGCCTGGCGTCCCGCATAACGGTGAGCGCCCCCGGGGTGCAGGCGGCGGGTCAGGCATGAGCGGGGCCACGTGCCATTCGGCCTCACCGCCGAGCGTGGGATCGGGGGACCGGCGGACACTCGTCTTGGCGGGTAATCCCAATGTGGGCAAGTCGGTCGTCTTCGGCCTGTTGACTGGCACGTATGTCGAAGTCAGCAACTTCCCCGGGACCACCGTTGAGATCACTCGCGGGCGTCATGGTGGATACGATGTGCTGGACACCCCCGGGGTGTATGGCGTGGGCTCACTGAACGAAGAAGAGGCGGTCGCCCGCGACGTCATCCTCACTGCGGATGTCATTGTGAACGTGGTTGACGCAGTGCACCTGCAGCGTGACCTGTTCCTCACTCTCCAGCTTGCCGACCTCGGGCTTCCGATGGTGGTTGCGCTGAACATGGTCGACGAGGCCCGCGCGCAGGGCGTGGGTGTCGACCGCGACCTGCTTGAAGACCTCCTGGGTGTGCCGGTGGTGGAGATGGTTGCCGTGGATGGCGCCGGGCTCGACGCGCTGCTCCAGCGGCTGGATGAGGCCCGGCCGGGGCACGCCGATCTATTGCTCGAGGATGAGTTGTTCGATGCGGCGTTGCCGGGCGGGTGCCGGGCCGACGCCCTGCTCGTCCTCGAGGGTGACACCACGATCTCAGAGCGGCATGGCGTGGCTCCGGGGTCGCAGCGTGATGAGATCTACGCGCGCCGGCGTGTGCGGGTCGACGATATCGTGGGCCACGTGGTGACTGACACCGATGACGGCCTGTCGTTGGCGGCGCGCATCTCACGTCTCATGCTCGAACCCCTCACGGGTTTCCCGCTGCTGGCAGGCCTGCTCGTGGCCACGTACGTGGTGCTCGGGCAGTGGATCGCCGGTGGTGTCGTGGGTGTCACCGAGGAGACGATCATGCTCGGCCACTGGGAGCCGTTCGTTCGTGGCGTGGTCGGCGGACTCATGGAGCAGGGCTCCGCGCTCTACACGTTCCTGGCCGGGGAGTTCGGCGTTCTGACGATGACCCCGACCTACCTGCTTGGCGTGATCCTCCCGCTCGTTGTGGGATTCTACCTGTTGATGGCCCTCCTCGAGGACTCGGGCTACTTGCCGCGTATCGCCGCCCTGGCCGACCGCGGTCTGACCGCCCTCGGGCTCAACGGCAGGGCGATCATCCCGCTCATCCTCGGCCTGGGCTGCGTGACCATGGGCACACTCACCACCCGCATCCTCGGCTCGAAACGAGAGCGGTTCATCGCCACGGCGCTCATGGCGGTGGCGGTTCCGTGTTCGGCGCAGATCGCCGTCATCGCGGCACTGATGGCCCGTGTGGGCGGTGGCTACGCGGCCGCGTACTTCGGGTTGCTGATAGCGATCTTCGTCGCGCTCGGCACGGTGCTCAATCGTGTCGTCCCGGGCGTCTCGACGAGCTTGCTGATCGACCTGCCGCCGCTGCGTGTGCCGAGGCTGAAGAACGTGCTACGCAAGACCACCACCAAGGCGTGGGGCTTCATGCGCGAGGTGGCGCTGTTCTTCCTGGCCGGAACAACGCTGATCTCCCTGCTCGATATCACAGGCGCACTCTCCTGGATCCAGCGCGCCGCCGCGCCGCTCACGGTGTCGTGGCTGCGTCTGCCGGCCGAGGCGGCTACCGCGTTCGTGATGGGCTTCGTGCGGCGGGACTTCGGTGCCGCCGGGTTCTTCACGATGGACCTGAGCGCGCCACAGCTTCTCGTGGCGATGGTGACCATCACGCTGTTCGTTCCCTGCGCCGCGAGCATGATGGTGGTACTCAAGGAGCGCGGATGGCGCTACCTCATCGGCCTATTCGCCGGCTCGGTTGGCCTCGCGTTCATCATCGGCGGGCTTCTGACCCGCGCGCTGGGGGTGTTGGTATGACGACCTCCTCGCCATCGGGTCCTTCCACCGCGTGCCCCCGGTGCGGCTATCCGTCGCCGGACGTGCGGTGTCCCCGGTGCGATGCGGTCAAGGTCGTCTCATGCACCGGTGCGTGCCTCACGTGCACACTGGGCGCGGCGTGCGCCGTGAAGGCGTGATGCGCGTCGCTTCGGGCGCCGGCAGTGGTCTGTGGCACGGAACCTGCACGAGATTGTGCGCAGCCGCCCCAGGGCGTATGCTGACCGAACGCTTACCCGCCTCTCAGGCACGCTCTTGGAAGGACGATGATGGAAGAGACCACCCCGACCGCACCCTCGACCAACAAGACGGTCACGATCGTACTCATCGCGATCATCGTGCTGCTTGCAGCCGTTATCGCGTACTTCCTGCTCAGCGGGAACAACGGTACGGCGGCCGACCAGCCCGCCTCGACCGGTACCGCCAGCACGGACACCGGCAACGCGACGCCTCCCGCCGGGATGCCCGGAACGACGGAGGCCGCACCGTTCGACCCCGCCACCGCCACGAAGGTGGCCGAGGGCACGACGCCCGAGCAGCATGTCACCGTGTACTTCGATGCTGTTCTTGCCGGTGACTACGCAACGGCGTACGCGATGCTCCCCACGAGCAAGCAGCAGAGCTACGGGACCGCCGATGCGTTCGGCGAGCAGCTCAAGTCGTACGGCATGACCGAGTACACGATCGACTCGGCTGTCGAAGAGGGCGATGAGACCCAGGTCATGGCCACCGCGGTCATGCCCGGCGGATCGTTCCAGTACCTCTGGACCTTCGTGAAGGACGGCGACAGCTGGCTCGTGAAGTCGCGCGATCTGCCCGGCATGGGCGGCTAACGGATCCGTGACCGAAGACGCACCGACCGACGGCGCCCCTGCGGGGGCGCCGTTGTGCATCTCAGGCAGGAGTGCGACCCTTTGTGAAGCGCGGTCCGCCGATCGCGGCGAGCGTGTCACGCCGGGGTCACAGTGGCGTGCTACGCTTCCGGTCATGGCACGAGAACCACTCACCCCATTCCTCCAGCCGGGCACCGACCCCGACATCGCCGCCGCGTACGCGACGCTTGCCGGGCGCGCACCTGAGTCGGTCTTCGGCTTCGAGGAGGAGATCGCGTTCCTCGACCTGGAGACCACGGGCTTCGATCCCGGATGCGACGAGATCATCGAGGCCGCCGTCGTGGTCGCCCGCGGCCCGGAGGTCATCGAGCGGTGGTCGTCGCTGGTGCGGCCCATGCGCCCGATCCCCTTCGAGACCACGCAGTTGACCGGGATCGACGACGCGATGGTCACCGATGCGCCCCCCATCGCCCGGGTGGGCGCCGATCTTGCGCGCGTGGTGGGCAGTCGCACGATCGTGGCACACAACGCCGCGTTCGACCGCACGTTCCTCGAGCACAGCGCATCGGGCGC
>CAZSUO010000002.1:0-32353 GCA_964610065.1 uncultured Coriobacteriaceae bacterium | reverse complement strand
CTGTTCTCCCATCTCGCGGCGGGAACGCAGGCGCCGGCGTTCGATCTGCGTCGTGTGAGAACCGATCGGCAGCGCGCCGAGCGCATGGAGCCGCTCGCGGACGCGTGCGACATCGCGATCACCCGCCCCGAGGTCTCGGAGGTGCTCGCCGAGTTCGAGCCGGGTGGCCTCGTGGCGCGTATGTACGACAGCTACGAGTCGCGTGACGAGCAGGTGGCTATGGCCGAGGCGGTGCTCGAGGCGTTCAGCTCAAGCCGCTCCGCCGCGATCGAGGCCGGGACCGGCGTGGGTAAGTCGGTCGCCTACCTCGTGCCGGCGATCCGGTTCGCACTGGCCAACGGTATCGCCGTGGGCGTTGCCACGAAGACCAACACGCTGATGGACCAGCTCATGCACCGTGAGCTGCCGCGGCTCGATGAGGCGCTCGGTGGCGGCGTGCGCTTCACCGCGCTCAAGGGCTACGAGCACTACCTCTGCCTGCGGAAGGTCCAGCGGCTGCTGGACGCCCCCCCCGACCAGGAGACCGCCGCGGCACTCGGTATGCTCGTGAGCTGGATCGCGCAGACCACGTGGGGAGACCGCGACGGCATCAACCTGCACTGGCCCGCACGGCTGCGGCAGGAGGCGCAGGCATCGTTCGCCGACTGCACGAAGAAGCGCTGCAGGTACTACCCCAACCAGTGCTACCTTCACGGTGTCAGGAGGCGCGCCGCCTCGGCGCACATCGTGGTGACGAACCACGCGCTCCTGTTCAGGGACCTCATGGCCGACGGAGGTATCCTGCCGCCGATCAGGCACTGGGTGGTCGATGAGGCGCACGCCGCGGAGGCGGAGGCGCGCGATCAGCTGTCGGTGGGTGCGGGCCACGTGGAACTGCGGGCGCTCCTCGGCGGACTCCATACCAAGGGGCGCGGTGGCCTGCTCGACGCGGTGCGCGTGAAGGTGGCGCTCGGGGGCGTTGAGGACCGGCTTGCGGTGACTGCCACCATCGATGAGATGCGGGAGGCCGTGGCCGAGGCATCTGTCGTGTCTGACTCGTTCTTCGACTTCATCAAAGACCTCGGGATCGAGCGCGGCGGTTCCTATGAGACAGCTGAGCTACGCCTGACCGGGCCGCTGCGGGAAAGCGGCACCTGGGGCACCGCCGCGGGGGTGGGCCGATCGCTCGTCCGAAAGCTCGAGCGGGTCGTCGAACTCGGCAAGTCGGTGATCACGGCGCTGGAGTCGGGCAGCGACGATCTCGCCGAGCACCGCGCCGATCTCAGCGGACGCCTCTCGGGTGTGGCCGGACAGCTCGAGGGGTTGGTCACGGTGCTGGATGGTACCGATGACAGCTATGTGTACGCGGCCACGGTGGACCGCCGCCGGCAGAACACGTCGGAGCGGCTCGACGCGCTGCTGCTCGATGTCGGGTCCGCGCTTGCCGAGCAGTTCTATCCCCGTCTGTATTCGGTGGTCTACACCTCGGCGACCATCGCCGCGGGATCGGACTTCTCGCACTTCGAGCGGGCCGTCGGGCTCGATCGCCTCGAGGGAGGCGGCTTCCGCACGCTCCGTCTCGACAGCAGCTACGACTTCGAGCGGCAGATGGCGGTCTTCGTGCCCACGGGCCTTCCCGATCCATGCCGGTCATCGGATCGCGGGTACGCCGCGTACGTGGAGGCGCTGGCCGCCGTCCTCGGCGACGTCCATCGCGCCATGGGCGGATCGGTGCTCACGCTCTTCACCAACCGGCGCGATATGGAGGAGCTCCACCGCAGGCTCGCGCCGCCGCTCGCTCGCGACGGTCTGCGCTTGCTCATCCAGGAGCGCGGGATCTCACGCAAGCGGGTGGCCGAGGAGTTCATCGCCGACGAGCGGGTCTCACTGTTCGCGACGAAGTCGTTCTGGGAGGGCTTCGACGCCAAGGGAGATACTCTGCGCTGTGTGGTCGTCCCCCGGCTGCCGTTCGGCGCGATCAACGATCCGGTCCTTGAGGAGCGCAAGGAGCGCGACGGCGGCTGGTGGGAGCACTACTACCTGCCCGAGGCGATCCTCGAGCTCAAGCAGGCCGCGGGCCGGCTGATCCGCTCCTCGACCGATCATGGCTGTCTGGTGCTCGCCGACGCACGCCTCAGTGGATCGAAGCCGTACGCGCGGCGCTTCCTCGATGCGCTTCCTGTCCGCGATGTTGAGCGGCTGCCAGCAGCCGAGCTCGGTCGCGTCGTGCGCGAGCGGTTCGGCGACGGGGACTCCTGAGGCGATCGGTCCTCGCGAGCAGCGCCTACTGGATAGGCTCCAGGGCGTCGATCGCCGCCTGTCGCACCGCGGCGCGCAACTCGGGCGGCGCAATGACCTCGGCATCACCGAGGTATGCCATCACGCGGCGCGCGATCCAGGACTCGGTCTGGTAGGGGACCGTCGCGGTCGTGGTTCCGTCTGCCCCGGTCTCGAAGGTCGAACCCGGCCATGCCTGCGGGTCGGGAAGCCGCACACCGGTTGCGAACCGCACGGTCGCCACCGGCAGCTCGTCGGTGTCCGGCGTGACGTTGAGGGGGACGAGGGCGGGCGGCTCGAACAGCTCGCCGGTCGGACGCGCGTCGAAGATGCGGTCCAGCCTGAACACGCGCTCCTCGTGAACAGCCTCGCAGAGAGCCACCAGGTACCAGACTCCGAGACGGTTCACGAGCGCCCACGGGTGCACGGTGCGGTCCGAGACGTTTCCCGTGGAGCCGGTGAAGTAGTGGATGTGTACCTTCTCGTGCGCATCGGCGGCGGCAGCAAGGGTCGAATACGTGTCCGCAAGGCCACCCGGGCCGGCGCTTGCGCGGACGGTGTGCTCGAGCTCATCGAGAGAGACGGACCCCGATGCGGTCTCGCTGAGCTTGGTGCGCAGCGACGAGCCGCTGTCGTAACCCGCGGCGTCCAGGGCCGCTCCGAGTGCGCGCGCCTCACCGAGCGTCAGCCGCAGCGGGCGGTCGATACCAGGCGCCTCGGCGTACACGGTCACGGAGTCACCGTCGATCACGAGGTCGATCATATCGTACGGGGTGAACGGCGGGACGCCGCACATCGACAGCGTCGAGAGGTCCGCCGCCACCTGCGCGGGGTCACAGCCGACCGCGGCCGCGAGTTCGGCGAGTGCTATGGTCTCGCCCTTCTTGAGCATCGGTATCAGCGCGAGCAGCCGGCCTGCCCGGGTGGCTGTGTCGGGACGCCTATTCATGACTTGCGATCACCCGCCTGAGTCCATCGACAAGCTCGTTGACGACTTGCTGGGGCTCCACAGCGTACAAACCGGGCCCCTCATCGATGATCCAGGAGCCGAGGCGCCGCGCATCGCGCGCCTCGACGGTCCACACCGCTGAACCGTCGGGCAGGACCTGTGATTCGCCATGCCCGCGAGCGAGCCGGTCGATCCGCCAGGCCGTTTCTGGCAGGAACCGTACCCTGGCGCAGAAGGGCTCGCCACCGTACTGGAACGGAAGCCTCTCAGCGGTCTTGATGTCGAAGTCGGCCGGGCGCTCGAAGTCCGGCGTACGGGGCCGGGCGGGGTTCACGTCGATGTCGCGCATGCGCGTGACCGCGTACGTTCTGACCTCGTCGACATCCCGGTCACGGCCGACGAGATACCATGAGCCATCGCGGAAGAACACGCCATACGGGTCGACCGATCGCTGGCGCGTCACATCGGCGGTATTGGTGTACTCGAAGGTCAGCGTCTTGCGCGTCTGCACGGCCTCGGCGATGGCCCGTGCGTGCACTCCCTGACCGCTGGGTGCGGTGCGTCCGAGGTCGGCCGAGGCGAGCGGTCCGCCATCACCGGATGTGCCTAGCTTTGCTGCCGCGGAACGGAGTTCGTCGCCGAAGGGAAAACCGGGGTCCTCGACGAACGCCGTCGCCACGGCCCGCAGGACCGAGCGCTCGGAATCGGCGAGGTCTAGCGGCCGGGCATAGGTGGCGTCCGGATCGATCCGATAGGCGTCGGAGTCGCCCGTATCGACGACCTCGATCACCAGCCCTCCGGCTCGCAGTGCATCCTTGTCGCGCTCGAACATGCGGATGAACGCGGCGTCATCCTGGTCATCGGGATAGCCGAGTCCCGCCGCGCGGCAGTCCTCGGCAGTCCGCGGCGTGCGGGTCGACGCGAGGAAGAGTGCGAGGTTCACCATACGTTCGACAGGATCGGACACAGACACTCCCATCATGCGGCGGGCACATCTGGATTCTAACCGACTCATGACGTAAGAACACCCGCAGGAGCCTCAGCGGGGATCCTGGCAAAAAAGTAACGAGGCGCGCGGGGGGAGGCGCGCCTCGTTGTGTGGGCGGCGTGTCCCGCCCCTGAGGGGGGAGGAGTAGGCGGGTCGCACAGTCCCAATGCGATTCTAGCAACACCCGTGCCACAGGGCTATACATTGCACCGATTTATGACCATCGATGCCCTCTGCGACCCGGGTACGACGTGGTCGCGAACGCGCACCCGGTTGCCGGGTCGGCCGCTGCGGGTTACAACAGTGCGAAAGGAGGGCGCCATGGATGACGCACCGGAGTACTCCGAGACCATACGCACGGAAGACGACCCCGACTCGACCCCGGAGGAGGTCCTTCCGGGCAGGCGGGCACGTCGTCATACCGAGACGCAGCGCGGGAAGACGGCCATCCGTGTGTTGGTCGCCCTGGGCGTGCTGGTGGCGTTCGCCGCACTGATCGCCTACGGATTCCGCTGGGTGAACGCCAATGAGCGCGTTCGGACCGCACGGGACAACGTGGAGTCGGCCGCGCGGTTGATGGAGGTCGCCGAGGAGGACCTTGTCGTCGTCGATGGGGCGGTGCAGTGGGACATCTCGGCCGATGTCGCCACGCAGACCGCTGAGGCCGCGCTGCTCGCCGGTCCGGTGGGGGAGCAGCTCGCCGACGCGATCGAGATGATCGATGATGCGCTTCCGGATCTCCCGGCCGATGACGTCCCGCTCGCTGAAGCACTCGCCGAGAGTGCGCGCGCACGCGCCACGATGATGCAGGAGGCGCCCGCCATCCTTGACGCGAACCAGAAGGCCGCCGCAGCGACGGTGTTCGCCGATGAGGCGCTCGATGCGCTCAAGGCCGCCGAGGGCCATTCGGCGCAGGCCACCACGGAGTTCAACAAGCACACCAAGGACGGTGTCCGCGCCTCGGGTGAGGCCTCGGTCAAGGCCGAGGAGCAGCTGGTCATCGCCAGATCGCAGCTCGCGAGCGCCACCGTGGCATTCCCGGAAGTCGACTACGCCGCCTTCACCACGTACATCGACGCCAAGGTCGAGTTGATCGGCCTGTCCAAGGAGATCGACCAGTTGTGGCTGGCCGACAAGATCGAGGAATCCAACAAGAAGCTTGATGCATATAACAAGCGTGACGCCGAGGTCGTCGCGATGGCCAAGGCGCTGCCAGCGTCTGTAAGGGACCCGATCGCCGATGCCTATGCGGCCGCCACGAAGCAGGCCGTGGAGCGGTACTTCATGGCACGCGAACGTGCGCGGGCCGCCGGCGAGACGGTAGAGGAGCTGCGGGAGGCGGCCTCGCGCAGACCGTAGCGGCGAGACCCGCAGCATGCGTTGTGCCACACGCCGCGGCCTACTCGTCGTAGCCGGAACCGAGCCTGGCGAGCGCGCCCACATCGAAGATGACCACGTCGTTGGCCCTGACCTCAAGGATGCCTTCGTCCCGGAGCTTACCGAGCGCCCGTGAGAGCGTCTCAGGTACCGTTCCCAGCGAGGCTGCCAGCTCGCTCTTCGGCATGCCGAGTGACACTCGCAGCCCCTCGGTCGTGGCCTCGCCCACCGCGAGAGAGCGCTGGAACAGGTAGCGAGCCAGCCTGCCGGGCACGTCCAGCGCGAGCGTCTGGACCACCGATGTGAGGTTCACCACCCGGTTCGCGAGGTCGGCGATCATCGTGCGGCTGACCGCGGGCTCCGCCGCCATCAACTCGAACAACGATTCCCGCGGCAGCCAGGCCACGGTCACGGGAGTGGCCGCATCGATAGTGGCCGGGTAGCGGCCGCCCGCGAGGGCGGCGACGGCCGCGAGCGGGCCGCCGCTGTCGACCGTCTCGTACGTGATGGAGCGCCCGTCGGCCTGCAGATGGAACACCCGTGCACGTCCGGCCACGATCACGCCGAACGTGTCGGCCGGGTCGCCCTCCGTCGCGAGAGTCGTGCCGCGCGGCACCGACGCCACCGTTGCCACCGCCGCCAGACGGTCGATGGCCTCATCTGACGCGGTGTGCCACAGGCGGCAGGCCCGAAGCGCCGTGCGGACATCGTCTCTGTGTGCTTCTCGCATGGATCCTCCTCGGTGATTCCCCTCACGTTCGGTGGAGATTTGACCTGCGTCAAGGATTGATAGAGCTGGCACGGGTACCTTTCTCGAGGAACGGTACGTGCGAGACGGGAGTGGTCGAGTGTCCGGCAAGTTCGCCGAGCGCATGCAGGACGAGAGTGTGCGGTCCGACACGAGGCTGGTGGCGGACTTCGCCGCGATCTACTGCAAGGCAAAGCACGCGGACCGTGAGCGCCCGCCGATCACGAGCGATGCGAGTGCGCTCGGCGTGTACGGGGACCGGGTTCCGCGGATGTGTGAGGAGTGCGCCGGGCATATCCGGTACGCGGAGAAGCGCCGTGCGTTCTGTCCACGCGACCCGAAGCCGTTCTGCGCGCACTGCGACACCCACTGCTACAAGCGCGACGAGTCCGAGTGGCAACGCCAGATGATGAGCTACGCGGGCCCCAGATCCATGTTCCACGGCTATGCGATCCCGGGTATCAAGCATGCACTCGAGGCGCTGAAGTGGAAGCGCGAGATGGCCAGACGACAGGCGGAGGGCCCGGCCGCAACGAAGACAACGCCGCCGGGTAGCGGCGATTCGAGAGAGGAACGAGCGTGACGACGACAGTGACACGACAGATCGTGAGGATAGACGAGGACCTGTGCACCGGGTGCGGACTCTGCGTGAGCCCGTGCGCTGAAGGCGCCATCGTGATGGTGGACGGTAAGGCGAAGGTCATCCGAGAGGAGCTGTGCGACGGTGCCGGCTTCTGCCTCGGCGTATGTCCCACCGGGGCGCTCACGCTGGAGACCCGGGAGGCGGTACCGTTCGACCACGAAGCGGCTGAGCCCATCATCGCGGAGAAGCAGAAGACCTACATCCCGCAGGTCTGCTTCAAGTGCGGTGTCGACGAGGATCACGCACCGCTTCTGCCCGTCCGTCAGCAGGGCCGCAGCGAGTGGGTCTGTACCCGCTGCCTGCCGGCGCTCATTCACGGCTAGGAACAATCAGCGGCGGACCCGTGGGGTCGGTCGCCTCGACAAGAAGGAGTGATGGCACGTGTTCTGTAACCAGTGCGAACAGGCAAGCAAGGGTGTGGGATGCACCACCGTTGGCGTGTGCGGCAAGACGCCCGAGGTGGCGGCGCTGCAGGACCTCCTGATCCACCAGCTCAAGGGCATCGCGACCATCGCGGTCGCTGGCGCCAAGGTCGGGGTCACTGATGACGTCGCCGATGAGTACGTCACCGGCGGCCTGTTCACGACCGTCACCAACGTGGACTTCGACGCCGAGCATCTCGCGGGTCTGATCCGCCGCGGTACCGAGGTCAAGTCCGCGCTCCGTGCCAAGGTCGAGGCCGCGGGCGGCGTCGTGCCGACTGACGATCCGGCGGTGGCATTCGAGCCGGCCGCAACGCTCGAGGAGCTGATCGCGCAGGGCGAGGCCGTCGGCATCTTCTCCGACCACGATCGCGACGAGAACGTCCAGGCGCTCCAGCAGACCGCCGTCTACGGCCTCAAGGGCATCGCGGCCTACGCCGACCATGCCCGCGTGCTCGGCCACACCGACCCCGTCGTCTACGCCTTCCAGCACGAGCTTCTCGCTGCGCTTTCCGACAAGAGCATCGACCTCAACGGCTGGGTCGCGCTCGCGCTCAAGACCGGCGAGGTCAACCTCCGCGTGATGGAGCTTCTCGACGCCGCCAACACCGGTGCGTACGGCCACCCGGTGCCCACGAGCGTGCCGCTCGGACATCGCCCCAACAAGGCGATCGTCGTCTCCGGCCACGACCTCAAGGACCTCAAGGAGCTCCTCGAGCAGACCGAGGGTCTCGGCATCGACATCTACACGCACGGCGAGATGCTGCCGGCGCACGGCTATCCGGAGCTCAAGAAGCACAGCCACTTCTACGGCAACTACGGCACCGCGTGGCAGAACCAGCGCAAGGAGTTCGATGCGTTCCCGGGTGCGGTGCTCATGACCACCAACTGCATCCAGAACCCGCGCGAGACATACGCCGACAACATCTTCACCACCGGCCGCGTGGCGCACCCGAGCGCGACGCATGTGGAGAACGGCGACTTCAGGGCCGTCATCGATCGCGCGCTCGAGCTCCCCGGGTTCACCGATGAGTTCGACGGCGGCTCCGTGATGGTGGGCTTCGGCCGTAACGCCGTGCTCTCCGTGGCCCCCACGGTCATCGAGGCCGTGAAGAGCGGCGCCATCCGGCACTTCTTCCTCGTGGGCGGATGCGACGGCGCCAAGCCCGGCCGCAGCTACTACACCGATTTCGTGGACCAGTCCCCGGCCGACACGATCATCCTCACGCTCGCATGCGGCAAGTTCCGCTTCTTCGATCACCAGATCGGCGAGATCGGTGGCATCCCGCGTTTGCTCGACGTAGGCCAGTGCAACGACGCCTACTCGGCAATCAAGATCGCGGTCGCCCTTGCCGAGGCGTTCGAGGTCGGCGTGAATGAACTGCCGCTCTCGATGATCCTCTCCTGGTATGAGCAGAAGGCCGTAGCGATCCTGCTCACGCTGCTCCACCTCGGTATCACCGACATCCGGCTTGGCCCGACGCTCCCGGCGTTCATCACGCCCGCGGTGCTGCAGGTGCTCGTGGACAACTTCGCGATCAAGCCGATCGGCGAGTCGGCCGCGGCCGACCTCGAGGCCATCCTCGGCGAGAACGTGGCGTAGCTCATGGCACGCACGCGGAAGCGCATCGTGCTGATCGTGGGCTCGGCGATGCTCGTCATCGCTGCTCTGGTGGTCGCGATGTTCGCCTTCGGCAAGCCGATGACCCCGCAGGCGTCGTCTCAGGCGGCGCCCCCGGGGGTCGCGGCCACACAGGCTCCGGCCGGCGCGCCTGAGGGCGGGTCCGATCCGCTCGCTGTGGAGATCCCGGGCTGTGTCTGTCACAGCGACGACCCGGCGGTTGTGGCGGAGCACGCCACCTACCGGATGAGCCAGTGCTTCGATTGCCACAGCAACGGCATGCCCGAGATGGGGCAGTGACCGGCCGCTGAGAGCGTAACCAATCGATACGTCCTGGATCCGGGGGAGCGAAAGCCCGGTCCAGGGCGTATCGTTGTGCCATGAAGTCACAGCGCACACGCATGTCGTTCCCGCCGGTGGTGAGCCGATCGGCGGTGGTCCTCCTGGCCGTCGCGGTCGGCATCCTCGCCTTCACCGCGACAGCTACCGTGACCGACGAGATCGGTCCGCTCTCGGTGGCTGTGCGGCTCACGCCCGCCCTCGACGGCGCCACGACACTCTCCTTCCCGCCGTTCGGAAGCATCTCGGCCGACACCCATGCCGCGCCGATCGATGCCGAGGTGCGGCTCGATGAGGTCGACATCGCCGGGCTTGAGGCGCTGGCCGCCGAGGGTGTGCCGGACGGTGCGGACCTCGAGGAGTGGACCGGTTCGGCGATGCGCGCTGTGCTGTCCGCGGGGACACGGGGGACACTGGCCGGGCTGCTCGCGGCGGGGCTTACGGCGTTCGCGCTCACGCGGTCTCGGAGGCCCACGGTTCTCGCGCTCGCCGCTGTCGTCACCATAGGCGGCGTCTCGCTGGGTCTCGGAGCCGCGACCTTCGACCCGGGCGCGTTCGCCGAACCCACCTTCAACGGCGCGCTCAGCTACGCCCCCGGTGCGATCGCGCTCGTGCAGGACCGCCTCTCCGACATCGAAGGCCTGCAGCGGCAGGTCCGCTCCCTGGCATCCGACCTCGCCGCGTACTACGGCGTCGATCAGTCCTTCACGGGTGGGGGCTCGCTGCCCGATACGTACCGGGTCTTGCACGTCACCGATCTCCACCTCGATCCTGTGGGGATGCAGCTCGCTGTCGATCTCACGCGCGCCTACGACGCGGAGCTGATAGTCGACACGGGCGACATCTCCCATTTCGGCACCGAGCAGGAGGCCGCGCTCGCGATCGCTCAGATGAGCGGTCGACCGTACGTGTTCGTGCCCGGCAACCACGACGCCCCCGACCTTGTGGCGCGCATTGCGGCGAGCGGCGTGACGGTACTCGACGGCGAGACCACCACTACCGCGCGCGGACTGGTCATTCTGGGGATCGGCGACCCCGCCTCGGCGGGATCAGGTGTGGAGCCAGACTCGGCGCGGGCCCGGGAGCGTGGTCAGGAGATCGCGGATGCTCGTGCCGGTGAGCGCCTGGACATGGTGGCGGTGCACGACCCGGCAAGCGGGAGGCCGTTCGCCGGCCTCACGCCGCTCGTCATCTCGGGGCACACGCACACGCCGGCATACGCGGAGGAAGACGGCACGGTGTTCCTCGGCTCCGGCACCACAGGCGGCGTGCACTTCACCGAGCTCCGGCCCGATCCGCACATCCCGCACGGGGCGTCGATACTCTACTTCTCGCTCGTTGAACCGCATCGGCTTGTGGCTATCGACCAGATCGAGGTCTACGGGAAGACGAGTCAATCGTCGATACGCCGCACCCTGATCACCCGGGCAGAGTCTGCGGGTGAGTACGAGGAGGAGTAGGGCAGGGGTCGGCCATGCGCATCCACGCAAAGGCCACCACGTGGGTAGCGAGCAGACGGCTACGGTATCATTGCAGCAGGGCGGCCGTTCGGCCGGCACGTCGATCGAGTGCTTGGAGCAGCCATGTCGCAGGTGATGGAGCACATCAACCGTCTTGCCGACGCGATCGGGCCGCGTCCGGCGACCACAGATGCCGAGGCCGAGGCGGCCGAGTACATCGAGTCGGTCTTCCGCGCGCACAACCTCGACGTCGAGCGTCAGGAGTTCGACTCGCCACGCTCGGACGCACGGGCGCACATCGTATACGGGGTGCTGCTCATCGCCGCCGCCGTGCTCTCTGTCTGGTGGAGTCTGCCCGCGCTGGCGCTCGCGGTGCTTGCCACGGTCCTGGTCTGGCTGGACTTCGGTATGCGGTTCAGCCTCGGTCGCTTCCTGGGACAAGGGCCGAGTCAGAACGTCATAGCCCGCCATGTCCCGCGCGCCCGTCGCAATGAGCGCCTGCAGCGTGTGGTGATCGTCGCCCACTACGATTCGGCCAAGCCGTCGTTCCTTTCGAGTCCCGGACTGGTGCGCCACTTCGCTCTGATCGTGAAGCTGATGCAGTGGGTCCCCGTCGGCGTGGTCGCCTGGCTCGCGCTCACCGCACTTCCGTTCGCGGATGGCTGGAAGCCGTGGGCGGGGTACGTCGCAACCGTTGCTTCTGCGGTTTGGCTCGTTCCCGTGGTGTCCGGCCTGCAGCGCGAAGTGCTTGGTCACGCCACGGACGGTGCGAATGACAACGCATCCGGCGTGGCAGCGATGCTCGCGGTCATGCAGGCGACGGTGCCGGAATCCGCCGAGAGCCGTACGGCTGCACCTGTCCGCAGGGGCATCGAGGCGGTGATCGAGGCCGGCGACCTTGATGACGACGTCGTGCTGGACTACCGCCCCGTGGCCGATGCGCGTGTCGAGACGCCGCCGCTCATGCCGCTTGACGGTATAGACGCCGATGACGACGGGTGGCCAGCGGTTGAGCCCGCACCGGCCGCGCGCATACCCCTCGATGACGAGTGGGACTTCGCGGAGGTGCCGGGCTCCGTGCAGCCACGGCCCGCTTGCGATGTCCCGGCAGATATGTCCGGACCACTCGATCTCGAGAGCGGGTGGGCCGACATCGGGCCCGTCAGGGGTCAGGGTTCGCTCGACATGGAGATCGACGCTGCGCTCGGGCGCACGGTGCCGGGGGAGAGCGACAGCTACGAGCGTCCGCGTCCGGAGCCATCATCGCTCTTCGGCACCGAAGAGACCCTTGAGGATGTGCCAGTCGAGGATATGGTGACCCGCGTGGAACCCATCCTCGACGCCGAGTCACCGGATGAGGAGGCGTCCAGGGAGGGTCGCGCTCGCTCACGCCGCGAGCGCCGCGAGTCGGCCGACGATGGTCGCGGACTGCGCGACTGGCTCGGCATCGGGCGGGGGTTCGACGTCCGCCGCGCAGGCAAGCAGATCGGCTCGTGGGAGAACCTTGAGAACGACGATGACGAGTTCGGCTTCAAGGCCGGTTCCGCTGGTGGTGACATCACAGGCTCGCTCGACCCGACGGAGCTCGCGGCGCGAATCCGCAGGCAGGTCACCGACGGTGTCGACAGGGCGCTCGCCGAGAAGGAGATCTGGTTCGTGGCGACCGGCGCTGGAGAGCCCGGGGGCTACGGCATGCGCGCGCTGCTCGACGCGTATGGCGACGACCTCAAAGGCGCCGCCATCATCAACATAGACTCCGTGGGGGCAGGTGCGGTCTCCTTCATCACACACGAGGGCGTGACGCGACGATTGCACGCCGACCGCCGGCTTGTCTCTCAGGCCAAGCGCACCGTGCGGGAGCAGGGGTCGTCCGTACGCGGCAGGGAACGCATGGGGGCCTCGGGCGATGCGGTCGTCGCACTGACCAAGGGGTTCCGCGCGATGAGCGTGATGGCGTTCGACATAAACGACCGTCTCCCCAACTGGCACTGGCACACCGATACCGTCGACGCGGTCTCCGCCGATACCGTGGAGCAGGCCGTCGACTTCGTCAGCGCCCTGGTGCGAGACCTCTAGTCATCCTCGGCGACAGGGCGACGGGAGACGGGTCGTGCGTAGAACGCAAGCGCCGAACCGACCGTCAGCAGCACGGCGGCGACCATCGACACCGGCAGCATGAGCGCCGAGCGCTGCAGTGCGACCACCACGAGGGCCATCACGATGAAGCCGAGGTGCAGCAGGCCTGACCCGACCTTCGCCATCCTGCTCTCGGACAGATAGGTGAGTCCGCGTCCGCCAACGAGTGTGAGTCCCACGACCGCCACTTGCAGGGCGCCCGCCGCGCACAGGTATGCGGCCAGACCCGTCGGCACGGAGCGGCTGAGCGCCGCCACGACCACCCCGAGGGCCACCATGCCGACCGACGCGCCGAGCAACGCCCCGCGCGACAGCAACCGCTTGGGCACGCACAGTCCCATGACCACCACGAGTGCGATCACCTGGGGGCCGGCGATGATGTTCATCACGTTGATGAAGGCCGGCTGCCTCGCCAGTTCCCACCCTGGCACCGAGTTGTGCGCCCACCAGGCGTAGACGGTGCCGGTCAGTGACTGCGCGCCGAGAGAGCCCATGAGGCCCACCGTCACCGCCATGAGCACGAAGTCCCACGAGGTGCCAACAGCGCGATCACTTCGCCCGGACTCCATCATCGCCTCCTCACACGACCGAATGCGCCCCGGGCACCACGTACGTTGCGATGTACGTGAGCACGAGCGCCGCGAACGACAGGACAGCCAGCACGGCCACCACGCGCCACATGCCGCGTCGGCGAAGGTACAGGCGTGCGTGCAGGTAGGCGGTGTACAGCAGCCACATCATGATCGACATGTTCACCTTGCCCGACCACCACCACGCCTCACCCTGCCACGCGATGATCGCCCACGGCAGACCCACGACCATGCCGAGGGTGAGAGGGAGGTAGCCGAGCCTTGCCCACCGGTACGCGACTTGTTCGTACGAAGACCGGCGATGCGCGATCATCAGAACGCTTGCGGCGAACGAGGCCACGAACGCCCCGTAGCTGAGGAACAGCAGTGGCGGGTGTGCCCACATGTACCACGTGTTGTAGTAGAACTGCCGCGAGCCCTCCAGGCCCGCCGCCAGCCGGGCCGCCGTTCCGAGGTCGCCCGAGGACCACACGTCCAGGTACGCTCTGTATCCGGCCAGAAAGTCAGGCAGCGGATCGGCGAACGGACGGCCCCACACCAGTGCGCCCAGGGCGAGAAGCGCCGCGCTCGCCCCGAGCAGAGGACGCAGCTCGTCGCCCTTGCGTCGCGCGCCGACCGCGATCCCCGCAAGGATGAGCGCCCATACGTACAGCTTCTCGGACTCGATCCAGGGTGGTACGGCAAAGCTGCCGGCGGTGGCCCCGGTGACCGGATCGACCACCTCGCATAGCTGCCAAAGCCGGAGGTGGAACCACAGAAGCACGGCTTCTCCGGCCGCAAGCGAGGCGGTGAGTGCCCACAGCGCCGGGCGGAGCAGGTGCCGGAGCCTGCGCACGAGCGCGGACGTCAGCACCAGGAGTGCCGTTGCGGCCACCGCGGGTCCGGCCACCGCCCCCGCCGAAGCGAGAAGGGATGTGGTGGCGTCGAGCGCGAGTGTCGTCGTCGTGGGGGAGAACACGGCGGCTCCTGGTCGTGTCGGTGGCACCAGTATAGCGGTTGTCGGAGTGGCCCTGGTGACCGCGGTGCGGCGCCGCAGTGGTGCACCCTGGGATAGCGCCGAGCCGCGCCCCGCCGCGTGCTACACTCGGCACCTGGCAGGCGGGTACCCTCGCATGGAGGCCGTGCGTGATACAGAGCAGGATCGCCAAGACACTGGCGCGTGGCGCCGTCGTGTCGTGGCGTGAGCAGCCCACCCAGTACGACATCGAGGCGCTGCGCTCGAACGTCGAGCGCGTGCGACTCGTCATCCGCGTACGCTGGGCGATCGTGGCGGTGCTCGCGATCTTCTCGGTCGTCGGCGCCAGCGTGTATGCCACCTCCACCGATCTCGATTCTCTGACCCGGAACATGACCATCCCGGCGATCGCGCTGATCTTCGTGCTCATGTACAACGGGTTCTACCAGGCGGTGCTGCCGAAGGTGGCCAACGTCGCTTTCCTGAACCAGGCGCAACTGCTGTTCGACATGCTCGTCGCCACCGTGCTCGTCTACTACAGTGGCGGCGTCTACTCGTGGTTCTCCGCCATGTACCTCGTCTTCATCCTGGAGGCGGCGTTCATCTTGCCTCGCCGCTCGCAGGTATGGATGCTCGTTGCGGGTGCGGCGGTCCTGTACGGTGCGGTGCTCTTTGGCGACTACACGGGGCTGCTCCGGCATGTCGAGCTCCCGTTCGTGACGTCGGGCCTCGAACAGAACATCACGTACGTGCTGGTTCGCTATCTGTGGCAGGTGACGCTGTTCACTGGTGCCGCGCTCGTGGGAATGCTCATGATGAAGACGATCAGGGTCCGCGAGTCCGAGCTCCGGGAGAGCTCGTTCATCGATGACCTCACCGGCCTGTACAACCGGCACTACTTCCAGCGCGCCCTGATGACCGAGTGCGAGCGCGCCATGCGCAACAACCGTCAGGTGGCGCTGATACTCGCCGACATCGACCGCTTCGGCGACGTGAACCGGACCTTCGGTGTCGAGGTGGGCGACGAGATCCTCGCCGCGATCGCCCGGCTGCTCAAAGACATCGCAAGCGCTGATACGGGGGTCGACGGCTGGGATGTGAATACGGCCTGCCGCATCGGAGGCGAGGAACTTGCCCTCATCGTGCCCGAGGTGGCGCGTGGACTTTCCGACCGCACGCCTCTTGAACACCGCGCGTACTCGATCGCCGAGACGTTCCGGGGGGCCGTGGAATCGCTGCGCGTGAGTGGTGTGAGCGTGACCGTCAGCGTCGGTGTTGCGTTCCTCCCGGCCGACGGTGTGTCCCACGACGCGCTCGTCGACGCGGCCGACGGCATGCTGTCGCTTGCCGTGCTCGCCGGTGGCAACGGTGTGCGCACGTCGGTGCCGGGCGCGAGCGTGCCGAGCGATGAAACCCTCAGATAGCCCCCGCTCGGTGCTGCGTGCCGCTGAGATATCCGTGGCGGCGCTCGCGATCCTCCTGTTGGTCCTGGGTCTTTCCCTCTGGGTGCTGACCACTCCCGCGTACGTGAACGCCCTGGTCAGGGTCGTGGACAGTGCAGGATCGACAGGTCTGGGCGAACAGGTCACGCTCGACGTGGCCGAGAGCGTCCGCCGCTTCGTCGTCGACCCAGACGCACCAGGTCTGCCCGAGATGATCGAGGGTATGCCGGCGTTCGACGCGGCCGCCGTCTCGCATCTCGCCGATGTGCGCGATGTGGTCGTCCCCACACGCTGGCTCACGCTGCTGCTGCTGGTGCTCGTGCCCGCCTGGGGTGCTCTTCGGTGGCGCATGCCCGGTGGGCGTCGTTCCATCGCCAAAGCGGCACGCATGGCTTCGGCGGCGTTACTCAGCGCGACCGTGCTCGCGATACTCGCGGGACTGTTCGACTTCAACGCCCTCTTCGCCTGGTTCCACTCCCTGTTCTTCGCCGAAGGGACGTGGGTGTTTCCTTACGAGGCCCTGTTGATCAGGGTCTTCCCGCTGCGCTTCTGGATCGCCGCAGGCGCCACATGGGGCGCGCTCGTACTCATCACGGCGGTGCTCTTATGCTTGTTTGCTCGTTGGCTACGCTTCACAGCGGGTACGTACGGTGTATAGTTGCGGGGAAGCGTTCGCGCTTCCACGTCAAATGGAACCCCACGGGGGACACGACAACAGGATCGAGGAGGTAGCGCACATGGCGGCGAAGGAAGGCTACTGCGTCAAGTGCAAGGCCAAGCGTGAGATCAAGGACGCGCAGGAGATCACCATGAAGAACGGCCGTCCGGCCACGCAGGGTCTGTGCCCCGAGTGCGGGACGAAGATCTTCAAGATCGGCAAGTAGCTGCCACGCCTTCGGGCGTTGACACCAACGGGCGCCCCTCGGGGCGCCCGTTGTGGTTGTGTCCCCGGTCAGTGACAGGGGCTGACGATCGGTTCGCCGGGCATATTGACGGCGCCACGAACAGGGAGTAGCGTCAGCCGTTGTTGTCGAGGCCGGGGGCGCCGGCGGCAGGGACAGAGGGCAGGCGAGGTCATGAACATCATCGTCGTCGGATGCGGGCGTGTCGGCTCTCAGCTCGCAACGATGCTCTCGATCGAGGGTCACAACGTCGTCGTCATCGACCGCGATGAGACCGCGTTCAGACGCCTCGGCGGCACGTTCAACGGAGTCACGATCCGTGGCCTCGGTTTCGACGAGGAGACCCTCGAGCAGGCCGGTATCCGCGAGGCCGACGCCCTTGCGGCCACGACGGACCTGGACAACACCAACCTGATGACCTGTGAGGTCGCGCGCAAGATCTTCGGCGTGAAGCATGTGGTTGCGCGTCTCTACAACCCCGTTCGTGAGCGCACCTATCAGCAGCTCGATCTCGACTACGTGTGCGGCACCACGCTCGTGGCCGAGTCTCTCGTAGAGAAGGTCAAGGCGGGCCACGGCCATCACCTGAACTCGATCGAGGATATCGAGGTGATCGAGTTCCAGGCTGGACCGGCGATGGAAGGTGAGCGGGTGTCGGACGTTGAGATCGCGCGGCGCTTCCGCATCTTCAGTGTCGTGCGTGGACGTGCGGCCCATGTGCCTGATGGTGACATGGTGCTGCACGAGGGCGACATCGTGTTCGCATCGGTCAAGGACGAGGCGTTCGCCAAGGTCGAGCGCTTCATGAAGGAGTAGGCCATGTACGTCGTCATCAACGGCGGTGGCAAGGTCGCCTCGTATCTCGCGCGACAGCTGCTCGAGCACGGGCATGCGGTGTCGCTCATCGAGAAGCGTGAGGAGGTCGCGCGCAAGCTCGCGACGGAGCTTCCCGGCGATCCGTTGATCATCCTTGGAGACGGGTGCGACTCGGTCTACCAGGAAGACGCGGGCGTCACCCGCGCGGACGTCTTCGTCGCCGCCACCGGCGATGACGACGACAACCTGGTCGCGTGTCAGCTCGCCAAGATCGCGTTCGGCGTGCCGCGCGCCGTCGCCAGGGTCAACAATCCGAAGAACGAGCACATCTTCCACGCCCTCGGCATCGAGGCGATCTCGTCGACCACCATCATCTCCCGCCTCATCGAGGAGGAGGCGACCATCGGCGACATGCGTACGCTGATGGCCCTTCGCAAGGGCGACATGGCCATCGTGGAGATCGAGCTGCCGGTCGACCGCTGTGTCGTGTGCGGCAAGAAGGTCGCCGATCTGAACCTGCCGGTCGACTGCGTGATCGTGGCGCTCCTCAGGGGAGACAGCGTCATGGCGGTGCACGGAGACACCGAGATGCAGCCGGGTGATGTGGTGATCGCGTTCACCAACGTCTCCCACGAGCGTGCACTCAAGAAAGCGCTGACTGGAGCCTAGAAGCGATGCGTGGGGGACGGTCGCTCGACCGCGGGCTCACGCGGCGCGAGCTATGGCCTGAGTACCTCGGCGGTCTGGTGACCGAGGTCGTCTATATCGCTGTGCTCGGAGCGATCGCGTTCGCCATCGCCGTGCTTGCCGGGGTGGTCTTCTAGATGCTGCTCAGACCCCGCCGCGAAGACCATCTGGTCATCGGCAAATACACGGGCAAGATCGTCATCGGCATCGGCTTCCTGATGGTGGTCCCCTTGCTGACGTCGATTGCGTTCGGCGAGTGGGACACGGTCGTCGACTTCGTCATCAGCATCTCGTTGTGCATGGCGTTCGGCTACGGGACGCAGGCCGTATGTCGCACCGACCGCGATCTTGGCTGGAGCCACGGCCTCGTGGTCGCGTCGAGTTCATGGTTGGTCGCCACGGTCATCGGGGCGATGCCTCACTGGCTCTCGGGCCACATGGGGTCGTACCTCGACGCGATGTTCGATGTGATGAGCGGGTACACCACGACCGGCCTGTATCTGATGCAGGACCTCGACCACATCGCTCATGGTCTCAACATGTGGCGCCACCTCCTCACCTTCGCGGGTGGCCAGGGGATCGTGGTGATCGCGCTGACGTTCCTGTTCAAGGGCGCGGCAGGTGCGTACACGGTGTACGTGGGAGAAGGCAAGGACGAACGGCTTCTGCCGAACGTGGTGCAGACCGCCCGCGCCATTTGGCTGGTCTCACTCGTGTGGCTGGCGATCGGCGCGGTGGCACTCGCGATCGCCGGCCTTGCGCTCGGGCAAGACCCGGTGCGCGCGGTGCTGCACGGGCTGTGGGTGTACATGGGTGCGTGGTCGACGGGTGGCTTCGCCCCACAGTCGTACAACACTCTCTACTATCACTCGCTCGCCTACGAGTTGATCGCAATCGTGGTCATGATCGCCGGGTCGTTCAATTTCGCGCTTCACTGGGCGGTCTGGACCGGCAATCGTCGGGAGATCAGGCGCAACGTCGAAACGGTGTCGTTCGCGATCACGCTGACCCTGCTGGTGCTCGTCGCGACGTTCGCCCTGGCGAAGGCGGGCGTGTACTCGGATGCGATGGTCCTGTTCCGGAAGGTGTTCTACCAACTGGCCTCTGGTCATACGACCACCGGATTCTCAACGATCTACTCGCGCGCCTTCGTCACACAGTGGGGCCCGATCGGCATGCTGGCGACCACCATCGCGATGGCGATCGGCGCATCGGCGTGCTCCACGGCCGGTGGCATCAAAGGCATCCGCATCGGTGTCATCGCGAAGGCGTTCCTGCAGGACATCCGCAAGTGGGTGTCCCCCGAGCACGCGCTCATCACCGAGCGCTACCATCACATCCGCGACATCACGCTGAGCGACGGGCTCGTCCGCTCGGCGATGACCATCACCATCGCCTATGTGCTGCTCTATGCGCTGATGGCGCTTGCGGGGGTCCTGTACGGTTACGACTTCGCGGACGCTGTCTTCGAGGGTGTCTCGGCAGCATCGAACACCGGGCTTTCGTGCGGGGTCACGGCGCCCTCGATGCCTGAGGGGCTGAAGGCGCTGTACATCTTCGCGATGTGGCTGGGCCGGCTCGAGTTCATGTCGGTCTTCGTCCTCGGCGGATACGCAGTCTCACTCGTCAGGGGGCGGCGATGACCGTGCCTGTGTCGCGTCCGTGGAGTGTCGGCCTGGCGCTCACACTGGGTATTCTGATGGCCCTGGTGCCGGGTCATGCGTTCGCATCCGATGCCACCGGTGACTTCGAACCGTCGAGTTCGGAACTCGTAGAGTCACCGGCTGAGTTCGACGGCGAGACCATCATCTTCACCGGCGAAGTGATCGGCGAGATGATGACGCGCGGTGACATGGCGTGGCTGCACCTCAACGACGATGGGTACCGTGACCGCAACATCGAGGAGGGCGCTCCGCTGGGTGGCTACAACAGCGGGATGGCCGTCTGGATCCCATCCGGCGCCGTGCCGGGCATCACGCATTTCGGGGACCACGCGCACGAAGGCGACGTCGTGCGCGTCTCGGGCACGTTCAACGCCGCGTGTCCCGAGCACGGCGGTGACATGGACATCCACGCCAGCTCGCTTGAGGTGGTCACCCCGGGTCGCAAGGTCGACGACCCCGTGAGTCCGGTGAAGGTGGTCTGGGCGATCGTGCTCTCCATGGTCGCTCTCGCGGCGTTCCTCGCAGACAGGCTGCGCGCCCGTGTCGAGGATACGAAGGGCGTGTGATTTGCCGCGCGTTCGGACGGTGTCCTACAATACGCAGGCACCGCGCGGGTGTAGCTCAGTGGTAGAGCATCGGCTTCCCAAGCCGAGTGTCGCGGGTTCGAGTCCCGTCACCCGCTCCATAGCACGTATCGAAGGGGCCGTTTCGGCCCCTTCGCGGTTCCTCCAGGGTCTCATCGGCCACCCCTGAGCCCGTCACGCGCACCATCCGCGGCCACCGGGGCGCGCAATCAGGCAAGTGGCACCGCTCATCAGGACATGCGGCCGCCCGTCGGAACTCTCCTCCCCTCAGTCGGTGGGCTGGTACTATACGAACATGCGTTCGTTCAGGCCCGCCACCCCCTCTCGGCAGGCGATCGTGAGAGGGGTGCGTCATGAGGTCGATCATCTACGTTTCCGCACTGCTTGGCTTCGCCCTGGCCTTGATGTCGAGTCCGCCGGCCTGGGCGCTCTGGTTCCCGCCGGTCGACGACCCGGTGATCATCGTGCCGTTCGGTGTCCCGGGTACCGCTGGAGTCCACAGCGGTGTGGATGTGCAAGCTTCGCCCAGTGCCGAGGTCCGGTCGCCCGTCAGCGGTGAGGTCGTGTTCGCGGGTTCTGTTCCGGCCGACGGTGGTGGTACGTGCGTGGCCGTGACAGTAGTGGCCGAGGACGGCTCGCGCGTCAGCTTGTTGCCGCTTGATGGGGCCTACGTCCGCTCCGGGATGTGCGTGGAGGAAGGAGAGTCGCTCGGCCGTCTCGCGGCGACCGGTGATGACTCGTCCGCATCCACACATCTGCACATCGGTCTGCGGCAGGGCGGGCAGTACGTGGACCCCACACCGCTTCTCCCCACCATGGTGTCCGCGCCTGAGACGTCGGGGCCACCTTCGGGCGATGGGATCGCGGCTACGGATCCGCCCTTTTCCGGACAACACGAGCCCACGGCCACCGGGTACGGGGTCGGGAGCACCGGTGCTCCAGCAGCGACTCCCGAGGCAGGCGCCCTTGGCGACTCCGCGCCCTGCGTCGCGTCCTCGCCCGTGACTCACGCAGTGCCCGATACTACAGAGCCGGTGCCGCATGGCGTAGCAGCCCAGCAGATGCCAGCGTCCTCGGTACGGAGCATGACCGTGCGGGAGGCGGCTTTGCTTCGCGAATCAAGTACGCCAAAGATCGCGCCAGGCGATGCTTCCGCGGCTTGCACAGGCGGCACCCGGGGCGCCACGTGGGCGCCGCAGCGGTCCCTGCTTGGGCCGACGGCCGCTTCGATGCGGGAGGTGGCGGTCAGGTCGTTCGCGCTGGCTGCAGCCGTAGTCGCTTTCATCGCTGCGCTCGCGCAGGCAAGGTCCCTGGTACACGCACGGTGATACGAGGCTGCGAAGTGTCAGAGGCCGGGGGTACTGTGGTTGTGGGACGGTCGGGTCTCTGTTACACTCCGTAAGCTTCATTTCCTGCTCCGGGCGACGCCTTCATGGTCCCGGGGCCGCCAAGCCCAAGGGAGGTGAAACATTGAAGGCTTACGAACTCATGCTCATCATGCGCCCCAACCTCGACGACGAGGCGCGGGAGGCCGTCCTGGAGAAGGTCCGGGGTATCCTCACCGCCGAGGGCGGTACTGTCGATTCTGAGGAAGCGTGGGGCAAGCGCCGCCTCGCTCACGAGATCGACCACACCGAGGAGGGTGACTACCAGGTCATCCTGTTCCATGCGAATACCGCTATCGTCGCCGAGCTCGACCGTGTCCTGAACATCACCGATCAGGTACTCCGCTTCATGATCGTCCGTCGTGACGACCTGGCGTAGTCGGATACCTGACCGGGGAAGTAATGACCGGTATCAATGAGTGAGGTGCACCAATGAGCGTAAACAGAGTGGTACTGACCGGAAATCTCACGCGCGACCCGGAGCTTCGCTCCACCGCGGGTGGCATGAGCATTCTGAAGATGGGCCTTGCCTTCAACGACCGTCGCAAGAACGCGGAGACGGGAGCCTGGGAAGAGGTCCCCAATTTCGTCGACATCACGATGTTCGGCAATCGGGCAGAGTCGTTGTCGCGGATGCTCACCAAGGGCATGCGTATCGGTGTTGACGGCAAACTCCGATGGAGCCAGTGGGAGTCCCCCCAGGGTGACAAGCGCTCGAAGCTCGAGATCATCGTCGACGATATCGAGTTCCTCGATTCTCGTGGCGGCTCGGGTTCAGGCGGACAGGGCGGTGGCGGCTACAATGCAGCGCCGGCTCCTTCCGGCGGCTCCGATGAGCTCGGAGAAGAGATTCCGTTCTAGTGATCGAACCGATCGCGGCGGGCCCCTCCCGCCAGCGATCGCATAACACCACCCGGAAGGGTCCGGAAGGAGGTACGTGCATATGAGCGACTACGCAAGGAAGCCAAAGCGGCGGTACTGCGCTTTTTGCAAGGACAAGGTCGAGTACATCGACTACAAAGACATCAACATGCTGCGGAAGTACACGACCGATCGCGGCAAGATCAAGCCGCGTCGGGTATCGGGCAACTGTGCCCAGCACCAGCACAAGGTGGCGACGGCGGTCAAGCGCGCCCGCGAGATGGCGCTGATCCCCTACGCTGTTCCTGTGGTGAGCGGGAAGGTCGATGGCAAGGGCCGCCGATAATACTCCCGTCGCTCCGGACGGAGGACGCACGCTCCTGCTCGCGCTTGCCGCGGTAGGGGGAGCGCTGCTCATCGTGCTCATCCATCCGATGGTGGGTCTGCCGGTCTCCGCATCGGCGTTGGTGGTACTGGCGCTGCGGAGACGTGCTGGCGTGGCGGCTGTCGCCTCCGTCGTCGGCGGTGTCGTGGCTACAATGCTCGCCTCGCTGTCTGCGTACATCGTGTTCGTCCCGTTGATGGGGGTCCCTGTCACGGCGCGGGTGCCGTACGTGCATGCGGCATGGATAGCTGGATCGCTCGCGATCGCTGGTCTGTTGACTCCGTGGCTGCTTCGGCGGCTCTCGGCGCTTCAAGCCGCGGCGCTCGTGGCGCTCCTGTTGTCTGTGGTGGAGGTGGGCGCGCTCATGCTGCTCGCTGCAGGAGCGGGTATGGGACTGGCCGAGTACGTGATGGCCGGCGCACGCGAGATGGTTGGACTCGTGGGCATGGCGGAGGAGTATGGCGAGATCTTCGCCACCAGCTGGCCGGCCATGCTCGTGGTGCTCAACATGTTCGCCGCGCTGTTCACTGTGGTGGCTGCAAGCACGTCAGGTTCACGACTCGATCCCCGGATCGGGCCGTTCCCGGCGCTCGCGGACGTGGATCTCGATCCACGAAGCGTGCTGCTTGCCATCGGGTCGATCGCGCTTCTCGCGGTCGGTCGACTGATGGCTGCGAGCGTGCCGGTGATCGAGGTGTTGGGCATGAACCTGTTGGTGGTCACCCGGATGGTGTTCCTCCTGCAGGGGGTCGCGGTGTTCGCTGGGCTCTATCGCCGTGCGAACCTGTCGCGGCCGGTGCGTGCCATGGGGTTCGCTCTCCTTGGAGCGACCGAGATGTTCGTTCCGGCGGTCAGCCTCACAGGGCTGGCCGATGTATGGCTCAATCTCCGGCGATTGCCGCGGGATGGGGCCACCCCCGAGGGGCCTGCGGGCACCCCGGGGCCAGATGATCCGACGCAGTACTGAACCGCATCGCTCCATAGTGGAGTGGTGAGGAGTGAGTAGGAGAAACGATGAAGGTCATCCTGTTGTCCGATGTGAAGGGCAGAGGGAAGGAAGGCGACGTGATCGAGGTCGCCCGTGGCTTTGCCACGAACTACCTGATGCCCCGCAAGATGGCCATCCAGGCCACCCCCGGCAACCTCAAGCAGCTCGAGGCCCGGGTACACAACATCAAGAAGCGCGAAGAGACGAAGCGCGCCGAGGCGGAAGCCCACGCGGCTCAGGTCAGCGGCAAGTCGATCGTCATCGAGATGAAGGCCGGCGACGGCGGCAAGCTCTACGGCTCGGTGACCGGTGGTATGGTCGCTGACGCGCTTGCAGACCAGATCGGTGTCGATGTTGACCGCAGGAAGCTGGACCTCCACGGTCACATCAAGACCGTCGGCGCCCATGTGATCGATGTCCGTCTCTATGACGAGGTCAGCGCACAGATCACGCTCAACGTCGTACCCATCGGTGGCGCTGCCGCTGTTGCGGAGGCTGTTGCCGTTGGGCAGACCGAGGTCGTGGATGAGTCCGTTGCCGATGTGGATGTCGAAGCTGACGTCGAGGCGGACGGTGAAGTCGACGTCGACGACGTCGACGAGGACGACTCCGACGAGAGCGACGCGGACGCGGAGTAGCGGTTCGAGGCCGGGCACGGGTGGCGCCGCCCGGCGGCGCCACGCACGCCCGCTATAAGGAGCATAGATGGCCGACGATGGCATGCAGGCCCTGCGTGAGCGGGTGCCGCCGCACAACAACGAAGCGGAGCAGTCAGTGCTCGGCTCTATGTTCCTGTCGACCGATGCGGTGGAGAACTGTCTCGCGCTCGTGGAGGCGGAGGACTTCTACCGTCCACAGCACCAGCGTATCTTCTCGGCCATCGGTGATCTCCACAGGCGTGGCGAGGCGATCGACCAGATCACCGTCGCGGCGCGGCTCGAGTCGAACGGCGATCTTGACTCGGCGGGGGGGAAGACGTACCTGCTCGACATCGCAGGCTTCGTACCCTCGGCCGCAAACGCGGAGCACTATGCGCGTATCGTGAAGCGCACGTCGCTGCTGCGCCAACTCATCGGTGCTGGCACCGCGATCCAGGTGATGTCGTACGAGAATCCGGACGACATCGATGTGGTGGTGGAGCGGGCTGAGAAGGTCGTGTTCGACGTCACCAACAAGCGTGTCTCCTCGCGCTTCCAGTCGCTCGAAGAACTCATGAAGTCCGGTTTTGAAGAGATCGAGCACCTCTACGATCACAAGTCGCACATCACCGGCGTGCCCACGGGCTTCCCCGACCTCGACAAGATCCTCGCGGGCATGCACAAGGGTGACCTGATCATCCTCGCGGCTCGTCCGTCGGTCGGGAAGACAGCTCTTGCGCTCAACATCGCCGTGAACGCGGCCAAGTCCGGAGCGGCCACGGCGGTCTTCAGTCTCGAGATGGCGGCATCGCAGCTGGTGCAGCGTATCCTGTGCGCCGAGGCGCGTGTCGACTCGCAAAAGCTCCGTACCGGCTATCTGGCCGACGAGGACTGGCCGCTCCTGATGCAGGCCATGGGTCGCCTGGGTTCGATCCCTCTGTGGGTGGACGACACGCCGTCGATCTCCATCCTTGAGGTGCGAGCCAAGGCACGCCGCCTGCTGCGTGACAAGGAGCCGCGGCTGATCGTGGTCGACTACCTGCAGCTCATGCAGCCGCACGGGCGCCGCTCGGAGAACCGCCAGGTCGAGATTGCGGAGATCTCCCGGGGACTCAAGATCCTGGCCAAGGAGCTGGAGTGTCCCATCATCGCGCTGTCCCAGCTCTCGCGTGCCGTGGAGCAGCGTACCTCCAAGCGTCCGCAGCTCTCCGACCTGCGTGAGTCGGGCGCCATCGAGCAGGACGCCGACGTCGTCATGTTCATCGACCGCAACACCGACCCCACCGCCGAGCCGGAGCCGGGGCGTCCCGGCAAGGGCGAGGCCGAGGTCATCGTGGCGAAACACCGTAACGGCCCGGTGGACAGCTGCCGACTCGCGTATCTGGAGCGGATCACGCGGTTCATGCCGCTTGCCCGCAACCCGTAGGCCCACGGGGATTGGAGCGCGCCGTGAGCACCGAACGGTATGACGCGATCATCGTCGGCGCCGGACCGGCGGGCGTTTTCGCGGCAATCGAGCTGGCCGAGCGCCGCCCGGGCTCACGCGTGCTCGTCCTGGAGCGGGGCAGGCCGATCGCCGAGAGGTCGTGTCCTGCGCGCGAACGATCCTGTGTCAACTGTCCGACATGCGCGATCATGACCGGCTGGGGCGGTGCGGGCGCATTCTCCGATGGCAAGCTCACACTGTCCACAGATGTGGGCGGATGGCTGGGCGACTACCTCGGCGCGGCGGACCTCGAGCGGCTCGTGGATGACAGCGACCGCATGTGGTTGCGCTTTGGCGCGACGACCGAGGTCCACGGTCCCGACACCGAGACGGCCGCGCGTCTGGTGCATGACGCCACCCTCGCGGGAATGCGCCTGGTACCCATGAGGATCCGGCACATCGGCAGCGATCGTTCTCCTGCGGTCCTGCAAGCCATGTACGATCACCTGGTCGAGGTGGGTGTGGAGGTCCGCACCCGGACGGAGGTCGCCCGGATCCGCGAGCGTGCGGGAGCGGTGCAGGGTGTCGAGCTGGCTGATGGCACTGTCATCGATGCTCCCGCGGTGGTCGTTGCGCCCGGCCGCGATGGGGCCGACTGGCTCGCCGCGCAGGCACGGGTCCTGGGAATCCCGCTCGTCAACAACGCGGTGGACATCGGGGTCCGTGTCGAGGTCCCCGCTCCGGTGATGGAACCGCTCACCGTGCCCCTCTATGAGGCGAAACTCATCCAGTACTCACGCAGGTTCGGAGACCAGGTACGCACCTTCTGCATGAACCCGTATGGCGCGGTCACCACGGAGAGCTATGGCAACATCGTGACTGTGAACGGACACTCGTACGCGGAGCAGCGCACCGAGAACACCAACTTCGCGGTACTGGTGAGTCAGAGCTTCACACATCCCTTCCAGGAGCCGATCACCTACGGCACCTCCATCGCCCGTCTCGCCAATCTCCTGGGCGAGGGCATCCTCGTGCAGCGCCTTGGCGATCTGCGTGCGGGTCGCCGTTCCACCGAGAAGCGCATTGCCGAGTCGGTCGTGGTGCCCACCCTGCGCGGCGCTACACCCGGTGATCTCTCGTTCGTGCTGCCATACCGGCACCTGGTGGACATCCTCGAGTTCCTTGACTCGCTCGACACCCTCGTGCCGGGTGTGGCGGCCGACGGCACGCTGCTGTATGGCGTCGAGGTGAAGTTCTACTCGTCGCGGTTGCAGGTGGGGCCCGATCTGCAGACACATATCACCGGCCTGTACGCGATCGGCGACGGCGCCGGGGTGACGCGAGGCTTGATCCAGTCAGGCGCGAGCGGCCTGCTCGCGGCGCGGGCGATCGCCGAGGTCATCTGACCCCGCTTGACAGTCGTGTCCGGCGGTACGAGAATACCCCCCTGGGTATAAAACGCCACTCGGAGGTGCTCTTCTCGTGACCGCCACATCCGCTTCAAGTCCCGCTCCTCGCTCAACAACCGAACCCGGTTCACCGTCCGCTCCAGGCGCCTCAGAGGGCGCGTCGGATCCCACGCCGCTGCATCCGGTCATCCGCGCGCTAGCATCACTCTCGAAGCACCTCGTGCTGTTGATCCCACTCGCCATGGCGGCCGGTCTGGCCGCGGGTCTCCTGTTCGATGTCGGCTCGCTCCAGGCCCTGGTGCTTCCCATGACCATGCTCATGGTCTACCCGATGCTCGTGAACTTCCGCGTCAGCGAGGCGCTGGACCTCAAGGACGGACGCGCGATAGCACTGGCGATGGCGCTCGACTTCATCGCCCTACCACTGCTGGCCTGGGGGCTGGCCATCGTGTTCTTCTCGGGAGAGCCGGGGCTCTTCGTGGGCATGGTGCTCGCTGGACTCTTTCCCACCAGCGGCATGACCATCAGTTGGACCGGGTTCGCCGGCGGCAACGTCACCGCCGCGGTGAAGATGACGGTGATCGGCCTGATTGCGGCGTCGCTGCTCGCCCCCGTGTACTTGCTCGTGTTCGCCGGCGCCGTGGTCGAGGTCGACTTCCTCGAAGTACTGAGGACGGTCGTCTTCGTGGTCGGCATCCCGCTCATCGCCGGCACGCTCACGCGCACGATCTTGGTGAAGCGGTATGGTCAGCCGCGCTACAAGGCGCGGATAGCCCCACTCTTCCCGGGCCTATCGACGCTCGGCGTGCTCGTGATCGTCTTCGTGGCCATCGCGCTCAAGGCGAAGATGATCGCGCAGGAGCCGACGCTCGTGCTGCGTATACTCGTGCCCCTGGTCGTCTTCTACGGCCTCAACTACGTCATCGCCACGCTTGCGGGCCGGACGTTGCTCGGCAGGGGAGACGCCATCGCCGTGGTGTACGGCACGGTCATGCGCAACCTGTCGATAGCTCTCGGCATCGCGATGACGGCGTTCGGCGCCGAGGCGGCGCTTCTGCTGGCAACGGCGTACATCGTGCAGGTGCAGTCGGCGGCCTGGTATGTGAAGGCGACCGGGAGAGTGTTCGGCCCGGCGGACTCATCCACCGGGCCGGGAGGCTAGGCGTCGATCGGGAGCAGCTCGTCGTAGTCGTCGAGCGTCTGTGGCTTGTCCAGGATCAGGCCCTCGCTCGAGAACTCGACCGCGCGTGTGCCCTCGATGTAGAACTCCACACCGTCTACCGTCGGGAACTGTTCGAGGGTGTAGACCACCTGGGCCAGCCGGGAGGTCACGCTGAAGGTGCCGCCGCCGCTCTCGAACTCCTCCGAGAAGTCGACCTTGGCGATGCCGTCGTCGATGGTGACGCCGAGGAGCCGGGTGCCATCGGGGATCGCCGAGCTGATCGCCGGCCAGGTGGTCTTCTCGGCATCGGTCGGTCCGGCGATGAGCGCCTCGAGCGCGGCCTTCGCTACTGCCTCGGTGCCCGGCAGCGTGCGCTTCACGCCGAGCGCGTTCTCACCCGCGGAGACCCAGTAGAGCATGACCTCCATGTCGCCCTGCGGCTCAGGGGTGACCGTCTCGGTAGGCTCCACCGGCTCGGCGTCGCCATCGGGTTCAGCGGGCGTTTCGCCGTTGGTGGCCGGCGGCGCGGGCTCGTCCTTCGTGCAGCCGCCGACGGCGGCCAGCGCGAACAGCATCGTTATCGCTACCGCGAGCGCGATGTATCGTGTGTGTCGCATCGTGACCCCTCCTTGTCGACCGGTAGGCCCGCGTGGGCGCTACCGTCGATCCAAACTGCCTCTGTCCAAACACGATACTATTCTCTATGACGTTGGGCCTGTCCGAGAGGTTCCATCGTCACCCAGTCGATTCCCGGGAGACGCACCGTGAGAACACCCGCTGGCGCCGAGTGCGCGCTCTACTACGAAGACTTCGCCCGGGGCAAGAACGTTCAGGAGTGCCGCGCCGCTCGTGAGGCGGGTTCGGCGACCTGGCGACCGGATGACTGCGCGGGGTGCCCCGTCCCCGCGGTCCTGGCGGCGAACGGGAGCCCGTGGCTGACCGTGGCGATCCGCATCCCGAACAAACGTTTCCGCACACGTCGGCGTGTTACAGCCACCTTCACCTGCTCGCTGCACGGCGGACCGCTCGCCGATCCGAACACCGGTTGTCCGACCTGCAATACGGAGGCGGACGACCTGCTCCGGTCGGCGTTCGAGTAGCGTGATCGCGCCGCCGACTGGCGCGGATCGCGCCGGTCAATCATACTTACCCACGCATCCACTGTGAGGGAGGATGCGTGCGTGCGTCGCCTGGCTCGGCGATGCACCCGGTCCGGGAGCGGCGGCGAGAGTCCGCGGGACCGAACACACCGAGGAGCTCATCACATGGCGGGTATCGTGCTGGTCGGCGCCCAGTGGGGCGACGAAGGCAAGGGTAAGATCACGGATCTGATAGCGGACGACTTCGATTACGTCGTGCGCTTCCAGGGCGGCAACAACGCGGGCCACACGGTTATCCACGCAGGCAAGACGCTGAAGCTGCACCTCATCCCGAGCGGCATCATGTACCCGCACATCACGCCGGTCATCGGTAACGGCTGCGTCATCGATCCCAAGGTGCTGCTCGAGGAGATGGACCGCCTCGAGGCCGACGACATCTCCACGCACCGTCTGCTCATCAGCTGCAACGCGCACCTGATCATGCCCTACCACCGTGACCTCGATGGCGCGAGCGAGCGCCGGCTCGGCTCACTCGAGATCGGCACCACGCGCCGCGGCATCGGCCCCGCGTACATGGACAAGGCCTCGCGCATGGGCCTGCGCATCCAGGACCTCATCGACGAGCACATCTTCCGCAAGAAGCTCGAGGCGGCGCTCGTTGAGAAGAACGACATCCTCGAGAAGGTCTACGGTCTGCCCACCTACACGGTGGATGAGATCGCCGAAGAGTACCTCGCGTACGCCGAGCGGATCAAGCCGCACATCGCCGAGACGAGCGCGCTCATCAACCGGGCGCTCGACGCCGATCAGTGGGTGCTCTTCGAGGGCGCCCAGGGCGCGCTGCTCGATCTTGACCACGGCACGTATCCGTTCGTGACTTCGTCGAGCCCGATCGCGGGCGGGGCGTGTACTGGTGTGGGCATCGGTCCGAAGCGCATCGACCGTGTCCTCGGCATCGCCAAGGCTTATATCACCCGCGTGGGCTCCGGTCCGTTCCCGACGGAGCTCTCCGACGACGTCGGTCGTTCGCTCATCGAGGTCGGCCACGAGTACGGTACCACCACCGGCCGGGAGCGACGCGCCGGGTGGTTCGACGGGCTCATCGCGCGCTTCGCCGTGCAGGTGAACGGACTCACGGACCTGGTGATCACCAAGCTCGACGTGCTCTCGCACCTCGACAGCATCAAGGTATGCGTGGCCTACGAGTACGAGGGCAAGCGTTACAACGACCTGCCCGCGCACCAGACGGCGTTCCACCACGCGAAGCCGATCTACGAAGAGCTGCCCGGCTGGAAGACGGATATCACGGGCTGCCGCACGTTCGAGGAGCTCCCGAAGGCCGCGCAGGACTACATCACCTACATCGAAGACCTCGCCGAGGTCCCCGTTGCCATGATCGCCGTAGGCCCCAGCCGAGAGCAGACGATCATGCGCCGGTGGGAAGACCGGCCGTAGGTCGGGAGGCGAGCGCCTGAGCTCGTTGCATCCGGTACAATCGGTGCACCATTCGACCCGTCCCGCTTGGGGGTAGTCCACCATGCGTATCCTGGTACTTGGCGGCGGAGGCCGCGAGCACGCCATCGTCACGGCGCTCTCCCGCTCGGCGCACAAGCCCGAGATCTTCTGCTCGCCTGGCAACGGCGGCACCGCGGCGCTTGCGATCAACGTCGAGATCAACGATGAGGACCCGGCGTTCATCGCTGAGTGGGTCGAGCGGAACCACATCGACTTCGTGGTCGTCGGCCCCGAAGCGCCGCTTGTCGTCGGAGTGGCCGACATGCTCGGCTTTGACGGCGTCCCCGTGTTCGGGCCGCGTGCCGCGGGCGCGCAGATCGAGGGCTCCAAGGCGTTCGCCAAGGACCTCATGGAGCGCTACGACATCCCCACCGGCGGCTACCGTCTCATCCACTCGTACGAAGAGGCCGAGGAGTACCTGCGCGAAGTGGGCGCGCCTGTCGTGGTCAAGGCGGATGGCCTCGCGGCGGGCAAGGGCGTCACGGTCGCGATGACCGTGGAGGACGCTCTCGGCGCCGTGCGCCTGTGTCTCGACGGCGCCTTCGGCCCCGCGGGTGAGCTCGTGGTGATCGAGGAGTTCCTCGAGGGCCCTGAGTGCTCGCTGCTCGCGTTCACCGATGGCGAGACCGTGCTCCCGATGCTGCCGGCGCAGGACCACAAACGCGCATACGATAACGATGAGGGCCCCAACACCGGCGGCATGGGCGTGTACGCCCCCGTGCCGGTGGTCGACGACACGGCTCTGGCCGCCATGACCGCAATCCTGAAGCAGACCGTGGCGGCGCTCAAGAGCGACGGCATCGACTACCGGGGCGTGCTGTACGGCGGGTTCATCCTCACCGATGAAGGCCCGAAGGTGCTCGAGTTCAACGCCCGCTTCGGCGATCCCGAGACCCAGGTGCTGC
>CAZSUO010000001.1:0-114311 GCA_964610065.1 uncultured Coriobacteriaceae bacterium | reverse complement strand
GCGCTGACCGAGGGCTCCACAGGCCACTGAGGGCGCCCCTCGCTGTGATAGGATACGGAGCGTCCGGCGCGGGTCAGGCCCGGCAAACCGTTCGTACTCTCCTGCTGAATGGGCTGTCACTTGTACCTGAAGTCACTCACCCTCAAAGGGTTCAAGTCCTTCGCCGATAAGAGCCGCCTCGGCCTCGAGCCTGGCGTGACGGTCGTCGTAGGGCCAAACGGTTCCGGCAAGTCGAACATCTCCGACGCCGTGCTCTGGGTCCTTGGCGAGCAGTCCGCCAAGACACTGCGTGGCAACTCCATGGAAGACGTGGTGTTCGCTGGTTCATCCGCGCGGCAGGCGGTGGGCGTTGCCGAGGTCGACCTCGTGCTCGACAACCGCGACGGCACACTGCCGCTCGAGTTCAGCGAGGTCACCATCACCCGCCGGATGTTCCGTAACGGTGAGAGCGAGTACCTCGTCAACCAGTCGCCTGCGCGCCTTCTGGACATACAGGAGCTGCTGCACGACACCGGCCTCGGCCGTGACACCCACTCGATCATCAGCCAGGGCAGGCTCGACGAGATCCTCAACTCCAAGCCAGAGGAGCGACGGGCGCTCATCGAAGACGCCGCCGGCGTGCTCAAGCACAAGAAGCGCAAGGACCGGGCGGTGCGCAAACTCACCGCGATGGATGTCCACCTCGACCGCATACGCGACGTGCTGGTCGAGATCGACCGTCAACTCAAGCCACTGCAGCGCCAGGCGGACAAGGCCCGTCAGTACCGCGAGATCGAGGGCGAACTCCGTGAACTCGAAGTCTCGCTTGCGGTGGCCGACCTGCGGGGACTGCAGGAACAGTGGGACGCGGTCGAGCGGCGTGAGCGCGAACATGACGCCGAGGTCGATCTCGCGCGCTACCGGCTTGCGGAGAAGGAGCGCGAACTCGCGACCTTCCAGTCCCTGCTTGAGGAGAAGGGCCTGTTCGTCGGAGACCTGTCCGAGCAGCGTCGCAGGCTCCAGTCCGTGCTCGAGCGTACCAACTCGGGTCTCCTGCTCCTGGAGGAGAAGGGAAAAAACCTGGTCGAGCGACTGTCCGAGTTGCGACAGAAGTTCCACCAGAGCGGCACCCGCCTCGAGTCGCGCACCCAGGAGCTCCAGCAGATCGCGGAGGAGCGTGCGGTCACCGAGGCCAAGCTCCAGGCGCTCTACTCGCAGTTGAGCGAGCTCCGCAAGGAGTCCGAGACGGCTCGCAAGGACAGGCTCGCCGCCGATGAGGCGCTGACGCGTGTGATGACCGACAGCCGCCGTGCCCGCAAGGACGTCGACGACGCGCGCCTCGAGCTCGCCGGCATCCAGCAGGCACTCTCGGGATTCGCCCTCGAGTCGGAGATTCTGGCGGACCGCGCCACAGCGGTCAGAGACGGACGCTCTGCGCTCATGCAGACCCTGTCGGCCCGGCGCAACAGGCTTGAGCAGCTCAGCAGCCGCATCGAGCGCACGCGCAAAGAGTCCGACCTCGCCTCAGGAGAGGTGGACAAGCACGTGCGTTTGAGCGAGTCGAAGCGCGCTACCCTTGACCGCCTGCGCGGCGAGATCTCCGAGGTCCGAGCGGAGATCCGTGCTCTTGAGGAGGTCGACCGGGCCTTTGAGTCGGCCTCACCCGCACTCGCGACACTGCTTGCGCGTGACAAGCAGTTCCCCGGTGTCATCGGCCCGGTCACCGAGCAGATCACCGTTCCGAAGGAGTTCGAGCGCGTCGTCGAGCGTGTCCTCGGTAGTGACGTCTTCTGCGTCCTGGTCAGAGGCCGTGACGATCTCGAGCCCACGGTCGCGCTCCTCGAGGAGGACGGTGCCGCCGACTTCTCGTTGCTCGCCGTCGACAGCGCTGTCGCGAAGGACCTCCCCGCCGATGGCCCGGGCGTCAGGCTCCTCGACGTGGTCCAGTGTGCCCCCCAGATCCGGCCGGGGCTTGCGGCGCTCATCGGCGACGTGCGGGTCGTGGAGTCACTCAGGGACGCGATCTCCGAGGCTGACGGACCCTGGCGACTGGTCACTCGTGACGGGCACATGGCGTGGGCCGGCGGGCGCGTTCGTGTCGGTCCGAACCTTGAAGAAGATGCCGGCGTCCTCACCCGCAAACGCACGCTCGTTGACCTGCGTGACCGCTACGCATCGCTCGATTCCGAGGTGGGAGAGGCCGAGGCGTCGCTCGTTGCCGCCGGCGAAGCACTGGCCGCCGCACAGCAAGACGCCCTTGGCCTCTCGCAGGAACTCGCCACCCTCACCGGTGAAGAGGCGTCGCTGCGCGAGGAAGTCGGCCGTCTCGAGCAAAGCGTGACCGACTCCGATACGGAGGCAGCGTCCATCGACCTGCGCATCCGGCAGATCGAGGAGCGCACCGCGAAGGACAAGCCCGCGCAGCGGTCCCTGAACGACCGCATCGAAGAGGGACTACGGCGGATCGAGGAGCTCGAGGACGCCACCGTGGCCATGCGCGAGGACCGCGATACGCGATTCCGTGAGGAGTCGGAGGTCACGAGCCGTCTCGGCACATGCCAGGTGGAGATCGCTGCCGTATCGGAGCGCGAGGTGCATCTGAAGCGCCGGCAAGCGGCACTGACGTCCGAGCTGCGCGAGCTCGAGTACACGGTCACACACTCCGGCGAGACCGCCGAGGCGCTCGAGTCCCTGCGCGCGCGGGTCGAGCCGCTCCACGAGCTCTATCAGGTGCTTCTCGAGCGTGGGGAGCACTGGGCGGACAAGCTGCGCGACCGTGCGCGATTCGAGCAAGCCGACAGCGAGTCGCTCCGGCAGACCATCCACGATGGCCAGGAAGCCGTTCGGGGCGCTCAGGCGGCCGTACAGGCAACGCTGGACGCGATGTCTGACGTCCGCGTTGAGAAGGCCGCGCTCGAGGTACAGGTCAACGGAGCCGTTCGCCGTATCGTCGAGGAGCTCGGCATGCCCATCGAGCGGGCCCTTGAGATGCCTGCGGTCGACGATCGCGATGCCGCTGGAGACCGTGCGATGCGGTTGCGTCGGCGCATCTCCAACCTCGGACCCGTCAACCCGGTCGCGGTCGAAGAGTTCGCCGGACTCCAGCAACGTCGGGACTTCATGCAGCGTCAGCTCGATGACCTCCTTGCCAGCAGGCACTCCCTGCAGAAGGTGATCGCCGCCATCGACCGCAAGGTCCGTGACCGCTTCCTCGACACGTTCGAGCGCGTTGATGGTCATTTCCAGGAGATCTTCAGCGTGCTGTTCCAGGGCGGACACGCCTCGCTCGCGTTGACGGACCCCGATGACCCGGAGACCACCGGCGTGGAGGTCGTCGCCCAGCCCAGAGGTAAGCGGCTTCAGAAGATGAGCCTCCTCTCGGGCGGCGAGAAGTCGCTCACGGCACTCGCGCTCCTGTTCGCCGTCTACCGCACGCGCCCGTGCCCCTTCTATATCCTCGACGAAGTCGAGGCGGCGCTCGACGACACCAATCTCCGGAGGTTCATCGCCTTCGTGGACAGCATGCGTCACTACACGCAGTTCATCGTGGTCACACATCAGCGGCGCACCATGGAGATGGCCGACGTGTTGTACGGAGTGTCCATGCAGGCCGACGGCGTGAGCAAGGTCGTCAGCCAGAAGCTCGACCGCGCTGTCTCGATGGAGGGCGCATCGTGAGCCGCACTCCATGGTTCAAGCGCATCAGCGAGGGGCTCACGCGGACTCGCGAGCAGCTTGGCGGGCAGCTCAACGTTCTTCTTCGGCGTGGACCGGAGCTCGATGACGATTTCTGGGACGGTCTGGAGGAGACGCTGATCCTGGCCGACATGGGCGGTGTTGCGGCGTCGGAGATGGTCGACCGCCTGCGTAAGACAGCCATTCGAGAAGCGCTCCCGGACGCTTCAGCGGTGGTCGCGCGCCTCGTGGATGAGATCACCGCCGAGGTCACGATCGACGCGGAGGACCCGTTCGCCTCGGGGCCGGCCTGCGTACTGATGGTCGGCGTGAACGGTACGGGCAAGACGACGAGCGTGGGCAAGCTCGCGAACGCCGCCTCCGCCGCCGGACGTCGTGTGGTGATCGGGTCCGCCGACACCTTCCGCGCCGCCGCTATCGAACAGCTGCGCGTATGGGGCGAGCGCGCGGACGTACCGGTAGTCGAACGAGCGCACGGGGCGGACCCCGCGGCGGTTGTGTATGACACCATCGCCGAAGCACGCGCGCGCGATGCCGACCTCATCATCGTTGACACCGCGGGCCGCTTGCACACCTCTCCCGACCTCATGGCCGAGCTTCAGAAGGTCAAGCGCGTGGCCGAGCGAGAGAGCGCGTTTCCCGTGCGCTCTGTTCTCGTCATCGACGCCACAACCGGCCAGAACGGCATCGTCCAGGCCCGTGAGTTCCACCGGGCGCTCGACCTGGACGCGGTGATCCTCACGAAGCTGGACGGCACCGCCAAAGGGGGTATCGTCGTCGCGGTTGTTCGCGAGCTCGGCCTGCCGGTCGTGCGAATCGGCGTTGGCGAAGGAATCGATGACCTCGACCCGTTCGTTGGTCGCGAATTCGCCGAGGCTCTCATGGGCGAAGTCTCCTGATGCTCCTGTGAGCGGGGCGACGTTCATACTTTGGCGCGACTCCGATCGACGGTTCCTGCTTGTCGCCGCCGTGCTCGCCATGCTCCTGGGTGTCGCCGTGAGCGTCCTCTGGGTCGCCTTCGGCACCGCGCGCGTCAACGGGATGTCCATGGAGCCGACGCTTCAAGACCGCGACCTCGTACTGATCACCCGCGGATACGAAACTCCAGCCTATGGCGACGTGGTCGCGGCCACGGTTCCAGATGAGCGCGGACGGCCCGTGGGCGTACTCAAGCGCGTCATCGCACTTCCCGGCGACACGGTCGATGCGCACGGCGACGTCGTGTCGGTGAACGGGGTCCCGGTTCCGCCCCTCGAGGGCGAGCCTGTGGCCTATGGCCGTCCGCTTCGCCCGGTGCTGGTGCCCCCGGGGCACGTGTACCTTCTCGGCGACAGGCGCTTCCGTTCGTATGACAGCCGGGTCCTCGGACCCGTCCCGGGCACATCGATCCGCGGCGAGGTCGTCGCGATCATCCTTCCGTTCTCTCGCTTCAGTATCATTGACTGACAGTATCCCGGCCGCCCGGCCGCAGACGCACGGAGGTACCGCAGGTGTTCGAGAATCTCACTGACCGGCTCCAGTCGGTCTTCAGCAAGCTCACCGGACGCGGCGTGCTATCCGAGGCGGATGTCGACGCCGCCATGCGTGAGGTCCGTATGGCGCTGCTCGAGGCGGATGTCGACTTCAAGACCGTAAAGTCCTTCGTCGCCGCTGTCCGCGAACGGTCCGTGGGTCAGGACGTCCTGAAGAGCCTCACGCCCGGACAGATGGTGGTCAAGATCGTACTCGAGGAGCTCACAGCCCTCATGGGCGGCACGGAGTCCCGGCTCGTGCTCTCGGGGCGCATCCCCGCGGTCGTCATGCTCGTCGGCCTCCAGGGATCGGGCAAGACCACGGCCTCGGCGAAACTCGCGCGGCTCTTGCAGCAGCAGGGGAGAAGCCCCCTGCTCGTCGCCTGCGACGTCTACCGTCCGGCCGCCGCCGATCAGCTCGAGGCGCTCGGCGCACAACTCGGCGTGCCTGTATACCGCGAGGACGGAGGAGACCCGGTCGAGATCGCCCGCGAGGGCGTCAAGCAGGCCGTCGCCACCATGCGTGACCTCGTGATCGTCGACACCGCCGGTCGGCTGCACATCGATGAGGCGATGATGGCCGAAGCGGCCGCCATCCGCGATGCCGTGCGCCCCGACCAGGTGCTCATGGTCGTCGACGCCATGACCGGCCAGGACGCCGTGAACGCGGCGAAGGCGTTCGCCGAGCGCGTCGACTTCGACGGCGTTGTCGTGACCAAGCTCGATGGCGATGCCCGCGGCGGCGCGGCGCTGTCCGTACGCTCGGTCACCGGACGTCCGATCAAGTTCGTAGGCGTCGGGGAGAAGCTCGATGCGCTGGAGCCCTTCCATCCCGAGCGTCTGGCCAAGCGTATACTCGGCATGGGCGATGTCGTCACCCTCATCGAGAAGGCGCAGAGCAGCATCGACGCGGACACGGCCGAGCAGCTCGAGGCACGCCTGCGCGAAGGCCGGTTCACCCTCGATGACTTCCTCGCCCAGCTGCAGCAGGTCCGCAAGATGGGATCACTCTCCGACATCATGAAGATGATCCCGGGAGCGAACAAACTGCCCGCTGATGCGCAGGTCGATGAGGGTGCTCTGTCCCGTACTGAGGCCATCATCAGGTCGATGACCCCTCGCGAGCGCGACAAGCCCTCACTCATCAATGGCTCCCGCAGGGAGCGCATCGCACTGGGCGCTGGCGTCTCCGTCTATGAGGTGAACCAGATGCTGAAGCAGTTCTCCCAGGCGCAGAAGATGATCAAGCAGATGCAAGTCGCCCAGCGCCAGGGCAAGAAGGGCCGCCGGAGGGGTGGATTCCTCCCCGGTATGCCGGGCGGCTTCTAGCCGATGGGATCGCCCCAATACCCTTTTGACCGGCGATGACACATCTCGTATCATTAGTCGCTGCTTTTGCTCACGAGTGGCCGGACAGCGGCCACCTACACGGAGGTGAAGGTTTTGGCAGTCAAGATCCGCCTTGCACGCGCAGGCGCGAAGAAGGCCCCGTTCTACCGCGTTGTGGCCGCGGACTCCCGCGCTCCGCGGGACGGCCGCTTCATCGAGATCCTCGGCCGGTACAACCCCCGCACCGACCCCTCGACCATCGAGCTCGATGTCGAGAAGATCGACGCGTGGATCGCAAAGGGCGCCACGCCCAGCGAGACCGTCGCCAAGCTGATCGCTATCGCAAAGAACCCTGAGGCCCAGGCTCCGGTCAAGTCGGAAGCGCTCTCCAAGAAGGCACAGGCAAAGGCTGAGGCTGAGGCCAAGGCTGCAGCTGAGGCCGCCGCCAAGGCCGCCGCGCCAGTCGAAGAGGAAGCCGCTCCCGCAGACGAGGCCGCTGAAGCCGACTCGTCTGAGGCAGCAGAGTAGCGATGACCGCCAACGCTGACGTCAACGCTCTCGTGACGTACGTGGTCACCTCCGTGGTGGAGAACCCCGACGACGTCCGGATCGACAGCAACGAGGAGAACGGCGTCACGGTCTATGAGGTCACGGTGCACCCCGACGACATCGGCAAGGTGATCGGACGCCAGGGTCGAGTGATCAAGGCGCTGCGCGTGCTTGCACGTGCGGCCGCCTCGATCAACGGTGCAGACGCGACGGTCGAAGTCATCGGCTGATCCATGGCGACCCCGTACCGCAGGGTCGGCCGGATCCAGAAGCCGCACGGCACCAAAGGTGAGGTCGTCGTCGTTCCGGACGGCGGCCTCTCGCATTTCGACGTGCGTGACGTGCCGGTCTGGGTGGTCCCCCCGCCCATGCATGCCCGGCCACTGCGCGTGCTCGACGCACGACAGGGACCCAAAGGAATGGTGCTCACCCTTGACGGCATCACGGATGCCGCAGCCGCCCACGGACTCGTCGGTCGCTGGCTCTTGGCCGAGAACGATCGGCTGCCCGCCGCTCAGGATGAGGAACCCGATGTCCTCGGGTACGATGTCCGGGACGCCACCCGGGGATACCTCGGGGTGGTCACCGACGTGATAGTGACCGGCGCCAATGACGTGTTCGTTGTGGATGATGGCCCGTTCGGGCAGGTGTTGCTGCCGGTGATCGCGGACGTCGTGCGGGATGTCGATCATGACACCCGCACAGTGTCGGTGATCCTGCTCGACGGGCTGCTCGACGAGGAGTAGCACTTGAGGGTCGACATCATATCGGTGCTGCCCGAGATGCTCACGCCGACGCTGGACGCCTCGATCCTCGGGCGCGCCCGGGACAGGGGTGTCATCGAAGTCGTCGTGCACGACCTTCGTGACTGGACCACCGATCGTCATCGTACGACCGATGACTATCCGTTCGGCGGAGGTCCCGGGATGGTGATGAAGCCTGAGCCGGTGTCTCGTGCCCTGGACGCGGTCAAGGAGCTTCACCCTGATGAGCCTTTCGTTGTGGTCATGACCCCACAGGGCCGTCCGCTCGATCAGTCTCTCGTACGCGAACTGGCCGCCAGACCGCGCCTCCTGGTACTGTGCGGCCGGTATGAGGGGTTCGACGAGCGGATACTCGAGCGGGCCGATCTTGAGGTCTCGATAGGCGACTACGTGCTCACCGGGGGTGAGCTTCCCGCGCTCGTCCTGGTCGACGCGGTCGCCCGGCTGCAGGAAGGTGCGCTGGGTTGCGCAGATTCGGCAACGGATGAGTCGTTCTCGGACGGCTTGCTGGAGTATCCTCAATACACTCGACCCGCGGTGTTCAACGGCGTGGCGGTGCCGCAGGTGCTCCTCAGCGGGGATCACGCCAAGATCGCTGCGTGGCGCCGCAGGGAGTCAGTGCGGCGGACCGCCGAGCGTCGGCCGGACCTGCTGGAGGGCGCACGGTTGACGGATGAGGAACGCGGGTTCGCTCGGCACATCATCGAAGAGGAGTCGACACACGGTGACTGACGTAGAAGGTACCGATACCGTGGACCAGGCCTATGGATCGCTGGATGAGGCCGACCACTTTCCGGAACCCGCGAGTCCGCCACACGAGGACGATCGCCCGATCTCGTTCGTCCGGTGGTTCGGGGAGCTCCTGCTCATGGTGGCGTTGGCGTTCACCCTCGCGGCGGCGATCCGCACCTGGGTCGTCCAGCCGTACGTCATCCCGAGCGGGTCGATGATTCCCACGATCGAGCTTCAGGACCGTGTCGTCGCCAACAAGTTCATCTATCACTTCACCGACCCCGAGCGTGGCGACATCGTCGTGCTCGATGACCCCACCGGATCGGTCGATACGCTCATCAAGCGCGTCGTGGGTATGGGCGGCGAGACGATCGACATCATCGACGGTAAGGTTCTGATCGACGGGGAACCCCTCGATGAGCCCTATACGCACGGCTTGCCGACGGACCCGATGACCCTCGAGATGCCGTATGAGATCCCGGAGGGCTCGGTATGGTTGATGGGCGACTACCGCACCAACAGCGCCGACTCACGGGTGTTCGGCGCCGTCCCGCTCACCGAGATCAAGGGCCGGGCGATCTTCCGCTTCTGGCCGATCGACCGGATCGGCGCGATGGAGTAGCGCTTCGCGCCGCCACACACGGCGATAGAGCTATGCTATGATGCGCCCGCCCGGAAGGTTCTTCGCGGTCATCGTTGCCTGACCCAGAAGGCTTCGCTATACTGTGCACTCGTGCCTCAGGGCGCCCGATTGAACACACCACAGACTGAACAGGAACGTGTCTCATGGACAAGATCCGCGCTATCGAGCAGCAGCAGCTGCGTGACGACCTGCCTGAGTTCGGGGTCGGTGACACCGTCAAGGTCATGTACAAGGTCGTCGAGGGCACCCGCGAGCGTGTCCAGCCCTTCCAGGGTATCGTCATCCGCCGTCATGGCGCCGGCAACCGTGAGACCTTCACGGTACGCAAGCTGTCCTTCGCGGTCGGCGTCGAGCGCACGTTCCCCGTGCATTCGCCCAAGATCGTCGGCCTCGAAGTCGTCTCGCGCGGCAAGGTCCGCCGCTCCAAGCTGTACTACCTCCGCGACAAGGTCGGCAAGGCCGCTCGCGTGAAGGAGCTGCGCCACTAGTCTGCCAGCCACATCAAAGAGGCCCCGGTACACTACCGGGGCCTCTTCCTTTTCGGGCTACACTACACCCATGCACACTCGATCACTCACGGAGATCAGCGCACTACTCGCCTCGGTCGACGCATCAGGATTCCCTGAGCTGTGCAACCAGTTGCGTGGCGACACCCGTGTGGGCGCGCAGCGTGCGATCCAGCGCACCAAGAGACGGCTCGAGACTGAAGCGGCCGAGCATGAGCGCCTGCGTGCGCTCGCGGCGCGTGAATGTGCGCTGCTCGACGCCGGGGCGGTGATCGTTGCGGGTGTGGACGAGGTCGGCCGGGGAGCACTGGCGGGCCCAGTCACCGCGTGCGCGTGCGTCTTCACGCGCGATGCCGACATCGCGGGGCTGAACGACTCCAAGAAGCTTTCACCGCAGACCAGGTCGCGTCTCGATGTCGAGATCCGAAGTGTCGCGTATGACGTCTCTGTGGCGCATGTGGACTCCCGCTGCATCGACACGCTGGGAATCGCCGAGGCCACCCGCCATGCGATGCTCCAGGCACTCGCGGGTCTCCGCACACCGCCCGACCATGTCCTTGTCGACGGACTCCCGGTTGGTCTCGGTTTCCCTACCACCGCTGTTGTCTCCGGCGACGCCACAGTGCGGGCCATCAGCGCCGCATCGATCGTCGCCAAGGTCGCCCGTGACCTGTTGATGGTCGAGCTGGATGAGCGATACCCCGGCTTCGGATTCGCGGGTAACAAGGGCTACGGCAGTGCCGATCACCTTGAGGCTATCCGCGCACACGGTCCGTCTCCAGTACACCGGCTGTCTTTCGGTCCGTGCGCGGTCAACACGCTCTTCTAGCACACTGCGGTGCACCGACTGCCGTCGGCGCTTACATCCTGGTAGGACTACGGTGGGGTCCGGTTATCCATCGCATGGGAGGCTCTTTCCAACGAAAGGAGCCACCCATGCCAGCTACCGATATCGGACACAGGGGAGAGGAAGCCGCGGCTGCCTATCTCCAGCGCCAGGGTATGACGATCGTGGATCGCAACTGGCGGCACGACCGGGGCGAGATCGACATCGTCGCCCTCGACGGCGAGGAGCTTGTCATCTGCGAGGTCAAGACGCGCGCTTCGACCTCGGCGGGACAACCCGAAGAAGCTGTCTCGGCGGCGAAACAGCGACGGCTCGTCCGTCTTGCCGAGGCCTACCTGGCGGCTGCGGGGAACCAGGAGGTCCGGCTGCGGTTCGACGTCATCTCCATCCTGGTGCTCACCGATGACAGAGCGCTGCTTCGTCACCATCGCGCCGCGTTCATGTGCGCCTGACCACCATGCAGGCAGCCGTCACCACAGCCACACTGCATGGAGTCGACGCTGTTCGCGTCGAAGTACAGGCGGACGTGTCACCCGGGCTTCCGGTCTTCGGTATCGTCGGGCTCCCGGACATCGCGGTTCAGGAGGCACGCGACCGCGTTCGGGCGGCACTCCGCACGGCGGGATACGAATTCCCGAACTCGCGCGTGATAGTGAACCTTGCGCCGGCACCACTTCGGAAGCACGGCACCGGCTTCGATCTGCCGATCGCACTCGCCGTGCTCTGTGCCACGGGGCAGCTGCCCGCCCGCGCCTTCGATTGTGTGGCCGCCGTCGGTGAACTCGGACTCGACGCAAGGGTGCGAGAGGTCCCGGGGATGCTCGCACACGCGATCGGTGCGGTCACCCGGGGTGATGCGCTCCTCGGTCCAGCCGACGCGCACGATGTGGTGTCGGCCGTCCCAGGGCTCAGCTTTCGAGGCCTTGAACACCTTGCCGCTCTCCGGCAGGGACTCCCGGCTGCGCGAGCCATCACCGAGGGCGCACCTCCTCCGGCATGCCCGGCACAGGTGATGCTCGAGGACATCGCGGGACACGATATCGCGAAGCGGTGTCTCATCGTTGCGGCCGCGGGTGGTCACCATGTGCTGCTCACCGGGCCGCCAGGTTCCGGGAAGACCATGCTTGCCCGAGCCCTCGCAGGCCTGCTTCCACCGCTGGATGAGCGGGAGAGGCTCGAGTCCGCCCTCATCCATTCGGTCGCCGGCCTCGACCCGCGTCCATGCATCGAGGGACGGCGCCCGTTCCGTGCGCCCCACCACTCGTGCACCGTTGCCGGCCTCGTGGGCGGGGGGACGCCGCCGCGGCCCGGCGAGATCAGTCTGGCGCACAATGGTGTCCTGTTCCTCGATGAACTCCCTGAGTTCCCTCCGGCGGCTCTGCAGGCGCTGCGTCAGCCGGTGGAGGAGGGTGTCGTCACGCTCGTACGAGCGAACGGCGCAGTACGCTACCCCGGGCGTGTGACCCTCGTCTCGGCCATGAACCCCTGCCCCTGCGGCTTTGCGGGCGATCCGCATCGTTCGTGCACGTGCGCAACAGGCACCGTAACGCGATACCAGTCACGGATCGGGGGGCCGCTCTTCGACCGGATGGACATGACCATACGTGTCGACCGCATCGACCCCGAGCTCTTGCTCAGTGATGGACCGCCTAAGGGCGTCTCCACCGAAGCGGCCAGGACGATCGTTGCCGACGCCCAGGCGTTTGCCGTGGATGGCAGGCCACAGGGCCTCCGCAGCTCGCTCTCACCCGACGCGCGGATCCAGCTCCAGGGGGCTGCGCGTAGTGCACGTATGTCCGGACGTGCCGTCACCAGGCTGCTCAGGGTTGCGCGCACACTTGCCGACCTCGAGCGCTCCACGAGGATCCAGGACGTGCATGTTGCCGAGGCGCTCGCGTATCGATCCTGGGAGTCCTCATGAGCGGCGAGCGTTTCATCCTGGAACTGGGTCAGCCAGGCTATCCGCCGCAACTTGTCGACACCCCTGATCCTCCGAAACGGCTGTACGGAATCGGTGATCCGAGTCTCATCGCATCGGGACTCGCCATCGTCGGCGCTCGTAAAGCAACGCCATATGGTCTCCGTTCCACGCGGTTGTTCGCCTCGTGGTCAGCGGGAGTCGGGCTTGCCGTGATATCCGGCGCCGCTATCGGATGCGACGGAGAGGCTCATCGTGCCGCCATCGATGCCGAAGGAGTCACAATCGCTGTTCTTGGGTGCGGTGCCGACGTAGACTACCCGAGGCGGTCTGCTGGCCTGCTGGCGCACATGAGAGAGAACACCGCCGTGCTCTCCGAGCTGCCGTTCGGGACGCCGCCCGCCCGATGGGCCTTCGTCAGGCGCAACCGGATCATCGCGGGTCTCGCGCGCGCGCTACTGGTGGTTGAGGCCGGGTTGCCGAGCGGGACGTTCAGCACCGCCGATGCCGCGCTTGACGCTGGGCGAGATGTGTTCGTGGTCCCGGGATCCATCTTCTCTCCCGAGTCCCGTGGCTCCAATCGACTGATGCGACAGGGCGCGGTACCCGTCACGGATGTGAGCGAACTCGCGGAGGCACTCGGCATGACCGGTGTGCACCACAGGGCCGCCAACGTCCAGATCGAGTGCGACAGCGTGACGCGAGCGCTCGCAGCGGACCCGCTCAGACCCGACGACCTCGCACGGGCGCTCGGCATCGACATCGTGTCCGCGGCACGCACCCTCGGTAGGCTCGAATCCAGCGGAGCCATCGTCAGATACGCTGACGGCCGGTACGGAGTGGGGTGAGCCTGACCACCGCAGGTACCGTACAATGGTCCTACCCCGACCAGAGGAGAGCGCCGGTGGAACCGGTCACGATCATAGGTGCCGGTCTTGCTGGAAGTGAGGCCGCCTGGCAGTTGGCTGTCCGAGGTGTCCCCGTGCGTCTGGTCGAGATGCGCCCGGCGAACCGCGGTCCGGCACACCACAGCGACATGTTCGCGGAGCTCGTCTGCTCCAACTCGTTCAAGAGCACCGACCCGCACTCCGCCACCGGCCTGCTCAAGACGGAGCTCGAAGCGCTTGGATCGCTTCTGCTCGATGTCGCGCGGCGCTCGGCAGTGCCTGCTGGCGGCGCGCTCGCGGTGGACCGTGAGCGGTTCTCACGGATGGTCACCGAAACCATCAGTGCTCACCCGCTAATCCAGGTCATCGTCGAAGAAGCGAACTCGATCCCCGATGGAGATGTGATCGTCGCGGCCGGCCCGCTCGCGAGCGAACCCCTCACACGCGCTCTTTCGGCTCTCACGGGCTCGCAGCACCTCGCGTTCTTCGACGCCGCAGCTCCGATCGTGGACGCTGACACCATCGATCACGACATCGTGTTCGCCGCATCACGATGGGAGAAGGGGGAGGGTGCTGATTACCTCAACTGCCCGATGGACCGCGAGGAATACGAATCGTTCATAGCCGAGTTGATCGCCGCCGAAAGAGTCACCCTGCGTGAGTTCGAAAGACGTGAGCTGTTCCAGGCTTGCCAGCCCGCGGAAGAGGTCGCTCGTACAGGTCTTGACGCGCTACGATACGGCGCACTCAAGCCAGTGGGGCTGACCGACCCTCGCACCGGTGAACGGCCGTGGGCCGTGGTGCAACTGCGCGCGGAGAATCGCGAGCGTACCGCGTACAACCTGGTTGGATTCCAGACCAACCTGACGTTTGGGGCGCAAGACCGCGTCTTCCGCATGATACCCGGCCTTCAGGAAGCGACGTTTCTCAGATACGGGGTCATGCACCGGAACACGTTCATCGACGCCCCCCGGCTTCTCACGCCCGACCTATCCCTGCGCTCCCATCCTCGGATCCGCATCGCCGGGCAGCTCTCCGGCACCGAGGGTTACCTGGAGGCGATTGCGACGGGCCTGCTCGCAGCCCTCGGTGTGTATGCCGTTCGCGGGGAGCTCCCGCCTCTGAAGCTGCCATCCACCACCGCCCTCGGCGCGTTGCTCGCGTATGCTACCGACCCCGCCACCGACGACTACCAGCCCATGCACGTGAACTTCGGTCTCGTTCCGCCACTTGCCGAGCGCGTGCGGGGCAAGCGCGCACGCTACGAGGCGTACGCGCTGCGTGCGCGTGCCGACATGACAGCCTGTGTGAGTGCGCGTCCCGACCTGCTCACCGTGGGGGTGTGAGCCGGACCGGACCCGGCACCAAAGCCGTCGAGAAGGGGAGGAGCCATGGCGGACAGACCCGGCAACGAGGTGTTGATCGACCAATATCTGGAACACCTCCGCGTGGAACGGAACCTCTCGCCCCGGACGCTCATCGCATACGCGTCCGATCTGAGTGGTCTGAGCGACTGGTCGGCGAGAGAGCAGGTGCACCTTCTCGATGCCGACCATCGAACCCTGCGCCGGTACCTTGCCGAGCTCGATCGCGCACAGTACTCAAAGCGAACCATCGCACGCCGGCTCGCGGCGGTCCGCGGCCTGTATCGCTACCTCGTCCGCCGGGGGATGCTGTCGGCGAGTCCCGCCGCCATTCTGTCGACGCCGAGGGTGACCAAGCGCCTCCCTGCCGTGGCGCCCGAGTCCCTGATCGACGGCCTGCTCGCCCTGCCTGACCGCGAATCGGCCTCGGGTCTCCGTGACGCGGCAATCCTCGAGCTGCTCTACGCGAGCGGGATCCGCGTGTCCGAACTCACCGGGCTCGACCGCGGCGACGTCGATCTGGACTCCGCCACGGTCCGGGTCATGGGTAAGGGGGCGAGGGAGCGCATCGTGCCCATCCATGCACTTGCGGTCGAACGAGTTCGAGCCTACTCGCAGTCCGGCAGACCGGCCCTTGAGAAAGGCGCAGCCGAAGAGGCGCTCTTCCTCAATCGGCTCGGCACACGTCTGTCATCCGGAGGTGTGCGCCGCATGCTGGAGAAGTACCTTGCGCAGCTTGGTGAATCGGCGAGGATGACGCCCCACGACCTGCGTCATTCCTTTGCCACACACCTGCTTGAAGGGGGTGCCGATCTTCGTACCGTCCAGGAACTTCTCGGTCACGTTGCGCTGTCCACCACCCAGATTTATACTCATGTCAGCACGAAGCACCTCCGTGAGGTGCACAAAGGGGCACATCCTCGGGCCTAACGGAGGTCCACACCGCATGAGAGCCGATCCCAAGGCGGAGCTTGCCGCCGCCTGGGTCTCACTCAAGGACGACAACGATCTTCGGGCGCGTGACCGCCTGATCGTCGCCTATTCCCCGCTTGTCAAGTACGTTGCCGGCAGGCTCTCATCAGGCTTCTCGCAAACGGTTGATACCGCCGATCTCGTCTCGTACGGCGTGTTCGGGTTGATCGATGCCATAGACAAGTTCGACCCTGATCGTGGGATCAAGTTCGAGACGTACGCTATCGCCCGCATCAAAGGGGCGATTATCGACGAGCTCCGGGCGATGGATTGGGTGCCACGTTCAGTGCGTGCCCGTGCGCGCGAATTCGAGGCGGCGTACATCGCACTCGAGAACCGGCTCAAACGGGTCCCGTCCGATGATGAGATCGCGGAGCAGATGGGCATATCGCCCCGTGAGCTCAGGGCCATCCTGACGCGTCTCTCCTACACATCAGTGATCTCGTTCGAGGAGATCTGGTCGCCCGGCGCAGACCATGAGGAGCGCTCGGACCCTTTGGGCTCCATCGCTGATGACCGTGCCGAAGACCCGGTCAGGCTCTTCGAGACCTCCGAGCTGAAGCAGATCCTCGCCAACGCCATCGAGCGGCTTCCTGAACGCGAGAAGAGCGTCATCGCCCTCTACTACTACGAAGGACTCACGCTCAAGGAGATTGGCGCCGTGCTTGGCGTCACAGAATCGAGGGTGAGCCAGATGCATACTCAAGCGGTACTCAGATTGCGGGCACGACTTCACGCGGCACAGGGATTCCTGCCTGTCGCGTGAGTCGATCGACAGGGGGGTTGATAGTGGCCGGAGAACGCGTTCTCGTGGTGGAAGACACCGACCTGCTGCGGCGGATGTATCACGACCGTCTCGCCCAGGATGGCTACCAGGTGTACGAAGCGGCCGACGGACTGGCCGCGCTCACCGTGCTCCGCGACCAACCCGTTGACCTGATCCTGCTCGACCTGATCATGCCTCGCATGGGTGGACTGCAGGTACTTGAGGCCGTAAAGGCCGATCCGCGCACGCACGGGATCCCTGTGGTCGTGCTGACGAACCTCGGCGAAGAATCCACCATCGAGCAGGCGGTCTCACTCGGCGCCACCGACTACCTGCTCAAGAACCAGTCGCGACCGGCGGACATCTCCGAGAAGGTCGCGCTCACACTCAAGGCCTTTGGCTCGGGGTGCACCCAGCTGAACGCGTATCACGTCTTCCTCCGACCGGATGTCGGAGACGTGAAGTGCGTCGTCGACGCCGCTGGCCTCAAGCGCATGCTATGGTGCCCCGCGTGCGAGATCGAACTCGCCCTTCGTCTGGTGCCCGATACCAGCCACCCGGGTCACTTCGACGCGTACTTCGTCTGCACATCGTGCGGCAGAGAGTACGCCGGTCTCGCCTGAGCCGGACGACATTCCCACTGAGCGTCTGTTTCGTGCTACCATACGCGCGCTCTTAATTCACACGCCTGTGGATTCCACGCGAGGTGCCGGCACGTCCGGTCGCAGTGGGAGCTGAAGCGGGCGGAGGCGACAACCAGAAGGAGGCACCACCATGTCCGTATCCATGAAGAACCTGCTCGAGGCCGGCGTGCACTTCGGTCATCAGACCCGCCGCTGGAACCCGAAGATGAAGCCGTACATCTTCACCGAGCGCAACGGCATCTACATCCTCGACCTGCAGCGCACCCTGCGCGAGATCGACGGCACGTACCGCTTCGTGCGCGACCTCACCGCTCGCGGTGGCTCCGTGCTCCTCGTGGGCACCAAGAAGCAGGCGCAGGACCCGATCCGCAAGGAAGCCGAGCGCGCCGGCATGCCGTACGTGAATCAGCGCTGGCTCGGCGGTATGCTCACCAACTTCGTCACCATCCGCGGTCGCATCAAGCGCATGATCGAGCTCGAGACCATGGAGGAGAACGGCACCATGGCGCAGCTCCCCAAGAAGGAAGCCCTTCTCCTTCGCCGGGAGCTCGAGAAGCTCCAGCGTGACCTCACCGGCATCCGCGACATGGCTGACCTGCCGAAGGCCGTCTTCGTGGTCGACACCAAGCGCGAAGCCATCGCGGTCAAGGAAGCGCACAGGCTGGGCATCCCGCTCATCGGCCTGGTGGACACCAACGCCGATCCGGACGAGGTCGACTATGTGATCCCGGGCAACGACGACGCGATCCGCTCGGTGTCGCTCATCTGCCGCGTGATCGCCGACGCCGCGCTCGACGGACGCCGCGCGGCTGGCCTTTCCACGCCGGGCGAGGGCGAGCCCGCTGTGGAGGCCGCTCCGGTGGCCGCTGAGCCGGTTGCGGAGGCCGCTCCGGTCGTCGAGGCCGCTCCGGTGGCCGCTGAGGCCGTGGCCGAGACGCCAGCCGAGTCCGCCGAGTAGGTTCCGGACAACGCACCACCACGCGACCGCGGCGCATACGCCGCACGAGGAGGAACAATGGAGATCACCGCAAGCATGGTGAAGGAGCTCCGCGAGAGCACCGGCGCCGGCATGATGGACTGCAAGAAGGCGCTCACCGAGGCCAACGGCGACATGGAAGCCGCCGTCGACGTGCTGCGCACCAAGGGTCTTGCCGACCTCGCCAAGAAGGCCGGACGCGCGACCAACGAGGGTCTCATCGGGGGCCTGGTGTCTGCTGACGGTACCGCCGCCTCGATCCTCGAGGTCAACTGCGAGACCGACTTCGTGGCCCGCAACGCCAACTTCAAGGAGCTCGTGGGTGAGCTCTCGCAGCAGGTTCTCGAGTCGGCTCCCGCCGATGTCGAGGCCATGCTCGCGCAGCCGTACGTCCTGCGCCCGGAGCTCACCGTGGAGCAGCGTCTCGGCGAGGCCGTGGGCAAGCTCGGGGAGAACATGGGCGTTGCCCGCTTCGTGCGCTATGAGCTCTCCACCGACGCTGGCTGCATGGCCGTCTACATCCACGGCATCGGCAACATCGGCGTGCTCGTGGAGGTCAGCGCCGGTACCGCTGAGGCTGCGAAGACCGAGGCCGTACTCGGCTTCGCGAAGGATGTCGCGATGCAGATCGCCGCTGCCGCACCTATCTCGGTCCGCCGCGAGGAGGTCCCTGCCGACGTGGTCGAGCACGAGCTCGCCATCTACCGGAGCCAGGCCGCCGAGACCGGCAAGCCCGAGGCCATCCAGCAGAAGATCGCCGAGGGTCGTCTGGACAAGTTCTTCAAGGAGTTCTGCCTCATGGAGCAGGACTTCGTGAAGAACCCCGACATCACCGTCAAGCAGCACGCCGAGCAGGCCGCCAAGGAAGCCGGCGCGCCGGTGGATGTGGTCCGCTTCGAGCGCCTCGTGCTCGGTGAGACCAATCCCGAGCCCAAGAGCTCCTGCTGCTGCTGATAGCGTCACAGTAACGGGGCGGTGCAGTGCACCGCCCCGTTGGTCTATCATCATCACTGGCCGTCCGGCCGTTTCGTCGCGATCGAGGGAGGATCATGTCCGGATACCGGTACGAGCGCGTCCTGTTGAAGCTTTCCGGTGAAGCGCTGATGGGGGATGCCGGCTACGGCATCGACCCCCGGGTCCTGGAGTCCCTCTCGAAGCAGATCAAGCTGGTCGTCGAAGGTGGCGTGCAGGTCGCCATCGTCGTCGGTGGAGGAAACATCTTCCGCGGTGTGGCGGCATCCGCTACCGGCATGGATCGCGCTCAGGCCGACTACATCGGCATGCTCGCGACCGTCATGAACGCACTCGCCCTGCAAGACGCACTCGAAGCGCATGGCGTGTTCACGCGTGTCATGTCGGCCATCGAGATGAAGGACGTGGCGGAGCCATACATCCGACGCCGGGCGATCCGCCATATGGAGAAGGGTCGCACGGTCATCTTCGCGGCCGGCACGGGCAACCCGTACTTCACCACCGACACCACCGCGGCCCTGCGGGCCCTTGAGGTCCACGCCGAGTGCATCATGAAGGCGACCAAGGTCGATGGCGTCTACGATGCCGATCCCAAGCTCGTGCCCACGGCCAAGAAGTTCGACGAGCTGGCCTACATCGATGTCCTGAACCTCGGCCTGAAGGTCATGGACAACACCGCTATCAGTCTGGCCATGGACAACAACCTGCCGATCATCGTGTTCAACATGGAACGTGAGGGCAACATCGCCGCAGCGCTACTCGGCGAGCCCGTTGGTACCGTCGTGCGAGGAGGCGCCTGATGAGCACACACAGCGTGAAGGAAGCCAGCGAGCGTATGGACAAGGCGCTCGCGTCACTGGGTCACGAGTTCGGCGGGGTCCGCACCGGCCGCGCCTCGGCAGGCATCCTCGACAAGGTGCAGGTCGAGTACTACGGCACGGCCACGCCGCTCAACCAGATCGCGTCGGTGAGCGCTCCTGAGGCCCAGCTCCTTGTCGTCAGCCCGTACGACAAGACCGCTCTGGGCGCGATCGAGAAGGCGATCCGATCGGCCGACCTCGGCTTCAACCCGTCCAACGATGGCCAGGTCATCCGTGTCCCGTTCCCGCCGCTCACCGAGGAGCGTCGCAAGGAGTTCGTCAAACTGTGTCGCGGATACGCCGAAGAGACCCGCGTGGCCATCCGCAACATCCGCCGCGACGCGAACGACCACTTCAAGCGGCAGGAGAAGGACCACGAGATGTCGCAGGACGAACTCCGGCACCTCGAGGCGGAGATCCAGAAGGCCACCGATGCTCATATCGCCGAGGTGGACGAGATGCTCAAGCGCAAAGAAGCGGAGATCATGGAGGTGTGAGTGCCCGCCACTCCTGAGAGACGGTCGCTCGAGGCCTTCTTCACTACGCGCGCGGACAGGGACCTGCTGGACCGGTTCGACCCGGCCCAGGTTCCCGGTCACGTGGCGATCATCATGGACGGCAACGGCCGCTGGGCCGCGAAGCGCGCACTCCCGCGCCAGTTCGGCCATCGCGCGGGCGCGAAGGCTGTTCGCGAGTCGATCGCAACCTGCCTCGAACTCGGGATCAGCTACCTCACCATCTACTCGTTCTCCAGCGAGAACTGGCGGCGCTCCGCTGAAGAGGTCAACGGGCTGATGTCGCTGTTCGTCGAGGTCCTGAACGCCGAGATGGACAATCTGATGGCCAAGCGGGTGCGCGTCGTCCTGATCGGCAGCGAGGCCGGCGTCCCGCGGGCGACCCTCGACGCCTTCCGTGACGCGGAGAGGCAGACCGCCGGGAATGACCGCCTCACGCTGCTCGTGGCGCTCAATTACGGTGGCCGGCTCGAGTTGACCGACGCGGTGCGCGCGATCGTCGAGGATGTGGCGCGGGGCGCGCTCACCGCCCAGGACATCACCGAGGAAACCATCGCCGGACACCTCTATACGGCCGACATCCCTGATCCCGACCTGCTCATACGGACCAGTGGTGAGATGCGGGTGTCGAACTTCCTCCTCTGGCAGATCGCCTACTCCGAGCTGTGGGTCACGTCGGTTCTATGGCCCGACTTCAAACGAGGTGACCTGCTGCGTGCGGTCATCGACTTCCAGCGTCGCGCCCGCAGGTTCGGTGGCCGCTGATGGCCGGCTCGCTCAAGGACCTCGGTATTCGCGCCGCCAGCGCGCTCGCGCTCGGGGTCACAATGCTCGCCGCGCTCTTCTTCGGAGGGATATGGGGGCTCGCCGCAGTCATGGCGGTCATCGCCGTGCTTGCATGCGTCGAGTTCTTCGCGATGTCGCGGCGTGAGCGGAGGATGCCCAACGAGCTCGTGGCGCTGTCCGCAGTGGCCGTCATGCCCTTCGCGGCCGCGCAGTATGGCGCGACAGGCCTGACGGCCGTTGTCGGCGCACTCGTGATCAGCGCCTTCTTCTGGCACGTGCTCATCCGGCAGATCAGGCTGATAGACACCGCCGTCACGGTCTTCGGCGCGGTCTACATCGGCTTCACCCTGTCACACCTAATCCTCATCCGGCAGATGGAGCAAGGGGTGCTCCTCGCGCTCGCCACCATTGCGAGCGTGTGGGCCAACGACGTTTTCGCCTATCTCGTGGGCTCGGCGATCGGGAAGCACCCTCTCGCCCCACGCATCTCACCCAAGAAGTCCTGGGAGGGGCTGGTGGCCGGCACGATCGGCACCGCCGGGATGTGGCTGCTCGCCGGATCGCTCTTCGACCTGCCGGTGGGATGGGGCGCGCTCGTGACGATCGGCCTTCTGGCGTCGGTCGCGGCCGTGATCGGCGATCTTGCCGAGTCCCGCATCAAGCGTGAAGTACGGGTCAAGGACTCCGGTACGCTGCTGCCCGGCCACGGGGGATTCCTGGACCGGTTCGACAGCTTCATCATGGTCGCCATCGTCACGTACTACGCGCTGTTCCTGGTGGGTGTGCGATGAGCCGCACCCGCGTGGCTGTACTCGGGTCCACCGGATCGATCGGTCGGCAAGCGCTGGACGTGGCCGCACGGTTTCCCGAGCGCATCGAGATCGTTGCGCTCGCGGCACACGCCAGCGTGGACCTGCTTCTGGAGCAGGCGCGCATCACCGGTGCGACCCGTCTCGCGCTCGGCGACCCGGCCGCCGCGGAGCTCGCGCGCACCCGCACTCCGCTACCGGTAGGGTCCGGCCCTTCATCACTGGTGGAGATCGCCGGGTCCGGTGAGGTCGATATCGTGCTCAACGCACTCGTCGGGGCCGCCGGACTCCGCGCCTCGATCGCAACGCTCGAGTCGGGCGCCACGCTGGCGCTCGCGAACAAGGAGTCGCTCGTGGCCGGCGGCGACATCATCGCGCCACTGGGCATGCAGCGCGTGATTCCCGTGGACAGCGAGCATTCGGCCATCTACCAGTGCCTGCTCGGTGAACCCGCCGAGGCCGTCACCCGCCTGTGGCTCACAGCTTCCGGAGGGCCGTTCCGCGGTCGTACGGCCGACGGTCTCGCCAACGTGACCCGCGCGCAGGCCCTTGCTCATCCCCGGTGGACGATGGGACCCAAGATCACCATCGACTCCGCCACGCTCATGAACAAGGGCCTCGAGGTCATCGAGGCGCACCACCTGTTCGGCGTGGACTACGACCGCATCGACGTGGTGGTGCATCCCCAGTCGTGCATCCACTCGATGGTGGAGTTCTCCGATGGCTCGGTCAAAGCGCATCTCGGCGCGACAGACATGCGCATCCCGATCCAGTACGCGTTCAGCCACCCTGAGCGGTGGGACCCACCCGTGCCGGCCGTCGACTTCCGGACGCTCGGTTCGCTCGAACTCGAAGCCCCGGATCTGCACACGTTCCGGAGTCTCGACCTCGCATACGCCGCCGGCAGGACAGGGGGCACCGCACCCGCGGTCCTGAACGCGGCGAACGAGGTCGCTGTCGCGGCGTTCCTCCAGGAGCGCGTGTCACTCCAGGCGATTCCCGAAACGGTGGAGCGGGTGCTCGAACGGCACAGCGCCACACCCGCTGACACCCTTGAGGCGGTCGAGGCTGCCGACGCGTGGGCACGGGCAGAGGCAGCGTCACTGCTCACGTAAGGAGGATGGCGCACGGCTTGCTCTTTGGCTCCGTGTCCGCCAGGCGATTGGAGTACACCATGACAGGACTGCTCTCGGTGCTCGACACCGTCATGTGGGGCGTCATCACCTTCTCTATCCTCGTCGTGATGCACGAGGGCGGCCACTTCCTCGCGGCCCGCGCCTTCGGCGTGAAGGTCCACGAGTTCATGATCGGCCTGCCCGGTCCTTCACTCCGATTCCGCGCCAAGGACGTCGATTGGGGCGTGACCGCGGTCCCGCTCGGCGGGTATGTCCGGATCGCCGGTATGGAGCCCGGACCGGAGGACCCGCTGGTCGGCGAGACCCTCGCGGCGGTGCGCGATCACGGGATCTCCGAACCGCACGCACTGGCGCGGCTTCTCGGCGTGGATGAGGACCGTGCACAGGCCCTGCTGATCACCGCCGAGGACTGGAAGGCGGTCTCGCGAGACGCTGACGACCGGCTCTCCCTCACGGTCGACGGCGACACGAGCGGCCTATCGGCCACCGAACTCGCGGACCGCGCGCGCTCGGTGACGTACCGCGGCCAGTCGACATGGAAGCGCGTGACGATCCTGTCGGCCGGCGTGCTGGTGAACCTCCTGACCGCCATACTCACTTTCACGGTCTTCCTTTCAGTCTGGGGATACTACGAGGTCACCACGACCATCGACAACGTCGACCCCGGCACACCCGCCGAAGCGGCTGGCATCCAGCCCGGCGACACGCTGGTCACGATGGACGGCGATAAGATCGGCTCGTGGGTCGAGTTCCAGACGGCGATGGCCGCCACGGAACCGGCGCAGACCATCACCCTCGGGCTCGAGCGTGCAGGAGAGTTGATCGAGCTCGACGTCACACTCGCGGACCGGGAGGGCCACGGGTTCGTCGGCGTGGGCCCGCGTCCGGTGAGAGTCGATCCCAGCGTGCTCCAGAGCCTCGGCAAGAGTCTCGAGATGTCCCGTGACACGTTCACGGTGGTCCTCGGCCTGTTCAATCCGTCACGGTTCGCTGGCACCGTGGACAAGTTCACCGGTCCGGTCGGGTTGTTCGACCAGGCCAAACAGGCGGCGCATGCGGGGCCGATCGACTTCGCCTACCTGATCGCCGCCGTCTCGCTGTCGCTCGGGATCATCAACATCCTGCCCATCCCACCGCTTGATGGCGGTAAGGTGGTGCTGGAGTTCGTGGAGCGCATCGCGGGCCGACCCCTCAGCCGCACCGTCTCACTCGGCTTGAGCACTGTCGGCGCTGTTCTGCTCTTCTCGCTCATCGGGTATCTCACGTTCGTAGACATCAGCAGGCTCGCGGGGTAGGGGGGGACCATGCGACGCACGAGCACACAGGTCGACGTGGGCGGTGTCACACTCGGTGGCGACGCGCCTGTACGCGTGCAGTCCATGACGAACACGGACACGAAGGACGCCGAAGCGACACTCGCCCAGATCGCCGGCCTTGCGGACGCGGGTTGCGAGATCATCCGGGTCGCCATCCCGCGTGCCGACGCGCTCGATGGCTTCGCGCGAATCTGCGAACAGAGCCCGATGCCGGTTGTCGCCGACATCCACTTCGACCACCGGCTCGCCATCGAGGCTACCCGTCTTGGCGCCGCAAAGCTCCGCATCAACCCCGGGAACATCGGGGACACGTCACGCGTCGATGCGGTCATCGATGCCGCCGGCGAGACGGGCATACCCATCAGGATCGGCGTGAACGCCGGTAGCCTCGCGTCGAAGTACCACGATCTCGACTGGCCGCTGCCCGAGAAGCTCGCAGCCAGCGCGGTCGCGTTCTGCGAGCACTTCGAATCGCGCGGGTTCACCGACATCGTTGTCTCGGCGAAGGCGTCATCGGTGCGTACCACGATCGAGGCGTACCGCCTGCTTGCCGAGAGGGTGCCATACCCGCTGCACATCGGCGTCACCGAGGCGGGCACCGCGTTCTCGGGCACCGTGAAGTCCGCCGTCGGACTCGGGGTGTTGCTCGAACAGGGCATCGGGGACACGCTGCGCGTCTCGCTCACGGCGCCGCCGGACGAAGAAGCGCGGGTGGCGTGGGAGATCCTCGCGGCGCTCGACATCCGCCGGCGAGGCCCCGAGCTTGTGTCCTGTCCCACATGCGGCCGCTGCCAGGTCGACCTGGTGCCGATCGCCGGTGAGGTAGACCGCCGGCTGCGCGAGCTCGACACGCCCATCAAAGTCGCGGTCATGGGCTGCGTCGTCAACGGGCCCGGAGAAGCGCGTGACGCCGACGTGGGCGTGGCCGCGGGCAAGGGTGTGGGACTCGTGTTCCGCCACGGTGAACCGGTGCGCAAGGTGGCCGAGTCGGAGATCATCGACGCGCTGTTCGAGGAGATCGACTCCCTCGGCTAGGTTGCGTCGCTGTCGCTTGTGTCCCTCCGGTGCGGTATCCTCTCCCGTACGCTCCACATTCACCGACACACCGGGGGTACCCATGTCCGAGGAGATAGTCAGAGTCGCATTCGTTGGTGGCGGCCGTACCGGCGGGCCGCTCCTCGAGGCGCTGTCAGCACTGCCGTACGTGCGCATCACCGGCGTCGCGGACACCGATGTCGACAGCCCCGGGGCCGTCTACGCGCGTGAGCACGACATCTTCTTCACCGAGTTCGCGAGCGTCCTCGGCGCGATGGCCGATGAGATCGACCTCATCATCGAGGTGAGTGGCGACCCCTCGGTGAAGCCGGCGCTCAAAGAGGCGTTCCGCGCCCAGGGAAACAGCGACACCATCATCGTCCACGACCTGGTCGCACGGCTGCTCATGACGCTCGCCACCGGCTCCGGCACGCTGGCCCCGAGCCTGCATCCCGACGATCACGGGATCGGATAGCCCACCGGGCCACGCACTCACCCACGACCACCAAGGAGCACCATGTCCGACGCACTGAGGATGTCCGCACTGTACGCACCCACGCTCAAGGAAGACCCGGTCGACGCCGAGGTCGTCTCACACCGCCTGCTTCTCCGGGCGGGCATGATGCGACGGGCCGCCGCGGGCATCTACACGTTCCTGCCGCTCGGCTGGCGCTCGGTCCGCAAGGTCGAGCAGATCGTGCGCGAGGAGATGGACGCGATCGGCAGCCAGGAGATGCTGATGCCGATCGTGCAACCCGCCGAGCTGTGGCAGCAGTCTGGCCGTTGGGACGTGTACGGGCCCGAGCTGGCACGGTTGAAGGACCGCCAGGGCCGTGAGTTCTGCCTCGGCCCCACCCACGAGGAGATCATCACCGCCACCGTGCGCGACGAACTGCGCTCCTACCGAGAGCTGCCGGTCTCGCTCTATCAGATCAACATGAAGTTCCGGGACGAGATACGCCCGCGGTTCGGGCTCCTGCGCGGGCGCGAGTTCATCATGAAGGACGCGTACTCCTTCCACGCGGACCAGGACTCGCTCAAGGAACATTACGACGCGATGGCCGGTGCGTACGGTCGCATCTGCGACCGGCTCGGACTTGAGTGGCGGCCCGTCGAAGCGGATTCGGGACAGATCGGTGGCAAGGTCACGACCGAGTTCATGGCGCTCGCTGAGAGCGGGGAAGCGGCACTCGTGTACTGTGCGTGCGGTTGGGCCGCCAACGTGGAGGCTGCCGAGACCGTTGCGGCGTACACACCGCTCGCGTCATCGGCGCAGCCGCTCACGCGTGTCGAGACGCCCGATGTGAAGACCATCGCCGAACTCGCCGCCTTCCTCGGCGTCGACCCCGCTCACACGGTCAAGACGATGGCCGCTCGCTCCGAGACGGGGACGCTGGTGTTCCTCGCCGTTCCCGGCGACCGGGAGCTCAACGAACTCAAGGCCTCACATATCGTCCCCGGACTCGAGCTGCTCGAGGAGGACGACTTCACCACCTTCGGCATCCATCGCGGCTTCCTCGGCCCGGTCGACGCGCCAGACGGGACGCTTATCGTGGCGGATCGCACGCTCAAGGCGGAGCTCGCCTGGACCGTTGGCGCCAACGAGGTGGACGCTCACCTCACCGCCGCGATGCCCGGGCGCGACTTCGCGGTCGACGTCTGGGCCGATCTCATCGTCGCCGAGCCCGGTGACGCATGCCCGTCGTGTGGGGGCGCCCTCTCGGCCGCACGCGGCATCGAAGTGTCGCAGGTCTTCCAGCTCGGCACCAAGTACTCCGAGGCCATGGGCGCCACGTTCATGGACGAGGCGGGCGCTGAGCATCCGTTCGTCATGGGCTGTTACGGCGTCGGCGTGACAAGATCGCTGGCCGCCGTCATCGAACAGCACCACGACGAGCACGGTATCGTGTGGCCGATGTCCGTCGCGCCGCTCGAAGTGGCGGTGCTCCCGCTCCAGACCGGTGATGACGTCGTCGCGCCGGTGGCCGAGGAGATCGCCCGTGCACTGGCCTCCGAGGGCATAGAGACCATCATCGACGATCGCGATGAGCGAGCTGGCGTGAAGTTCGCGGACGCGGACCTCATCGGTTGGCCCGTGCAGATCGTCGTCGGCAAGCGCGGAGTGGCCGACGGCGTCGTCGAGGTCAAGATCCGTGCTGGTGGCGAGCGCGAAGCCATCGCCATCGCAGACGCGGTGACCCACGTGGCGGCACTCGTCCGACAGGCGCGCAAGACACCGCGATAGGCGCGGATAAGCCGCCGCCCCGCGCGCGCCGGCTGGACAACGAGAGGGATGAGCCGCCAGGTGTCATCCACACGTTTCGCCCGGGAGATTCCGCTCCCGCGCGTGGTGTCATCGTACGCCTCCCGCCATTTGCCGCGACTGTGCGCTGTGCTACAATCCGCACGAACGACAAACGTCCCGTGTGAGAAGTGGGCTTACCCCCGCTTCTTTTGTTCTGGAAGGAGGCATCCCCTGATGACGCTTGTTGATGAGATCATCGCCGTTCTGGAGCCTCTGGCGATCCAGAACGGGCTGGAGCTGGTGACCGCCGAGGTGGCGGGCGGCCAGCGACACCGCGTCGTCCGGGTGTTCCTCGATCGCGAGAACGGTATCGACATCGAGGCCATCGCTGCGGCCAATCCATGGCTCTCGGACGCCCTCGATACCATCGAGCGGCTCTCAGGTCCGTACACGCTCGAGGTCTCGTCACCGGGGATCGAGCGGCCCCTCAGGACCCGCGATCACTACGCGCGGTTCGGCGGCCACGACGTGGTGGTACACACGCGACAGCCTATCGACGGCCGGGCGAAGTTCACCGGGCACCTCGAGCGGCTCGACGGTGACAACGTCATCATCACGATCGATGCACAGGAGATCCGCGTGCCGTTCGACAAGATCGAGCGCGCGCGCTTGAAAGCCGACTTCGGTATGGCTGGCGAAAGGGACGGGACACACAGATGAGCTCCGAGCTGATGGACGCACTGCGGGAACTCGCCCGCGAGAAGAACATAGACGAGACGGTCATGCTCGAGAGGCTCGAAGAGCAGCTTGCCGTCACGTACAAGCGCATCCTCGACACCGACAACGACTGCTCTGTCACGATCGACCGCGAAAGCGGCCGGATCCACGTGTATGAGCTCGTTCCGGTGGGCGGGACCGAGGAAGAGCCGGAGTTCGAGGCCCGCGACGTCACTCCGTCCGACATCTCGCGCTATGCCGCCACGGCCGCGAAGCAGGTCATCACCCAGTCCATCCGGGAGGCGGAGCGAGAGCAGATCTTCGAGGAGTATGCGGACCGCATCGGTGATAGCATCACCGGCACGGTCCAGCAGTCCGACTCGCGCTACACGCTCGTGAAGATCCGCGAAGGCGTCGAGGCGCTGCTCCCGCACGCCGAGCAACCGCCGAACGAACGCTACGAGCACAACCAGCGGCTCAAGGCCCTTGTCATCGACGTCCGCAAGACCTCGAACGAGCCTTCGATCGTCGTGTCGCGCACCCATCCGAACCTCCTCAAGCGCCTGTTCGAGCTCGAGGTTCCGGAGATCTACGACGGCATCGTCGAGATCAAGAGCGTCGCCCGTGAGCCCGGGATGCGGTCCAAGATCGCGGTCTCGTCCCGTGAGCCCGGCCTCGATCCGGTGGGCGCCTGCGTGGGCCCGAAGGGCAGCCGGGTACGCATGGTCGTCGCCGAGCTGCGCGGTGAGCGCATCGACGTGGTGCCGTGGTCTGAGGATCCGGCCACCTTCGTGGGCAACGCACTCTCGCCGGCGAAGGTCGCTCGCGTGATCGTGACCGACGACTCACACACCGCAACGGTCATCGTTCCCGACGACCAGCTCTCTCTTGCCATCGGCAAGGAGGGCCAGAACGCTCGTCTCGCCGCCAAGCTCACCGGCTGGCGTATCGACATCAAGAGCCTCGGCCAGGCGGTCTCCACAGGGCTTGCCGAGCAGATCACCGGTGGTGACAGCGACCTTGATGACGGTGACGGCCGTTGTGTCGCGGTCACCAGCACAGGTATCCGCTGCCGGAACCAGGCACGACCAGGCAGCCGGTACTGCGGCGTGCACGAGAAGGAGGCGTCTGACGAGTCGTGACCCAGCGCCCGAAGCCCCAGCGTACCTGCGTGGCCTGCCGTCGCGTCGCCGACAAGCGTACGTTCGTCCGCTTCGTCCGCGACGCTGACGGTGAGGTGCACGTGGATCCCTCCGGCAAAGCGCCCGGACGAGGGGCATCGGTGTGTGCGACGTCCGTGTGTTTCGAGGCGGCCGTCATGAAAGGCAGGCTTGCATCCGCGCTCCGGGCGAGCCTGATCGAGGACGACGTGGAGCGACTAAGACGTGAATTCGAGGACGTGCTCCACAATGATGGAGCCTCCGCCCCGGGAACTGGACGGTGACGCTGATGCCTGCGATGCGTGTACACGAACTCGCCAAAGAGTTCGGCATGACCTCAAAAGAACTGCTCGATCACCTCGAGCGGCTCAAGATACCGGCCCGGAACCACGCGTCCACCCTTGTGGAGGCCTACGTCGACAAGATCCGCAAGGACCTTCACGACGTGATCGAGGTCAAGCAGCAGGAGATGGAGGCCGAGGCAGCCGCCAAGGCCGCCGCCGAAGCCGAGAAGCTCGCCGCCGAACAGGCGCAGCGTGAGGCCGAGGCAGCCGCCAAGGCCGCCGCCGACGCATCCGCCCGCGCCGAGGCGGAAGCTGCCCGCAAGGCCGCCGACGAAGCCGCCAAGAAGGCAGAGGCGGAAGCGGCGGCACGCGAGGCCGAAGAACGCGCCCGCCGTGAGGCGGAGGAGGCCGCGCGCATCGAAGCCGCGAAGAAGGCCGAGGCCGACGCCGCCGCGCTGGCCGTCGAAGCCGCCCGCGCGGAGGCCGCGGAGGCCGCGCGCTACCGTCAGATGGCCAAGGATGCCGAGGCCACAGCGGCCCCGGCAGCACCCGCCGCGACGAACCTGATCGCGGACGCGGCCAAGATGGTGCAAAGCGCCCAGGACCGTCGAGGGAAGAAGAAGTCGAAGAAGCCGTCCGGCAAGCGTGAGGCGCCCGCACATCCGCACATCTCGCCAGACGAGAAGCCGCATGTAGAAGGCGCCGCGATCACGATCCCACTGAACTCCACGGTCGCCCAGTTCGCAGAGGCGCTCGACGTCGCCCCCGGCGAAGTCGTGAAGCGTCTGTTCATGCTCGGCGACCCGCACACCATCAATCAGCCGATGAGTCGCGATGCGATGGAGATCCTCGCCGAGGATCTCGAGGTCGTGGTACAGGTCGTGACCCCCGAAGAGGAGCCCGGCTTCTCGTTCGTTGACGACCCTGCCGACCTCAAGGCGCGTCCTCCGGTCGTCACGGTCATGGGTCATGTCGACCACGGCAAGACGTCGCTGCTCGACGCCATCCGCGAGTCCGGTGTCGCCGCGACCGAGGCTGGCGGCATCACGCAGCACATCGGCGCGTCGGTCGTGGAGAAGAGCGGCCGCCTCATCACGTTCATCGACACACCGGGCCACGAGGCGTTCACGGCCATGCGTGCCCGCGGTGCCAACATCACTGACATCGTCATCCTCGTGGTGGCTGCCGATGACGGCGTCATGCCGCAGACCGTGGAGGCCATCCACCACGCGAAGGCTGCAGGCGTGCCGATCATCGTCGCCGTCAACAAGATCGACAAGGACGGCGCGAACCCCGAGCAGGTCAAGCAGATGCTCACCGAGCACGAGATCGTGCCCGAGGAGTGGGGCGGCACGACGATCTTCCAGAACGTCTCCGCCAAGAAGCGCATCGGGATCGACGAGCTGCTTGAGATGGTACTGCTGCAAGCGGACATGCTGGAGCTCACCGCGAACCCCGACACGCTTGCCTCAGGTGTCGTCATCGAGGCCAAGCTCGACAAGGGCCGTGGTCCGGTGGCTACGGTGCTGGTCAGGCGCGGAACCTTGCACGTGGGCGACTCGGTGGTGGCCGGAACCAGCCATGGCCGCGTCCGCGCGCTCATCAACCCCATGGGAGACATCGTAGACGGCGCGGGTCCGGCGGACCCTGTCGAGGTCCTCGGCCTTTCGAGTGTTCCGTCCGCCGGCGATGAGTTCCGTGTGTTCGCCGACGAGCGCGATGCACGCGACCTTGCCGAAGACCGCGCCCTGCGTCAGCGTCTCATGGAGCACGAGCGTAAGTCGCGGGTCACCCTCGACGACCTCTTCGCGAGGATCCAGCAGGGCGACATCCGGGACCTCAACCTCGTAGTCAAGGCCGATGTCCAGGGCTCCATCGAGGCGCTGAGTGACGCACTCGGCAAGATGGACCAGTCCGAGGTCCACATCAACATCATCCACTCAGGCGTCGGCGGCATCACAGAGACCGACGTCATGCTCGCCACCGCATCAGAGGCCATCATCATCGGCTTCAACGTGCGCCCGCTGCCTGTGGCACGCGATCTGGCCGAGAAGGAGAAGGTCGACATCCGCCTGTACCGCGTGATCTACCAGGCGATCGAGGAGATCAACGCGGCGCGGGTAGGCATGCTCGCTCCCACGATCGAGGAGCGCGACACGGCCCGCATCGAAGTGCGCGACCTGTTCAAGGTCCCGAAGATCGGCACCATCGCCGGCTGCTTCGTCCAGGAGGGCGAGATCACGCGCGACGACCAGGTGCGCATCGTCCGCGACGGTACGATCATCCATGACGGCAAGCTGCACTCACTGCGTCGCTTCAAAGACGACGTCAAGTCGGTCAAGCAGGGCTACGAGTGCGGTATCGGCATCGAGAACTTCCAGGACCTCAAGGTGGGCGACATCATCGAGTCGTACCGCACGGTCGAGGTCGCACGCGAGGAGTAGCACATGAAGAGCACACCCCGGACCAGGCGCCTCAGCGAGAACGTTCGCGAGGCGCTTGCCGAGGTCCTCAGGGACGACATCGCCGACCCGCGGATCGACTTCGCGACCATCACGTCGGTCGAGGTCTCCTCGGACCTGAATCTTGCCAACGTATACGTCACAACCCACGGCGGCGAGGCCGAGTACGCCTCGCTGCTTGAGGGGTTGCGTTCGGCCGACAAACGCATCCGTACGGGACTCGCACGCAGGGTCCAGATGCGGGTCGTGCCCGAACTGCACTACCACATCGACACCACGCTCGAGCAGAGCATGCGCATCACCGAGGCGCTCAAGGACATCCCGCCATCGCTCACCCGTGATGGTGACGAGGGGTGAGCCGCGCCACCCTCGCCGAGGAGTCACTGGACTCCGCAATGCTGCGGGTGGCGGCCGCCATGCGCGCTGCTCGCTCCGTGGCCATCGGTGCACACGTCGACCCCGATGGCGACGCCATCGGCTCGACACTCGGCCTCATGTTCGTCCTGCGCCAGACAGGTATCGCGGCTGTCCCCGTGCTGCCGACCAGCGCGCCGCTCCCGCGCACGTACTCGTTCCTCCCCGGCGCTGACAGCTACCGGCGCGTGGAGGATCTGGACGTGCCCGACGTCTTCGTCTCCCTCGACTGCCCTGCGCTGCGGCGCCTCGCCGACACGGAGCCACTTGCGCGGGCCGCGGGCACGCTGATCATGATCGATCATCACCCCGACGCGGTCGCCGAGGGGGACGTCGCCATCTTCGAGCCGAGCGCCGCCGCTACTGGATGCCTTGTGTGGCAGCTTGCCGGTGCGCTCGGCGTGGAGCCGGGACCGGAGGCGGCTACCTGTCTGTACACAGCGCTGCTAACCGATACCGGACGGTTCAGCTACTCCAACACCACCGCCGCCACGCTGCGTACCGCGGCCGACATGGTCGATGCGGGAGCGCACCCCAACGAGGTCTACTCGGCCGTCTACGAGAACCGTTCGGCGGGTGCGCAGGCGCTGCTCGCCCGGACGTTGAGCCGGACCGAGCTCGCCAACAACGGTCGTGTCGCCTACTCGTGGGTCACCGATGCCGACTTTGCGGAGACAGGCGCGCTCCCGGCCGAGGCCGAGAACCTGATCGACCATGTCCGCGCGCTCGGTGGTGTCGAGGTCGTCGTCCTGGTCAAGACCAACGGAGGCGTCGCCCGGGTCAATCTCCGATCAAAGGGTGCCGCCGATGTGAGTGCGGTCGCTCGTCAGCTCGGCGGGGGCGGACACCGTGCCGCCGCCGGAGTCACCATCGACGGGAATCTTGAGTCCACCCTTGCTGTCCTGCTACCGCTCCTGCCCGGGGGCGGCCAATGACAGCACGCCGGGGGGCAACGGGGCTTTCGGGGCTGCTCATCATCGACAAGCCTGCCGGGATCACCAGCCACGACGTGGTTGCACGACTGAGGCGCGCGACAGGGGAGCGCCGCATCGGTCACGCCGGGACGCTCGACCCGCTCGCAACAGGGATCCTCACGGTTCTGGTCGGTTCCGCTACACGGCTGGAGCGGTACCTGTCCGGACAGGACAAGTCGTACGACGCCCGGCTGGCGTTCGGCGCCGAGACGGACACCCTGGACTGTGATGGTGTCATCACCGCTACGCATCCTGTGCCACCAGCGGTGCTCGACAGGGACGCGGCCGCCAGACTGCTTGCGGGGTTCCTCGGACCGCAGTCGCAGCTGCCGCCTGTCTACTCCGCGATCAAGCGTGACGGCGTGCCCGCCCATCGCCTGGCTCGCGCGGGAGCCGATGTTGAGATGTCGCCGCGGGACATCATCGTGCACGAAGCCTCGCTGCGGTCCGTCGATGCTGATCCGGCGTCCTGGGACGTGCACTTCGCGGTCTCGAAGGGCACGTATATCCGCTCGCTCGCACGCGACATCGGACGTGCGGCCGGTACCGGAGCGCATCTCACCGCGCTGCGTCGCACCAGCGTTGGCTGTATCGGCATCGAAACGGCGCACGCGCTGGACGACGCCTGTGACGCTGCGGCCGCGGGCGAGCTGCCCATGCTTTTCGCCGATCCGGTGCCCGTTCTCGGTTACCCCACGCTCACCGCGGACGCGGCACATGTGCTCGCGGGACGCGCGCTCGACGCGCCTGTTTCGCCGCCGCTCGCCCCGGGGAAGCGTGTGAGCATCCTGACCGACGGACGGCTTGGTGCGGTCTACCGCTCTACGGACCGCGGGCTGGTGCCCGAGACCGTCTTCTCACCTGCGGTGTCGCGATGACGCAGGTTCTGTGGCACAGGAGCGACGACGAGCGCATCGGCGAGACTGCCGTGGCCCTCGGCGTGTTCGATGGGGTGCACGTGGGACATCAGACGCTGATCCGCGACGCCGTTGAGACCGCCGCTGATGAGGGCGTCTCCTGCTGCGTGGTCACATTCGACCGTGACCCCGACCAGATCGTGACTCCGGACAACGCCGCTCCGCAGCTCACCACCCTCGAAGACAAACTCGCGCTCATCGGGGAGCTCGGCCCCGACGTGATACTGGTCGTCCCCTTCGATACGCGCCTGGCCGCCGTCACGCCCGAGTCCTTCATCGACGACGTCCTCATGCGCATGCTCACCCCGCGTGTGGTGATCGTGGGGGAGGACTTCCGCTTCGGCGCCCGTGCCGCCGGGAACGTCACCACACTGCGTGAGTGCGGCGCCCGGGACGGATTCGAGGTCATCGCTCACGAGCTCGTTACCAGGGAGGGCGCGCCGGTGACGTCCACCCGCATCCGCGGACTCGTCACCGCTGGCGACGTGGCCGCTGCCGGGCGGCTGCTCGACAGGCCGCACCGGCTCTACGGCACCGTGACACCCGGACGCTCCCGCGGACGCCGCCTCGGGGCGCCCACTGCGAACCTCGGGTTCGATGATCGCATGGCGCTCCCGGGTCCCGGCGTGTACGCCGCGCGCGCGTTCCACGGTAGCGACACATACCGCGCGGCGGTCTCGGTCGGCCTTCCACCGACGTACCCCGACGCGGTCTCGCGGTTCGAGGCTCACCTGCTCGATTTCGAAGGCGACCTGTATGGTTCTTCCATCCGCGTGGACTTCATCGAGCGACTCGGCGAGCATCGGCTGTATGCCGACGAGGGCGAGCTCGCCCGTGCCATCGGCGGGTATGTCAGGCGCACGCGTGAGATCGTCACGCTCTGACACCCAGGCTCCCTGCGCTGGCGACACCCGGTACCGTGTGTGCTATACTCCGCTGGTTGTATCGATGACCCGGTCCCTGGATCTGCGACTCACCACCGCACTTCTCGGCGCCGGGCGACTTCAATCGAAAGGTGAAAGAGAATATGGCACTCGAGAAGGACGTCAAGTCCGCGATCGTCGCCGAGCACGCCCGCACCGAGGGCGACACCGGTTCCGCCGAGGTCCAGATCGCGCTCCTCAGCCAGCGCATCCGTGATCTCACCGAGCACCTTCGCACCCACTCGCACGACCACCACTGCCGCCGCGGGCTCCTCAAGCTCGTCGGCCAGCGCCGGAGACTCCTGAACTACCTCAAGAAGAACGACATCGAGCGCTATCGCGCGATCGTCGCGAAGCTGGGGCTCCGCAACTAACAGAGGCACCACGTGAAGGCGGGCAGCGTCCCGCCTTCACTGACGTAGGGGCACGAGGCCCCGCACAGATGAGGTCGACGCCATGGGGGCGGACGGCCGGAGAAGAGGACGAGGATGGGAAAAGTAACTGAGACCTTCGAGCTGTACGGACAGCAGTACACGCTCGAGACCGGTGAGCTGGCCAAGCAGGCCGGCGGTGCCGTGCTGGTGCGTCAGGGCGACAGCATCGTCCTGGTGACCGCGACCGCGAGCAAGGAGCCCAAGGACCTGGACTTCTTCCCGCTCACGGTCGACTTCGAAGAGCGCATGTACGCCGCGGGACGTCTGCCCGGTGGCTTCATCAAGCGTGAGACGCGCCCAAGCGAGAAGGCCACGCTCACCGCGCGCATGATCGACCGCCCCATCCGCTCGGCGTTCGCCGACGGATTCCGCAACGACGTCCAGGTCATCGCCACGGTGTTCTCGGCAGACCAGGTACACCAGATCGATGTCATCTCGATCATGGGCGCGTCCGCCGCGCTCATGGCGGCCGGCATCCCGTTCGAGGGCCCGCTCGCCGGTGTGCGCATCTGCCGCGACGAGTTCGGCGAGTTCCTCGTCAACCCGACGTTCGAAGAGGCCGAAGCCTCCGACCTCGATCTCGTGGTCGCCGGCTCGCGCGACGCGATCTACATGGTCGAAGCGGGCGCCAACGAGGTGTCCGAGGAGGACATGCTCGCAGCGCTCACGTTCGCACAGGAGGCCATCGGCGAGTTCTGCGCCGTGCAGGAGCGCTTCCTCGCCAAGGTCGACATCACGCCGATGGATGTGAAGTTCGACGAGGCCCCGGCCGAGCTCCGCGAGCGGATCTTCAGCGCCGGTGCGGACAAGATGCGCGCAGCGCTCCACAACCCCGACAAGCATGCCCGCATGGATGCCGTCGCCGCGGTCAAGGACGAGCTGAAGACCATCTTCGACGAGGCAGAGTTCGCCGCGAACGCCAAGCACATCAAGGGCCTCATGAAGGCGCTCGAGAAGAAGACCATGCGCGACATGGTGCTCGAGGAAGGGGAGCGCGCCGACGGCCGCTCGGTCACCGAGATCCGTCCGATCAGCTGCGTGGTGGACTACCTGCCCCGCGCGCACGGCACTGGTCTCTTCACCCGCGGTCAGACGCAGGTCCTCTCGGTCCTCACGCTCGGCATGCTGAACGAGTGGCAGCGCATCGACACCATCGACGTGTCGGAGGGCAAGCGCTACATCCACCACTACAACTTCCCGCCGTTCTCCACCGGTGAGACCGGGTTCATGCGTGGTCCCAAGCGCCGCGACATCGGCCACGGCGCGCTCGCCGAGCGGGCCCTGCTGCCGGTCGTTCCGGCCGAAGAGGACTTCCCGTACACCATCCGCATCGTCTCCGAGGTGCTCGAGTCCAACGGCTCGTCCTCGATGGGTTCGGTCTGCGGTTCCACTATGTCGCTGATGGACGCCGGCGTGCCGATCAAGGCTCCCGTGTCCGGTATCGCGATGGGCCTCATCAAGGAGGGCGACCGCTACGCGATCCTCTCCGACATCCAGGGCCTCGAGGACTTCCTCGGCGACATGGACTTCAAGGTGGCGGGCACCGAGGCCGGCATCACGGCCCTGCAGATGGACAACAAGGCCAAGGGCCTCTCGGTCGAGATCCTCTCCGAGGCGCTCACGCAGGCCAAGGCCGGTCGTGCGCACATCCTCGGCAAGATGCTCGAGGCCATCGATGAGCCCCGTGCCGAGCTCAAGGAGTTCGCGCCGCGCATCATCACCATCAAGATCCCGACGGACAAGATCCGTGACGTCATCGGCCCTGGCGGCAAGGTCATCAAGGGCCTCGTCGAGGAGACCGGCGCCGACATCGACGTCAACGACGACGGCACCATCTATGTCGCGTGCCGCGACGCGCGTGGACTCGAAGCGGTCGACCGCATCAAGGCCATCGTGCGTGACGTGGAGCCCGGCGAGAAGTACAAGGGCCGCGTGGTCTCGATCCAGCCGTTCGGCGCGTTCATCGAGCTCATCCCCGGCAAGGACGGCCTGCTGCACATCTCCAAGATGGCCAAGGGCCGCATCGCCCACGTCGAGTCGGTGCTGAACATCGGCGACGAGGTCGAGGTCGTGGTCCAGGAGATCGACGACCGCGGCAAGGTCTCGCTCGATCTCATCGAGAAGTTCGACGTGCCGGAGGGCGCCGAGGCGCCCGCGCCGCGTCGAGACGATCGTGGTGATCGTGGCGGCGATCGCGGAGGCGACCGTAAGCCCCGCCGCCGGCAGTAGCCGCACACGGTGACATCCGACGGCCCGGGAGCGCTGACGCGCCTCGGGCCGTCTGTCCATACGAGAGGATGCGACTGCATGTTCTACGACAAGACGGTTCTCGACAACGGCATCACGGTCATCACCGAACCCATGGACACGGTGCGCTCGGTCGCCCTCGGCATCTGGTGCTCGGTGGGCAGCAGGGACGAGTCGCCGGCCGACGCGGGCATGTCGCACTTCATCGAGCACATGATGTTCAAGGGGACACCCACGCGCACGGCGGCGCAGATATCCGAATCGTTCGACCGCCTGGGCGCTGAGCTCAACGCGTTCACCAGCAAGGAGTACACCTGCTACTACGCGCGACTGATCGATCAGCACCTGCCTGATGCGGTCGAGATCCTGTCCGACATGGTCGTGAACGCCTCGCTCGCTCAGGATGCGTGCCTCTCCGAGCGCGAGGTCGTGCTCGAGGAGATATCCCGCTATGAGGACCAGCCGGACGACCAGGTCCACGAGCTCTTCGCGGGCACGCTCCTGCCATCGCACCCGCTCGGGCTGCCGGTCATCGGACGCAAGGAGACCGTCAGCGGCTTCGACCACGACGCGGCGGTGGCGTTCCATCGTCGGCACTACACCACCGGCAACATCGTCGTCGCGGCCTCGGGAGCGCTCGAACACCAGGCGATCGTCGACATGGTGCGCGAACGTCTCACCGTGCCGGAGGGCCCTCGCCACGAGCGCGTACACGCGACACCCGTGACCGAGCCCCGGCTTTCTGTGATCACCAAGGACACCGAGCAGGCCCACATCCTCTGGGGTGTGACCGGACTGCCCGCCCGGCATGAGGACAGGTTCGGCCTCGCGGTGCTCGATGGCGTGCTCGGTGGGGGCATGGCCTCGCGCCTGTTCCAGGAGATCCGCGAGAAGCGCGGCCTGGCCTATGCCGTCTACTCGTTCCACAGCCACTACCAGGACACGGGCGAGTTCGCCGTGTATGCCGGCACCCGCCCTGACAACGCCGCACAGGTGATCGAGCTCATCAAGGCCGAGGTCGACAAGCTCACCGCCGACGGCGCGAGCACCGACGAACTCGACCGGGTTCGCGAGTCGATCAAGGGTCAGATGATCCTCGGCCTGGAGAGCACACGGAGCCGCATGACGCGCATCGGTAAGACCGAGGTCACCGGCGGCGAGCTTCTTTCACTTGACGAGATCATCGAACGCCTCGACGCCGTCACCCTTGACGACGTGCAGCGTCTCGCGGAGCAGCTGTTCAACGGCAATCACGCACTGGCCATCATCGCCCCGTTCGGCGAAGATGCCGTTGCACACCTGATGTAAGGGGAGACACATGATCACGGTCCTGGTGAGTGGCGCTGCCGGGCGCATGGGCGCCGAGGTCGTGCGCGCTGTGCTGGCCGAAGACGACCTCGAGCTCGTCGGCGCGGTCGACCCCGCGCACTCCGGTCAGCCGGTCGGGGAGGGGACGTCGCTGTCTTACGAAAGCGACCTCGCCTCGGCGATCGAGGCCACACGGCCGCAGGTGATGGTCGACTTCACGCACCCGTCCGTCGTGGGCGGCACCATCGCGACCGCGCTCGCGCACGGAGTGCACTGCGTCGTGGGCACCACGGGAATCCCGAACGCCGAGCTCGAGACGCTGGCGGCGGGCGCACGCGACGGTGCGTGCCTGTTCATGGCGCCCAACTTCGCGATCGGCGCCGTGCTGATGATGCGTTTCGCCGCCGAGGCCGCTCGCTTCATGCCGCACGTCGAGATCATCGAGCTGCATCACGACCGTAAGGCCGACGCGCCGAGCGGCACCGCGCTGCGCACCGCGTCGCTGATCGCCGACGCACGGCGTGCCGTCCCCGCGGCGCCCGGACGGGAGACCGAGATCGCCGAAGGCGCGCGGGGCGCGCTTGTCGATGACGTCACGATCCATTCGGTCAGACTCCCCGGCATGGTCGCCCATCAGGAGGTCCTGTTCGGCGGCCAGGGACAGACGCTGTCCATCCGCCACGACTCCATCGACCGAACGAGCTTCATGCCCGGCGTGGTGCTCGCGATCCGCAATGTGATCCATCACTCGGGTCTCGTCATCGGCCTCGAACGGTTCATGGAGGCGTAGCGATGAGCGAACGCCCCATCATCGTCATGAAGTTCGGCGGCACGTCGGTCGCCGATGAGCGAGGGCGCTCTGCGCTCGCGCGTCGCGTCCTGGCCGCACAAGAGCTCGGATCCGCACCTGTGTTGGTCGTCTCGGCCATGGGGCGCAAGGGCGCCCCCTACGCCACCGACACGCTCCTCGCACTGCTCGACGGACTTCCCATTGCTCCGCGCGAGAGCGACCTGCTCGCGAGCGCCGGCGAATTGATCTCGGCCGTGGTGGTCGCTGCGCACCTGCGCGCAAACGGCGTGGACGCGATCTCGTTCTCGGGAGCGCAGGCCGGCATCCATACCGACGACCACTTCGGCTGTGCCCGCATCACCGGCATAGACCCGTCGGCGATCGTCGCGGCAGTGGCCGCTGGTCGCGTTCCGGTCGTCGCCGGATTCCAGGGCGTGGGTCCCGACGGCTCCACCACAACGCTCGGCAGGGGCGGAAGCGACACCAGCGCGTGCGCTCTCGGTGTTGCACTCGAGGCCGCGGCCGTGGAGATATATACCGATGTGGATGGCGTCATGTCCGCCGACCCGCGGGCGTGCGACACAGCGACCGTTCTGACCGAGATCGGCGCCGAAGAGCTGTTCCAGATGGCCCGGCACGGCAGCAAGGTCGTGCACACGCCCGCCGCCGAGTTCGCACTCGCAAGCGGCATCGACCTCCGCGTCAGGAACACGTTCAGCGATGGATCCGGCACCCGGGTCGCCGACATGCGCGCGTACGCGCCAGCAGGCGTGGCGACCGCCGTCTCCCATACCGAGGGCATCGCGCGTTTCACCGTCACGCTGCCGGAGGTCGAGGGAACCGAACAGCACATGCGCGGACAGACCTCTGTCTACCGCAGCATGGCGCAGGCAGAAGTATCGCTCGACATGTTCACGCCTGTTGGTGACTCACTCGTGTTCACCGTGCAGGAAGACCGGGTGTCGGCCGCATCCGACGTGCTACGGCGTCTCGGGATGTCGTTCACCGTCCGGCGCGGGCTCGCCAAGGTCACGCTGGTCGGTGCGGGTATGCACGGCGTGCCCGGCGTGATGGCCGCCATGGCCGACTATCTCGCGCATGCAGGCGTCCACATCCTGCAGGCGGCCGACAGCCATACCACCATCTCCGCGCTGGTGCCCGCCGAGGAGACACACGCTGCCGTGATGGCGTTGCACCAGGGATTCGGCCTCGACACCTAGGCCGTGGCGGCAACCCCTCGGCAACCTACCTGCCGAAATGTTGGCACGGTATGGCACAATACTCCGGATAGACACGTATACATCATCCAGGCGTCCGGACAACGCCTTTGACGCTAGGGGGCGACCCATCATGACCGAGCCTCGCTTCGGGCGACTCCTCACCGCAATGGTCACACCGTTCACCGCCGACGGTGAGCTCGACCTGCCGCGCGCTGGAGAGCTCGCGCTCCGACTGCTCGACCAGGGCACAGAGGCGCTCGTCGTCTGCGGTACCACGGGCGAATCACCCACGGTCTACTACGATGACAAGATGCGGCTGTTCGAGGCTGTCCTCGAGGCCGTCGACGGTTCGGCGCCGGTCATCGCCAACGCGGGCGACAACTGCACGGACGATTCGGTCGCATTCGCGCGCAAGGTCGTCGGCCTCGGTGTCGACGGCGTCATGGCGGTGGTGCCGTACTACAACAAGCCTCCGCAGGAAGGCCTCTATCGCCACTTCGGGGCCATCGCGAGTGCCGTGGACGTGCCGGTGATCCTCTACAACATCCCCGGCCGTTCAGTCGTGAACCTCGAAGCGCCCACCACCCTCCGCCTTGCGGCCGACTTCGAGAACATCGTTGCGGTCAAGGAAGCTTCGTCGAACCTGACGCAGATCGCTGCGATCATCGACGGAGCGCCCCGCGGCTTCGAGGTACTCTCCGGCAACGACGAAGACACGCTGCCGATGATGGGCCTCGGCGCCACGGGCGTGATCTCGGTGGCCTCCCATATCGCTGGCCCGCAGCTCGCCGAGATGCTGTCGGCCCAGGCGACCGGTGACCACACCCGGGCCCTCAAGACCCATCTTGAGCTGATGCCGCTGTTCAAGGCGCTGTTCATGACCGCAAACCCGATCATGGTCAAGATGGCGCTCGAACTCGTCGGGTTCCCGGTAGGCGAGTGTCGCCTGCCGCTCATCCCGGCCACTCCCGAGCAGACGGCCGAGATGCGTCGTATCCTCGGCCACCTCGGCCTCATGGACGACTGAAACGCGGCCTTTCAGGACCGCGCTGCACCACCCGCACGTCACACGTACCCTGACACGATAAGGAGCACACACAGCAGCGTATGACATCCTCAAAGAAGCACCGCCTCCGCGTCATCCCGCTCGGTGGACTCGACGGCATCGGCAAGAACATGACCGTTCTCGAGCTCGGGAACGACATGCTTGTGATCGACGCCGGCCTGATGTTCCCCGATGACGACCACCCGGGCATCGATCTCATCCTGCCCGACTACAGCTACATCCTGCAGCGCAAAGAGAAGCTGCGGGGCATCATCATCACCCACGGGCATGAGGACCACACCGGGGCACTGCCGTACCTCCTGAAGGACCTCGGCACACCGGTCCCGGTGCTGGGCACCAAGCTCACCCTCGGCATCATCGCCGGCAAGCTCGAAGAGCACCGCATCAAGAAGCCGAAGCTGCGCGAGATCAAGCCCGGCGGGCATGTGAACCTCGGCATGTTCGGGCTCGACTTCTTCGCCGTCAACCACTCGATCCCCGACGGCGTCGCGATCTATGTGCGCACGCCCGTCGGCTCGGTGCTGCACACCGGCGACTTCAAGCTCGACCAGACGCCGATCGACGGCAGGTTCACCGACTACGCGGGTCTCGCTCGCGCTGCCAAGCAGGGCGTGACGCTCCTGATGAGCGACTCCACGGGGGCGGAGAGCCCCGGGCACACGCCGTCGGAAGCGGAGGTCGGCGCCTCGCTGCGGACCATCTTCGCGTCGGCCGAGCAACGCATCATCGTGGCGTCCTTCGCCTCACACGTCCACCGCGTCCAGCAGGTGTGCGACGCGGCGGTGGCGTGCGGGCGCAAGGTCGTGGTGACGGGCCGGTCCATGGTCAACATCACAAAGATCGCGCGTGACCTCGGCTACCTCCACATCAAGGACGACGACATCGTGGACGCGTACGCGATGGGCGACCTGCCCGCCCACAAGGTCGTGGTGCTGTGCACGGGCAGCCAGGGCGAGCCGCTCTCCGCGCTCGCGCGTATCGCGAACGGCGAGCACAAGACGGTCAAGATCGAAGCGGGGGACACCGTGGTCATCTCGGCCACGCCGGTCCCGGGCAACGAGAAGGCCGTCAGCCGGGTGATGAACCGCCTGTACAAGGCCGGCGCAAAGGTCGTCCACAAGGGCGTTGCGCGGGTCCACGTATCGGGTCACGCCGCCGCCGAGGAGCTCAAGCTGATGTTGAACCTCGTCAAGCCGCAGTACGTGATGCCGGTCCACGGTGAGATGCGGCACCTGCACGCGCATCGAGACCTCGCGCAGGCCGTGGGCATCCCCTCTGAGAACATCTTCGTGCTCGACAACGGCGACTGCCTCGAGATCGACGAGTCGGGCGTGCACCGAGGCCAGCAGGTGGCCTCGGGCGTCGTGTACGTCGACGGGCTTGCCGTCGGCGACCTCGGCCAGGTCGTGCTGCGCGATCGCCAGCTGCTCTCGAGTGACGGGATCGCCCTGATCGTCGTGGCGATCGACTCCCGCACCGGGGCGGTCGCGGGTGAGGTGGAGCTCGTCACCCGCGGTCTCGTGCTCGGATCCGACACCACTGAGTCGCTCAACGCCGTTCGTGGGCGCGTGGAGAAGGTCCTCAAGCGCACAGCGTCTGAGGGCGTCACGGATAACAGCGTGGTCAAGAAGGCGCTGCACGACGCTGTGTCGCAGTACATCTGGGAGTCGGCCCGGCGCCGACCGATGATCATCCCGATAGTCGTGGAGGTCTAGTGGGCATTCTTGAAGCGATAGTCCTTGGTATCACGCAGGGCATCACCGAGTTCCTGCCTATCTCGAGCGACGGCCATCTCATCCTCGTGCCGTCACTCTTCGGCTGGCAGCGCTTCGGACTCGGCTTCGATGTCGTCCTGCACGCGGCTACCCTGCTCGCGACCATCGCCTACTTCCGGCGCGACGTGTGGAACCTCGCCCGTGGGCTCTTCTCGAAGGGGGAGGAGCACGCACGTGATCGTCGGCTGGCGTGGCTCATCATCGCGGCCACCATCCCGAGCGCACTGATCGCGCTCGCGCTCGAGCCGCTGGTCGAGGGAGTGGAGACGCTTTCGATGTCCTCGCAAGTCACGATCACCGGTGCGTTCCTCGTGCTGACCGCGATCCTGCTCACGCTCGCCGAGGTCTTCGCCCGCCGCAGCACGCACTCGGTGGAGACCGCCGAGGAGATCCCGCTCAGGCAAGCGCTCGCGATCGGCGTGGCACAGGCATTCGCGGTGGCGCCCGGGCTTTCCCGCTCGGGCACGACCATCGCCGCCGGTGTGGGTCTTGGCATCAAGCGCGAAGAGGCCGCCCGCTTCTCGTTCCTGCTCTCGATCCCGATCATCTTCGCGGCGACCTCCAAGAAGATCCTGCTCGATGTGATCGTGGGCGGAGAGGCGCTGCCTCCGGCTGGCCCACTCACCGTAGGGCTGATCACCACGGCGATCGTGGGCTACGGAGCCATCGCGCTCCTGCTACCCTATGTGCGGAAGCACTCGCTCGCAGCCTTTGCCATATACACTGCGTTCGTGGGCACCGCGATACTGGTCGCACGTATCCTGTTCTAGCGCTCACGAGGAGACCTGCATGCCGAGTGGCACCACACGGAAGACGCAGCGCAGCGCCCCGGCCAAGAAGTCCGGAGGGCGTTCGCGCCAGCAGGCGCCCGCGCCAAGTCCGGTGCTCGACGATGAGAGCCGCCATGAGATAGTCGGCATCCTTCTCGCAGCCTTCGCTGTCGCCCTGGGCATCGCCGTGTATACGAGCACCTCGGGAGTGGTTCCAGAAGCCGTGAGCGGCCTCCTGCGCGCGGGCTTCGGAATCGGCGCCTACGCGATCCCGGTGCTGGTCATCCTGTGGGCCGTCACGTTCTTTCTGAGCTCGATCCGCATCGATGAACTGCGCGTGGGCCTTGGCCTCGCCATCTTCCTCGTCGCCGTCCTCGGCGCGGTCGCCATCGGCAACGATCCCACGATCCAGTGGGAGAGTGAGACCGTCGTGGCGAGCGGGGGCTACGTGGGAGGCGCCGTCGCATGGGCGCTCCGCGGACTACTCGGGGCGCCGATCGCCTATGTGGTCTCGAGTGCGCTCGCTCTCGTGGGTCTTGTGGTCGCAGGGCTCTCGATCACCGAGGTCCTCGAGACGGTGAAGGGCTTCTTCAGCCGTCCGGTGGAGGAGCCCGCCCCCGCTCTCCCGACGGGTCGGCGGCGCGCCGCGAAGACCGTTCCCCTGCAGGACTTCGAGGCCGAGGATCGGCTCGAGACCGTCACATCGTCGAGGCCCGCGGAGCGCCCCCGCCGCGGAGCCAAGACCCCCGATCCGCAGGCCTCGCGGCCAACGCTCCCGGCCCCTGCGTCGGTGGCGCCGCGCGCGCTCGAGGGCTTCGAGCTGCCGGGGCTAGCCAAGCTCACACGCACCCCTGACAGCGCGGCCGCGCATCGAGCCTCGGAGAAGGAGCTGCGGCACACCGCAAGCCTCATCGAGCAAACGTTCGCCACGTTCGACATCCCGGCACGCGTGGTCAACTGGATCCCGGGCCCCACGGTCACAATGTTCGAGGTCGAGATCGCCAAGGGCGTGAAGGTGAACCGCGTCACGTCACTCTCCGACGACCTCGCCCTCTCGCTCGCCGCGCCCACGATCCGCATCCTTGCGCCGATCCCCGGCAAGAGCTACGTGGGCGTCGAGGTCCCCAACGCGGGCCGCACCACGGTCACCCTCGGCGATGTCCTGCACAGCGGCCTGGTGGCCGACCCCCGTCCGCTCATGCTCGCCATCGGCAAGGACGTGGCCGGCGAGAACGTCGCGGCCGACCTCGCCTCGATGCCGCACCTGCTGATCGCCGGTTCCACCGGCACCGGCAAGTCGGTCTGCATCAACTCGCTCATCATGTCGATCCTCATGCGAGCCACCCCCGCCGAGGTCAGGCTCATCCTTATCGATCCCAAGCGCATAGAGCTGAACCTCTACAACGGCGTCCCGCACCTCTACGTCCCTGTCGTCACCGAGGCCAAAGAGGCCGCCTCGGCACTGCACTGGGCGGTAGGGGAGATGGAGAACCGCCTCAAGAAGCTCCAGAAGGCGGGCGTCCGCAACATCTCCCAGTACAACGCCGCCATCAGGGACGGAAAGGGCGCCGAGGGTGCCACCGAGCTGCCGTACCTCGTCATCATCATCGACGAACTCGCCGACCTCATGATGATCGCCGCAAAAGAGGTCGAGGACGCCATCTGCCGTATCGCTCAGCTCGCGCGTGCGGCCGGCATCCATCTCATCGTCGCGACACAGCGTCCGTCCACCGACATCATCACCGGTTTGATCAAGGCGAACATCACCAACCGCATCGCGTTCGCGGTCTCCTCGGGCATCGACAGCCGAGTGATCCTCGACCAGCCCGGTGCGGAGAAGCTGATCGGTCTGGGAGACATGTTGTTCACCACGCCGGCATGGCCCAAGCCTCACCGCATCCAGGGTGCGTATGTGTCCGAAGAGGAGATCAACGCGGTGGTGGAGCACGTCAAGGGACAGGCCGAGCCCGACTATCATGAGGAGATCCTGCATCTCAAGGTGACCAGCGCGACGGGGTCGCTCGACAGCGATGAAGACGACGACCCGCTCGTGTGGGAGGCTGCCGACATCGTCGTGACCAGCGGCATGGGTTCGACCTCGCTGCTGCAGCGGAGGCTCAAGGTCGGGTATGCTCGTGCCGGCCGCATCATGGACATGCTCGAGTCCAAGGGCATCGTGGGCCAGCCCGATGGGAGCAGGCCCCGCGAGGTCCTCGTCGATGTTGGCGAGCTCGAGGCCCTGAAGCACTTCGAGCGCGAAGAGCGCGCCGATGATCAGTAGAGCGAGAGGGTGTCGTCATGCCGGTCGGTAAGAAACTTGCCGCTGAGCGCCGTTCGCAAGCCAAGACGCTCGCCGAAGTCGTGGCTTCGACCAAGATCATGGGGCGCATGCTCGAGGCCCTTGAGAACGAGCGGTGGGATGAACTCCCCGCGCCGCCGTATGTGAAGGGCTACATCCAGAACTACGCCCATGCGCTCGGCGTCGACGCCGCGCCGCTCCTCGAGGAGTACCAGAAAGACATCTCAGCGGCGCCTCCCGCAGTCCGGACGCCTGCACGCCACATACCCGACCGGCAGATAGTGCCACACCGGCATGAGATCCATGCGATCCCCACCAGGGCGATCATCGCGGTGGTGGGCGCGGTGCTGGTGGTCGCACTCGCGCTGTGGGGAATCTCCGCGCTAGCCGGTCGTGATGACACCCCACCACCCATCGCACCCGAGGCAACCTCCACACCTGTCGCTCCCGGTGGCAGCACCACCGAGACGCCCTCTGTCGGATCAACCGCCGAGGCACCCCCGGACGTTCCCGAAGGAGCGTTTGCGCTCACGGTATCGGTCGAACAGGGCGACTCGTCCTGGGTTCGCGTGCTCGTTGACGGACTGGTCGCCTATGAAGGAACGCTTCCCGGCGGTCAGCCGCAGTCTTGGACCGTGGCGTCCTCGGCGGTGATCCGCGCCGGCAAGCCGACCGCGGTCACCGTGACGCGAGACGGACGCGCCGTTGAGTTCCCCCCTGTGACCGGCGGCATCGCCGAAATGACGCTCAGCGCCGCCGACGAGTAGGCGCTCGACTGATAGGAGTATCGGATGGCTAAGGACCAGAGTTTTGACGTCGTCTCGCAGGTCGACATGCAGGAAGTCGACAACGCTGTACAGCAGTCGGTCAAGGAGCTGACACAGCGCTATGACCTGAAGGATACCGGCTCGACCATCACCTTCGACCGCTCCGCCGGCACCGTGAGCGTGAGCGCCCCCAGTGACTTCGTGCTCGGGCAGGTACAGGACATCCTGTCGTCCAAGCTCGTCCGGCGTTCGATCGATCTCAAGGCCGTGTCGTGGGGCAAGGCCGAGACCGGCTCCGGAGGCAGCAGCCGCGTCGTGGGCACGATCGTGAACGGTATCGACGCCGAGATCGCGCGTCGCATCAACAAGGAAGTCCGCGACGAGAAGTTCAAGGTGAAGGTGCAGATCGAGGGCGACAAGGTGCGCGTCTTCTCATCGAGCAGGGACGAGCTGCAGGCGGTCATCGGCTTCCTCAAGGAACACGACTACGGCATCCCGCTGCAGTTCGTGAACTACCGGTAGGCGCGCGGTGCCCGAGGTTCCCGCCATCGCGTTCGTCACGCTCGGCTGCCCCAAGAACGAGGTCGACACTGACCGCATGGCTGCGGCAGTGTCCTCCTCGGCGTACCGGCTCGTGGACGACATCGCCGACGCCGACGCTGTCGTGCTCAACACCTGCGCTTTCATCCAGCCGGCCACCGAGGAGGCGATCGCGGAGTTCTTCTCACTCCACACCGATTGGCGTCCGGCACGGCCCGGCCGGCGCATCATCGTTGCCGGCTGCCTGCCGTCGCGCTATGGCGACGATCTGCGTGACGCGCTGTCCGAGGCCGATGCGCTCCTGCCCGTGACCGCCGAAGGCGGGTTGCTCGCCACCCTTGAGGAGCTGCTCGGCAGCCCCGCGAAGGCGGCCTCAGGCCCCGGCCGGCTCATCCCCGGCAGCACCGCGTACCTGAAGGTGAGCGAGGGTTGTGACCGCCGGTGCGCCTACTGCACCATCCCCGCTATCCGCGGCCCGTTCGTGTCGGCACCCCTCGATGCGCTCGTCGATGAGGCCCGCTGGCTGATCGACCACGGCGCCCGCGAACTCGTCCTGGTGGGTCAGGACATCGCGTCGTACGGCGTGGACCTGTGCGCGGGGGAGGACCTCGCGATGCTCGTACAGCGTCTCGACGCGCTCGAGGGCGACTTCCGGCTGCGACTGATGTACGTGCAGCCCGATGGAGTGACCGACGCGCTGCTCGATGCGCTCGCGAACGCCTCGCACGTCTGCCGGTACCTTGATATCCCTCTCCAGCACGCCTCCGGACCCGTGCTCGCAGCCATGGGCCGCACCGGAGACGCCGCGGCTCATCTCGCGCTCGTGGACCGTGTCCGCTCGGTTCTTCCCGGCGTGGTCCTCCGCACCACCATCATGACCGGCTTCCCGGGTGAGACCAACGATGACGCACGTGTCCTCGAGGAGTTCCTCGCCGAGGCCGAGCTCGACTACGTGGGTGTCTTCACGTACTCGTCGGAGGAGGGCACAGTGGCCGCCTCGCTCCCGGAGCAGGTGGAACCCGCGGTGGCCGATGAGCGCGCGCAGCGGGTTCGAGACATCGCGGACTCCATCGGTTTCGCGCGCGCCGCCGCCTTGGTCGGCACGCGACAGAAGGTCCTCGTCGAAGGTTTCGACGAGGATGGCGAGCTCTTCGGCCGAACATGTGGGCAGGCCCCCGATGTCGACGGGGTCACATTGGTGGACACCGAAGTGCCGGTTGGGGACTTCGTGGAACTCACGATCACCGATTCGCTCGGCTACGATCTGATCGGGGAGGTCACCGATGCCTGACCTGAACCTCGCCAACCGCATCACGATCCTGCGCATGGTGTTCATCCCGGTGTTCCTGGTGGTGCTTCTCGGCGAGTGGCCCGCGTTCATCGACCCGCCCTCATGGTGGCGCGTCACGCAACCATGGATCGCGGCGGCGATCTTCACAGCGCTCGCCGCCACAGACGCGGTCGACGGGCACATCGCACGCACACGCAACCAGGTGACCACCTTCGGCAAGTTCATCGATCCGCTCGCCGACAAGCTGCTGGTCACCGCCGCCCTCATCGCGCTCGTCGACCTCGAGCAGCTGCCCTCATGGATCGCCCTCGTGATCATCAGCCGTGAACTCGTGGTGAGCGGACTCAGAATGGTCGCTGTCGCCGAGGGACGCGTGATCGCCGCGTCGTCCCACGGGAAGGTGAAGACGATCCTGCAGATCGTCGCCATCGTGGGCTTCCTCCTGAAAGACACGGCGCTCCTGAACGATTTGCTCGGGACCTGGGCCACAGCGTTCCAGACGCTCTCGTGGCTGGTCATGGGCGCTGCGGTACTGATGACCATCTGGTCGATGGTCGACTACTTCTATCACGCCCGGGACATCCTCACCGGTCCGTGGGAGCGGGAGGCGTAACGTGCGCACGCTCGAGACCGCCGCAGTCGTCACGGTGGGGACCGAGCTCACGACCGGCCACCGGCTCGACACCAACGGGGCCGAGGTCGCGCTGGCGCTCGTGAACGCCGGCTACAGCGTCCGCGAGATGGTCTCCGTTCCCGACGACCTCGACGCCATCGTCATGGCGCTTGCCGAACTGCTATCGCGCCGCGCTCTCGTCATCGTCACGGGCGGGCTCGGCCCCACCCATGATGACGTCACGCGTGAAGCCGCGGCACTCGTCGTGGGGCGCGGCCTCACACGCGACCCGGCGATCGAGGCTGCGCTGAGCGCGCGCATCTCGCTACATCGAGATCCCGCGTCGGCGATCTCACTGCTCCACCAGGCCGACGTGATCGACGACGCGCGGGTGCTGCCGGCCACGACCGGCACCGCGCCGGGTCAGGTCGTGGAGTACGCCGGGCACACGCTGGTGATACTGCCCGGGCCTCCACACGAGATGCGCCCCATGTTGCACGAGGTTCTTCGCGGGCGCGTCGCCTCGGCACCACCTGTCACACTGAAGTGCGTGGGCATCACCGAGTCCGATGCCGGCCACGCGGTGCTGCCGCTGCTCACCTCGTACCCCACGGTCGAACTCACGCTGCTCGGCGGGCCGGGGGAGGTCGATGTCATCCTGGTATCCTCCACGGGTGACGATGTCGAGCTCACCGCCGCCACGCGTGCGGCCCGCTCCGCGCTCGGCGACGCGTGTTACTCCGCCGACGGGTCGTCGCTTGCCGCCACAGTCATCCGCCTGGCAGCGGAGTCCGGTGCGTCGCTTGCCACCGCCGAGTCATGCACTGGCGGTCTGGTCGCCGCCGCGCTCACCGATGTGCCTGGCTCATCACAGGTGTTCAGAGGCTCCGTGGTCGCGTACGCCAATGAAACGAAGTCAGCCGCCCTGGGAGTCGATCCGGCGCTCATCGAGGCGCACGGCGCGGTCTCCGAGGCCGTGGCGATCGCCATGGCGCGTGGCGCGCTGGCGATTCCGGGCGCGACTCGCGCGGTCGCCACCACCGGGATCGCAGGCCCGGGCGGAGGAACCCCCGACAAGCCGCTGGGCACGGTGTGGTTCGCGGTGGCACACGCCGGTGGTGGTACCTCGACCGAGATGCATCGCTACGGCGGCGATCGCGCGATGGTACGACACCGGGCACGGACCACCGCCCTCGACCTGCTCAGGCGTTCGCTGCTGGACAGCTGATGCCTCGCGCGTTCTTCGCGATCGCACTCACGCCCGCAATCACAGGCGCGCTCGGCGACTGCCGGCGCGCGTGCCTGGACGCCGACCCCGCGTGGGCCGGTGAGAAGTGGGTGTCGCCAGAGAATCTGCACGTGACGCTGCGGTTCCTCGGCGACATCCCGGAGAGCGTCCTGCACCGGTATGCCGAGGCGGCCGACACCACACTACGCTGTCATGTGCCGTACACGCTCAGCATCGATAGGGTCCGCGCCGTGCCCCGGTTGCGGTCCGCCTCGATGATCTGGGCCGTTCCGGAGGCCGGCGCCGACCGCACGATCCGGCTCGCGCGCTCGATTGAAGATGTAGTGGTACGCGAAGGGGCGGCGCCTGAGACACGACGCTTCTCGCCGCATGTCACCCTCTGTCGCGCCCGGCGCCCGCGTCACCTCGCGCCGGATGCCGCCCGGTCGATGGACGCGGCCCTTGAACATGTTCCCGTGCCCCACAGATCGATGTCAGTGCGCGAGGTTATGCTCTACACGTCGACACTCACACCGGATGGTCCGGTGTACGATCGGTTCGCGGTGATGTCCCTGGGCGATTGATTGACATCGAACACGTGTTCGTGTACGTTCGATGCAGCCTTCAGGGGGTCGCGGCATACGGATAAGGAGCAGGCACTCATGCAGCAGGACAAGGAAAAGGTGCTCGACCTCACGCGCGAGCAGATCGAGCGAAAGTTCGGCAAGGGCTCACTGATGCGCCTCGGTGAGCACGCGGCGACCCAGCAGATCGAATCCATTCCCACCGGTTCACTGGCCCTCGATGCCGCGCTCGGCATCGGCGGTGTTCCCCGCGGCCGGATCGTCGAGATCTACGGTCCAGAGTCGTCCGGCAAGACCACCCTCGCACTGCAGATCGTCGCCGAAGCCCAGCGCACCGGGGGAGTCGCGGCGTTCGTCGATGCGGAACACGCGCTCGACCCCGCGTACGCCGCACGCCTCGGAGTGGACATCGAGGACCTCCTCATCTCGCAACCGGACACCGGCGAGCAGGCGCTGGAGATCACCGACATGCTCGTGCGGTCGGGCGCCATCGATGTCATCGTCGTCGACTCGGTCGCGGCACTCGTGCCCCGTGCTGAACTCGAAGGCGAGATGGGTGATGTCACCGTCGGTCTGCAGGCGCGGCTCATGAGCCAGGCGATGCGGAAGCTCGCAGGCTCACTCAACAAGTCCAACACCACGTGCATCTTCATCAACCAGCTGCGTGAGAAGGTCGGGGTGATGTTCGGCAGTCCGGAGACCACCTCCGGTGGCCGCGCGCTGAAGTTCTACGCGTCTATCCGGATCGACGTTCGCCGCATCGACTCCATCAAGCAAGGCACCGATCTTGTGGGCAACCGGGTACGCGCCAAGGTCGTGAAGAACAAGGTCGCGCCTCCGTTCCGGCAGGCGGAGTTCGACATCATGTACGGCCAGGGTATCTCGAAAGAAGGCAGCCTCCTCGACCTCGGCGTGGAAGAGGGTATCGTGCAGAAGTCCGGGGCCTGGTACAACTACGGCGAGGAGCGGCTCGGACAGGGTCGTGAGGCCGCCAAGGAGTTCCTGCGTGAGCACGCTGATCTACGTGACACCATCGACGCGCAGATCCGCGAGAAGCTAGGGCTCCCAGGGGCCCGGGGCGCAGGAATCACCAGCGAACCAGTCGCGCCGGCAGACGCCGAGCCTGCCTCCGGCGCCAAGCAGTCGCCGAAGGCCGCGAAGTAGCGCTCAGGCCGATCCCATGACCGGCGAGCATGAGATAACCGCGATCCATACACGTCGGGGTGTGAAGCGTCGAGAGATCGAAATCGACGGTGTCTCCTGGCGCGCCGTTCCCGGCCCGGTCGCGAGCGCCCTCGGGCTCAACGTCGGCGCCCGCGTCGATCTCGACGAGCTTTCCGCACAGATCGCCGAAGTGGAGCCGCAGGCCGCCCGCGAGCGCGCCCTGCGGCTCCTCGCGTACCGGGAGCGCACGGAGACAGAGATGCGCGGTCGTCTCGCGGATGATGGGTACTCGGCGGCCACGATCGACACGACGGTCGAGCGGCTGCTCGATACCGGTCTTCTCGATGACAGGCGCTATGCGGAACAGGCTGCGCGCATCTTGGTCGACGGACGCGGCTACGGCCGCGGTCGTGCAGTCCGATCGCTGCGTCGCTCCGGGCTAGGGGAGGATCTGGTCACAGAGCTCGTCGACACCTACGCACCAGCCGAAGGAGAGCGTGACCGGGCCCTTGTAGCCGCACGACGCGCGGTGCGGCCCGGCGACACCGTCGATCGCCTTGGTGCGCGCCTCGTGAGACGCGGATTCGCGATCGCCGATGCGCTTTCGGCCGCTCGCGTCGTGATCTCGTCGGAGGCGACGCCCGACGATCATCACGATGATGTTCCGTAGTGCCGCCCGGTGATCGGTTCCCGCTGCTCAGGACAGGCGTCTGCTTGACGCCCGACATCACGCGCAGGTAGGATGAGCACGGCAAATGCGATCGAACCGGCGGGCTTGTGAGGCTGTCTGGTTCGTATGAGGTTCTACATGGTGATACGGGCGGCACCGCTTCCGAGGGAGTGGTGTATTCGCCCCATACGCACAGTCGAACCGATAGAGTGATCGTACTTGCCGGGCGCGTGGTGCCCGGCTTTCGGGTTCATAGGGATCGAACCATCCCTTCCCGGGTCCGGGCGAATGCAGGATCAGCCACCGCATGGAGACCTGATTTCGCACATCGAAACCCGGAAGGGAGGGCACGCCCGATGCAACCACTGGTCACCGCACTGCTCGGACTCATCGTCGGCGTCGTCCTCGGCATCGTCATCAATCGCTTCATCATCGCAGGCAAGGCCAACCAGGCCCGTGAGGCCGCGGAACGCATGCTCGCCGATGCTCAGAAGCAAGCCGAGACGACCCGCAAAGAGATGCTTCTTGAAGCCAAGGATCAGATCTTCCATCAGAAGGCTCAGGCCGATGAGGAGATGAAGGAGCGCCGCAAGGAGCTCACCGCACTGGAGACCCGCTTGCTGCAGCGCGAGGAGTCCATCGAGAGGCGCACCGAGTCCGTCGACAAGCGTGAGCACCAGCTGTCGAGTCAGGCCGGCCAGATCGCCAAGCGCGAGAAGGACCTGGAAGACGCGATCGCCGAAGAGAAGAGCCGCCTGGAGTCGCTGGCCGGTATGACATCAGACCAGGCCAAATCGGTGCTGCTCGACCGGGTGCGCCAGGAGGTCGACCACGACGCCGCGCTGATCGTTCGTGAGGCCGAGCAGCGGGCGCGCGAAGAGGCGGACCGCAAGGCCCGCAACATCATCGGTATCGCGATCGGACGCGTCGCCGCCGATCACACCGCCGAGTCGACGGTGTCGGTCGTCCACATCCCCTCGGATGACCTCAAGGGTCGCATCATCGGTCGCGAAGGCCGCAACATCCGGGCCTTCGAGCAGCTGACCGGCATCAACCTCATCATCGACGACACCCCGGAGGCGGTCATCCTCTCGAGCTTCGATCCGGTACGCCGCGAGGTGGGCCGCATCACGCTCGAGAACCTCATCGCCGATGGCCGCATCCATCCCGCCCGTATCGAGGAGATGTTCAAGAAGGCCGAGGTCCTCGTGGACCAGCAGGTCTTCGAAGCCGGCGAGCAGGCGGTCTTCGACACCGGTGTGCACAACCTGCATCACGACATCGTCCGTACCCTCGGCCGGTTGCGCTACCGCACGAGCTATGGCCAGAACGTCCTGAACCACTCGCTCGAAGTCGCGTATCTCTCGGGCGTCATGGCCGCCGAGCTCGGGCTCGATCCCGCACTCGCGAAGCGCGCCGGACTGCTGCACGACCTCGGCAAGGCGATCGATCACGAGATCGAAGGCCCTCACGCCGTCATCGGCGCCGACCTTGCCCGCCGACTTGGCGAGAACAAGGAGGTCGTGCACTGCATCGAGGCCCACCACGGTGACGTCGAGCCGCAGACGGTCGAGGCGGTCATCGTGCAGGCTGCCGACGCCATCTCCGCCGCACGTCCTGGCGCACGTCGTGAGACGCTCGAGAGTTACATCAAGCGGCTCGAGAAGCTCGAGGCTCTTGCCGAGTCACACAAGGGCGTCGAGAAGTCGTACGCGATGCAGGCGGGTCGCGAGATCCGGGTCATGGTCAAGCCCGAGGAGGTCTCGGACACGGACTCGCTCATGATGGCCCGCGAGATCGCCAAGCAGATCGAGGAAGAACTGCAGTACCCCGGACAGATCAAGGTCATGGTCATCCGCGAGAGCCGTTCGATCGAGTACGCGAAGTGATGTGACAGCGGCGTGCTCATGCGCACCGCCTACCCGGTATCGACGCAAAGGGACCGCATGCGGTCCCTTTGCTCTTGAGAAGGACGGTCAGGCATGGCACCCTGGGTGACATCATGAGCGAACACGACCCCCTCATAGACTTCGTCACTTCGGTGTCGGGCGATGGCTACCTCAAGGTCGAAGAGACCCTTGGTGACGGATACGTCCGGCTCCGTGTGCCTGAGGCCGAGCGCAGGCAGGCGAAGCACGACATCCGCAGCATCGAGGACGTCATCATCGAGCTGCTCCGGAACGCCCGGGACGCGCACGCCCAGCGCATCTTCGTCGCCACCACCCGCGAGGGGAGCACGAGGATGCTCACGATGATCGACGATGGCGTGGGCATCCCTCATGCGCTCCAGGAGGCCGTGTTCGAGCCCCGGGTCACGTCGAAGCTCGAGACCATGGTCATGGACCGGTGGGGCGTGCACGGACGCGGCATGGCGCTGTTCTCCGTGCGGTCCAACGCATCGAAGGCCCGCGTCGCGTCCTCTGCGCCGCACAAGGGCGCGTCGATCAGCGTCGTCGTCGACTCAGGCCACCTGAACGAGCGTGCCGACCAGTCGACCTGGCCCGTTGTGGAGCCCGATGAGACGGGGAGGCTCCGTGTCGCGCGCGGACCCCACAACATCATCCGGCGACTCGTGGAATTCGCCTGCGAGCACCCCGAACTCGAGATCTACCTCGGCACACCCACCGAGATCCTCGCCACGCTCCACGCCCTGGGCCGTGACCGGCTCGACATCGCCGACCTGATGTTCTGTGAAGACCTCGATCGGCTCTGCGTGTGGCAGCGACCGGCCGCGTGTTCCGATGCCGCGGAACTCACCGCCACGGCTGAGACGATCGCGCTTCCCGTCTCAGAGCGCACGTCGCATCGCATACTCGCAGGCGAACTCGCACCTCTTGAGTCACTGCTGACATCGCTCTCGGTCGAGGACGAGCCTTCGGCACCCTCGGCCCCCGATATCTACCGTGACAGGCGCTCCTTGCGCATCCACCACGGCGATCTCGTCGCGTTCCGCGCCGAACTCAGTCGCGCGTTCGATGTGCTCGCCGAACGGTACTACTTGAACCTCAAGGGCGAACCCAAAGTGACGGTGGGTCGCGACGCGATCACCGTGCGCTTTTCCGTGGAAAAGGAAGACTGAGCCCCGGCACCGCATGATGATGCTTGATGAGCACCCGATGGGCTATACTTCTCGCACGCCATTCACGGCGCACCCGTATCAGACGCAGACCTCGGTCACACCACATCCACAGCAACGACACCACCAGGATTCCGCACCAGGAGGCACCGTGGAGGTTCTCAAGGTTTCCACCAAGTCCAGTCCCAACTCCGTTGCAGGCGCCCTTGCGGGCGTCATCCGCGAGCAGGGTGTGGTCGAGATCCAGACCGTCGGCGCCGGAGCGCTCAACCAGGCGATCAAAGCCATCGCCATCGCTCGCGGCTTCGTCGCACCCATGGGGCTCGACCTCATCTGTACCCCGTCATTCGCCGACATCGAGATCAACGGCGAAGAGCGCACGGCCATCCGCCTGCTCGTGGAGCCGCGTCCGCCGCTGCACCCCTGATCCGCATGCCCGGCCCGGACCTCCACCTGCACTCCACATTCTCCGACGGACTCCTCCCGCCCGGGGCCCTCGTGGCGCGTGCGCTCACGCTCGGGCTGCCGGCAATCGCCATCGCCGACCACGACAGTGTCGCCGCGGTCGCACCGGCGCTCGAGGCCGCCCGTGGTACCGGGCTCACCGTCGTGCCAGCGGTTGAGCTCTCAGCCAGCGCTGACGGCCGCACGGTACACATGCTCGGCTACTTCATCGATCACCTCGACGCGATCTTCCTGGCCAGGCTCGCCTCGCTCCGCGAGGGACGACGCGCGCGTGCGCGGCGTATCGTCAACGCGCTTGCCACTGCAGGGATCGCAATAGACCCCGACACGCTCGAGTTGGACACCGATCAGGACGGCGCCGTGGGCCGTGCGCACATCGCACGGGCGCTCATCGAGGCGGGTCATGCGCGCGACATGCACGACGCGTTCGACCGCTACCTGGGCGATGGCGCCCCGTTCTTTGCATCCAAGGCGCTCATCCGGCCCGCAGACGCCATCGCCTGGATCAGGGATGCTGGCGGCGTTGCGGTGCTCGCCCATCCGGGCCTGAATGACATCGATGACATGCTGCCGTCGCTCATCGACGCTGGCATCGTCGGCATCGAGGCGTTCCACGCTTCGCACGCCCCGGACACCGCATGTCGTTACGCCGACCTTGCCGGTCGCTACGGCCTGATCGCCACCGGGGGCTCGGACTTCCACGGTTCGCCACGCGAAGGCGGCGATATGGGCTGCGCGGCCGCGCCCGACCGTGCGGTCGAGGCCCTTGCTGAAGCCGCTGCCCATTCGAGAGGCACACGATGAACCGCTACATCATCCATACCTTCGGCTGCCAGATGAACAAGCACGACTCCGAACGTATGGCCGGACTGCTCGAATCGCATGGCTACATCGCCGCCCGGTCCGACGACGAGGCGGATGTGATCGTGTTCAACACGTGTGCGGTGCGCGAGACCGCCGACGATCGCATGTACGGACAGGTAGCATCGCTCAAGGCCATCAAGACCGGCGGGCGTCCCGAGGTGATCATCGCGGTGGGCGGATGCGTGGGGCAGCGCGACGGCGAGGAGATGCTGCGGAGGCTGCCGCATGTCGATGTCGTCTTCGGCACGCACAACATCGAGGACCTGCCGTCGCTGATCGAGGCCGCGGCGTCGGGCAGCCCGACCGCCCGCGTGCTCACCGGGACCGACGCGTTCGCGAGCGACCTCCCCACGGTGCGTGAACATCCCTGGCACGCCTGGGTACCCATCACCGTGGGGTGCGACAACCACTGCGCCTACTGCATCGTGCCCGCCGTGCGCGGCCCCGAGCGCAGCCGGGTGTTCGAGGACATCGTGTCCGAGGTGACGGGACTCGTGGCCGACGGCGTGCTCGAGGTGACCCTGCTCGGACAGAACGTCAATTCGTACGGGCGCGATCGCTACGGACAGCCGCGTTTCGCCGAGCTGCTGCGCGCCGTGGCGCACGCAGGCGTCCCGCGTGTCCGGTTCGCCACCAGCCACCCGAAGGACCTCTCGGACGACACGATCGACGCGCTGGCCGACGTGCCGGCGTTGATGCCATACCTGCATCTGCCGGTCCAGCATGGCTCCAACGCGATACTCGCCGCGATGAACCGGCGCTACACGCGCGAAAGCTACTTCGCCCGCATCGAGCGCCTCCGCGCCGCGGTACCCGATATCGCGCTCTCGACCGACATCATCGTCGGCTTCCCCGGAGAGACCGACGAGGACTTCGAGCAGACCATGGACCTTGTGGAGCGCGTCGGCTTCGACCACGCATTCACGTTCATCTACTCTCCGCGTGAAGGAACACCCGCGGCGTCATTGACCGACACCGTGCCGCGCGAGGTCTCGCAGGTCCGGTTCGATCGGCTGGCCGAGCTGGTGCGGGACCTGTCGTTCGCCTCCAACCAGCGCATGGTCGGGCGTGTCGACCGATGCCTCATCGAGGGTGCGTCCCGGCGCGACCCGCGTGTCCTGTCCGCACGCACGCCGCACAACCGCCTGGTGCACGTGCCGGTGCCGGCGGGCCGCTCGGCCTCCGAGTATGAGGGCACGATCCAGCCGATCCGCATCACAGGCGCGCACCCGTGGTTCCTCACCGGGGAGTTCGCCACCGGAACGGTCTAGCGTGCGCCCCGCGGCGGGAATGCTCCTGGTGGCCCGGAGGTGACTGACATGATCGGAAGCACGCTCGGCATCATCGCCCCGCACCCGCCCATAATGGTGCCCGAGGTGGGGGGTGAACGGGCGCGCGTCACGTCGGCGTCGATCGCGTCGATGGACCTTGCGGCACGTGCGCTTCGTGCGTTCAAGCCCGACACCGTGGTGCTCATGTCGCCACATGCGCCGCTGGCCCGTGACGCCTTCGCCGTCGACGCCTCTGAGCGTTATAGGGGTGACCTCGGCCAGTTCGGTGCGCGCGACGTGCGGCTGGCGCCTGCTGGCGACCCGGCGCTCGCTCATTCGATCATCGATGCCGCCCGGGCATCCGGCCTCCAGGCGGTCGCCCGGACCGATCACCCCGCCCTCGAGCCGGGGGAGCTCGACCACGGCGCGCTCGTTCCGCTGAACTTCCTCGACCGTGAGGGCGAATATCCGCTCGTCGAGGTGTCGCTGTCGTTCCTGCCCCTCGAGCACCACCGCCGCTTCGGCGAGGCTATCGCCGCAGCCGCAGCCACCCTTGGCAGGCGGGTCGCGTTCGTCGCAAGCGGTGATTGCAGCCACCGCCTCACCCCTGACGCTCCCGCGGGCTACACGCCCCGCGGCGCGGTCTTCGATGAAGCGCTCGTCGAGGCGCTCGCCAGCGACGACTACGCCGCGCTCGAGCAACTCGACCCCGGCCTCATAGAGGAGGCGGGGGAGTGCGGGCTGCGTTCGTTCGTGACCCTCGGCGGGTTCCTCATCGGCACCGACGCGCGGACCCGCATACTCTCGCACGAAGGGCCCTGGGGCGTCGGATACGCCACGGGGGTCGCCGCCTCTCCGGAGCTGCTGGCGGTGCTCGACGGCGCTGGCCCGCCTGCCACGACCGAGTCTGAGCCGGTGGTGCTGGCCCGACGTGCGATCGCCACGTATCTGCGGGAGCACCGGATCATCGCTCCCGCCGCGCCCGAGGGTCTGCTCGCGGAGCGCCACGGCGCCTTCGTGAGCCTGCACCGGAACAACGCCTTGCGTGGCTGCATCGGCACCATCGCACCCACCGCATCGACGCTCGCCGAGGAGATAGTGCACAACGCGATCCAGGCGGCCACCGCCGATCCGCGGTTCCCGGCGATGACCGCCGACGAACTCGATGGTCTGGACATCTCCGTGGATGTGCTGCACGAACCGGAACCCGCGACCCTCGAGGACCTGGACCCCCGCGTGTGGGGCGTGATCGTCTCGGCCGACTGGCGGCGTGGGCTGCTGCTCCCGGACCTCAAGGGCATCGACTCGGTCGAGCAGCAGGTGGCCATCGCCCGCCAGAAGGCGGGCATCAGGCCGGGCGAGCGCGTCCGCCTCGAGCGCTTCGCTGTCGACAGGTACCACTAGCGTGCGGGCATACGACATCATCGGCATACTCGGCCCTACAGCCGTCGGGAAGAGCGTCGTGAGCGACCTCGTGGCCGTCGCACTCGACGCCGAGATTGTGAGCGCCGACTCCATGCAGGTGTACCGCGGCATGGACGTCGGGACCGCGAAGACGCCGCCTGCGGAACGCCCGGTGCCGTACCACTGTGTCGACCTCGTGGACCCCGGCACGCCGTACTCAGCCGCGCTGTACCAGCGTGACGCGCGTGCGGCCATCGATGCTCTCCTCGCGAGGAACACGCCCGCGGTGGTGGTGGGCGGGACGGGCCTGTACGTTCGGGCGGCGCTCGACGACATGGAGTTCCCTGCCGGGGACACCCTCAGCCCCGCCCGCGAGCGCCTGGAGGCCCGCCTGGCCGAAGAGGGGGGCGACGCACTCTACGCCGAGCTGGACCGCTTGGACCCGGCCTCGGCCGCGCTGCTCCACCCCAATAACGCCAGGCGCGTGCTGCGTGCACTGGAGATGCTCGCCGAGGGCACGTCGTACGCCACACAGGCTGCCGGCTTCCGCGAGCGTGACTTCCACTACCCGCGCACCCTCCTCGTCGGCCTTACCGTGGACCGCGACGAGCTGTACCGGCGCGTGGATGCGCGTGTCGACGCGATGATCGAGTCGGGGCTGGTGGAGGAGGTCCGCGAGTTGCTGGAGACCGGTCTCGCCTCGGCGCTGACCGCCACCCAGGCGATCGGCTATAAGGAGCTCGTGCCGGTGCTCGCAGGGGAATCCGGCCTGTCAGAGGCGATCGATACCATCAAGCGCTCGACCCGCCGGTATGCCAAGCGGCAGCTCACCTGGTTCCGGGGCGATAGCCGCATCAAATGGATCGATGTCACCGGGCTGTCGGCCAAGCAGGCGGCCGGGCGCGTGCTCGACCTGGTAGAATCGTCCGAACACGACGCGTAGGGAGGTTCGCGTGCAGCTCACGTTCACCAAGATGAACGGCCTCGGGAACGATTTCGTCATGATCGACGACCGCGATGAGGCGCTCGAGATGTCGCCAGAGGCCGTCGCATGGTTCTGCGACAGGCACTTCGGCATCGGTGGGGACGGACTCATCCTCGTGCGACCCGCTACCACGCCGGACGCCGACTTCTACATGCACTACTTCAATGCGGACGGATCGCTCGCCGAGATGTGCGGCAACGGCGCCCGCTGCTTCGCCAAGTACGTCGTCGACAATGGCATGGTCGCGGCCGACGCGACGTCGCTGGTGATCGAGACCCTTGGCGGCCTGAAGCCCGTGACATTCGTGCGCGACGGATCCGGACTCCTTGAGTCGGCCACGGTCGACATGGGTGTACCCGCGCTCGCGCCCGCCGACATCCCCGCGCTCTTCGACGGCGAGCAGATCTACGACTGTCCCCTGGAAACGCCGTACGGCACGTTCGGCCTCACCGCAGTCAACATGGGGAACCCCCATGTCATCACATGGGTGGACGATGTGCAGACCGCACCGGTGGAGACCGTTGGGCCGTTCATCGCCACCAACGAACGCTTCCCCGAGGGCACGAACGTCGAGTTCGCGCAGCACATCGATGAGAACACGATCCGCATGCGTGTGTGGGAGCGTGGTGTGGGTGAGACGCTCGCCTGCGGCACCGGCGCATGCGCGGTCCTTGTGGCGGGCACCTTGTCGTGCCGTGTCGGTCGCGAAGCAACCATCGAACTCCCGGGCGGCGACCTGTTCGTCCGCTGGCATGAGAACGACCACGTCTACATGACGGGCTCCGCCGCGGTGTCGTTCACCGGCACCATCGAACTGCCCGACGAAGCGTGACCGGCGCGCCGGTCAGCCGGCGCGCTCTGGTACGATGACCCGGTATCCGCATACACCGACGAGGGGATGACGTACGTTGAGGATCGCACAGCGCATGGCCGACCTGCCGCCGTATCTGTTCGCCGAGATCGACCGCAAGAAGGCCCTCAAGGAAGCCGAAGGCGTCGACGTCATCTCACTCGGCATCGGTGACCCTGACATGCCCACGCCGCAGCGGATCATCGACGCGATGGCCACCGCCATCACTGATCCGGCCAACCATCAGTACCCTGCGTACGCGGGCTCGCGTCCGTACCGTGCCGCGTGCGCCGAGTGGATGACCCGCCGCTTCGGTGTGGAGCTCGACCCGGATACCGAGGTGCTCGGCCTCATCGGCTCCAAGGAGGGCATCGCGCATCTCTTTCCGGCGTTCATCGACGTGGACGACTACACCCTCGTTCCCGGCGTGGGATACCCGGTGTACAGCACCGGCGGCGTGCTCATCGGTGGCAAGACCCACTACATGCCGATGAACGAGGAGAACGACTGGCTGGCCGACTTCGAGTCCACGCCCGCCGATGTTCTCGCACGCGCCAAGATGATGTTCATCAGCTATCCCAACAACCCCGCGGCCGTCGCCGCCCCGGTGGAGTACTTCGATCGCGCGATCGCGTTCGCCAGGGAGCATGACCTGCTCCTGGTGCACGACAACGCGTACTCCGAGATCGGGTTCGATGGATACCTTCCGCCCAGCATCATGGAGCGGCCCGGTGCCCGCGACGTGGCGATCGAGTTCTTCAGCTGCTCCAAGGCGTACAACATGACCGGCTGGCGTATCGCCTTCGCCTGCGGGAACGCCGATGCCATCCGCACGTTGGGCATCGTGAAGAGCAACGTCGACTCGGGGCAGTTCACCGCCATCCAGCAGGCCGCTATGGAGGCCATGCTCGGCCCGCAGGACGACGTGGCCAAGATGCGCGAGGTCTATCAGCGCCGCCGTGACATGGTGCTCGACACGCTGCCGTCGATCGGCCTCTCCGCGCGCCGCTCGGCCGGGACGATCTACGTGTGGGCCCGCATCCCCGAGGGCTACACCTCGGCGGAGTACGCCGGACTGGTCCTCGACAAGGCTGGCGTCATCATGCCCGCCGGCAGCGCATACGGGCCCGATGGCGAGGGGTACGTCCGCATTTCGCTCGCCACGCCTGATGACCGCCTCGCCGAGGCGTTGCAGCGCATGGCCGACGCACTCTAGAAGGAGATCGCCGCACGCATGGTGCGTAACGCATACGAGGTCATCACCGACACAGAGGAACGGGCCGTGCTCGTGGGTATCGACCGTCCGCGCTCGGATGGCTGGACCCTCGAGGACGATCTCGCCGAGCTTAACCGTCTCGTGGACACCGCTGGCGCCACCGTCGTCGGCACGGTCACGCAGCGGCTCGAGCGGCCGAACCCTCGTACGTTCATCGGCGCGGGCAAGGCCGAGGAGGTCGAGGAGCTGGCCACCTCCGAGCGTGCGACGACGGTCATCTTCGACGACGACCTCACTCCCAGCCAGCAGGCGAACCTCGAGGGGTTGCTACCCGACGTCCGTGTCATCGACCGCACCCAGCTGATCCTCGACATATTCGCGCAGCACGCGGTGAGCCATGAGGGCAAACTCCAGGTCGAGTTGGCGCGCCTGGAGTACGTGCTCCCCAGGCTGCGCGGTATGTGGGGCCACCTTGAGGCCGAGCGGCTCGGAGGCGGTCGCGGCGCCAGGTTCGGCGCCGGCGAATCCCAGCTGGAGACCGACCGCCGTCTGACCCGCAAGCGCATCTCGGAGTTGAAGCGTGACCTCAAGCAGGTCGCGCGGGCACGTGAGACGCAGCGCGCGGCAAGAGGACGCTCTGGAGTGTTCCGTATCGCGCTCGTGGGCTACACCAACGCTGGGAAGTCAACGCTTCTCAACGCGCTCACCGACGCGGGCGTTCTCGCCCAGGACCAACTCTTCGCCACCCTTGATGCCACGACCCGGCGCCTCGATCTGCCTGACGGGCGATCGGTGACGCTGACCGATACGGTGGGCTTCATCAACAAGCTGCCTCACGGCCTCGTCGAGGCGTTCAAGTCCACGCTCGATGAGGTCCGAGAGGCGGATCTGCTGCTCCATATCGTGGACGGCTCACACCCGAACCGTGATGCGCAGATGGGTGCGGTGAAGGTGGTTCTCGAAGAGATCGGCGCCGCAGACAGGCCGCAGCTCGTGGTCTACAACAAGGCTGACCTGCTGCCGGTGCTCGAGCGCCAGCGGCTTGCACAGCAGCCCGGGGCGGTCGTCGTTGCGGCGGCCACAGGCGAGGGCCTGGACGGGCTCCTGGAGCGCATCGCCACGATCGCCGCGCAAAGCGACGTCCCGCTCACTGTGACGGTGCCGTATGACAGGGGAGAGTTGGTGCAGCTCGCGCACGAGCAGGCGCACATCCTCGCGGAGGAGCACCTGCCGGAGGGCACGCGATTGACCGTGGTCGCCTCAGAGGCCGTTCGCGGTCGACTCGCCGAGTTCCTGCCGCCGGTCGCCGACGAGCCAGAGGAGTGGGAGCGATAGCATCCGCGGCCCGGTGTGGGCCATCCCACAGGGAGGGCTGCTACAGGCGCCTGAAGAGTGCGACGACCTTACCAAGTATCGCGAAGTCGGCATGCTCATCGGCGTAGATCGGCTCCATCGTCCGGTTCTCCGGCTGCAGACGAACTCGGCCCGACTCGCGGTAGAACCGTTTAACGGTGGCTTCCTCGTTCAGCATGGCCACCACGATCTCACCGTTGGTCGCAGTGGGCTGCTGTCTTACCACCACGTAATCACCGTCGAGGATGCCGGCCTCGATCATGCTCTCGCCCTTCACACGCAGAACGAATGTATGCTCTCCCGCGAACGAGGCGGGGAGGGGAAGCGTGGCCTCGATGTTCTCGGATGCGAGGATCGGAGAGCCAGCCGCCACCTGGCCGACCAGCGGCACTGCCTGCACGCTCTCGTAGTCGACCGCGCGTTCGGTGTCACGGTAGTCGAGGACCTCGAGTGCGCGGGGCTTCGACGGATCGCGACGGATAAGCCCCTTGGCCTCGAGCGCAGCGAGGTGCGAGTGCACCGTCGAAGACGAGGAAAGACCGACGGCCTCACCGATCTCGCGTACGGACGGCGGGAACCCACGCCGATGGATCTCGGCCCTGATGAAGTCGAGGATCTGCCGCTGCCGTGATGTGAGCTCACGCTTGTAGACCATCAGGCGTCCCTTCAGATGAACGTGGCGCTTCGTCCATCGCCAGTGTACGACAGGGTCTTACGCCGTGCAAACACATGTTCGTATCACCTCTTGTGCAACGAACACGTGTTCGCTATCATGGTCACACGAACACATGTTCGTGGTCACGCTTCGATGTCAGACCCGCGCGCTAGGGTCGACGCGTACACCACGAAGGAGGACACCATGGCAGCGACACTCGCACTCCAGACGCACCCCGGCTCGCCTGACCATGGCAGCATGCGTACACACGCACACGTCGTACGCGCGCCGCAGGCTAGCGACGGGACCAAGACCCGTGCCTATCGCGCCGTCGCACCGATCCGCCGATACGATGTCGAGCGCCTCTGTAGACTCGTGTTCATCACGCTGCTCATCTGCGCCGCTCTGGTCATCGTGGTTTCCCGGGTAGCAGAGCCCGCGCCACCGAAGCCTGAGTCGTGGGCTTCAGTCACCGTCTCCAAGACCGCGACGCTCTGGGCGCTCGCGCAAGACCATCCCATCCCGGGTCTGAGCACCGCTGACACCGTCGCGCTGATCAGAGAGTCGAACTCCCTGCAGTCCGCCACGATCCACGAGGGTCAGGTTCTGCGGGTGCCCGCTCAGCTCGACACCGCGGTCGCCATCGCATCCCGGTAGGCCCCGGTAGCCCCACCCCCCGTTGACCCCGCTCGGCCCGTGTCGCGGATGCCGTTTCGGTGTGACCGTCGAGCACCCACTCGGGCGGCGTGTCCGCGCACATCCGGCAGACCCATATTCGCATTGTCGCCCTATATCTTGTGTGCTAGTCTTTGCGCAAGCCAAGATGTGGGGGACACCCTTATGAAGTGCCCGTTCTGCGGCCACAACGAGACCAAGGTCGTCGATTCCCGGGACTCCGAGTCCCAGGACGCGATTCGTCGTCGGCGCGAATGTCTCGAATGCTCGAAGCGGTTCACCACCTACGAGCGTCGTGAAGAGATGCCCCTCATGGTGGTGAAGAAGGATGGCTCGACCGAGCCGTTCGATCGGGGGAAGCTCCTGAGGGGGCTTGTCGTGGCCACCGCGAAGCGACCGGTCACACCCAGTGCCCTCGAAGCTCTGATCGACGACATCGAGGCCGACCTTCACAACGCGATGCAGTATGAGATACCGGCGAAGCGACTTGGCGACATGGTGCTCATGCGCTTGCTGGACCTCGACAAGGTCGCGTACATCAGGTTCGCCTCGGTGTACAAGGAGTTCAACGACCTCGACAGTTTCACCTCCGAACTCACGAGACTGAGCGGCAAACGACGACGTGCGGCAGATGCGAACTAGGCGAAGGGCTACCGAGTGGAAGTGAAGCTGTTCATCCGGGACGACTGCCCTGAGTGTCCCGCCGCCTTGCGCGCGGTGGATGGCGTTGCGGATGTGTTCGTCTATGACATCGCCGATCCCGGTGGATTCGCCGAGGCATCGGCGTTTCGCGTTGATACGACGCCCTCCCTGCTGGTCCTGGACTCCTACGGCCGTGAGATCGCGGGCTGGCGCGGACAGGCACCAGGCGCCTCCGACCTGCGCGCGGTGTTGGCGCACTAGGCTGATGACCGACACGACCTCGCCGCTCACCGTCGCCGCCGTCCGGCTCGACCCGGATCTGCCGCTGCCAACCTACGCACACGAGGGTGACGCCGGTCTCGATCTCTACGCCGCGGAGGCTGTCGTTCTCGCGCCGTTTGAGCGGGCACTGGTCCGCACCGGCCTTGCGGTTGCGATACCCGCCGGTCACGCAGGTTTCGTGCAGCCACGCAGCGGCCTCGCGTTGCGCGCTGGCTTGTCCTTCGTCAACACCCCCGGGCTGATCGACAGCCACTACCGTGGCGAGATCAAGCTCGTCGCCATCAACCTCGACCCCCGCACACCGGTGCACATCGAGCGGGGGGACAAGATCGCCCAGTTGGTCGTCCAGAAGGTGTCGCGCGTGGATCTGGTCGAAGTCGCCACGCTCGACTCCACCGAGCGAGGTGAACGTGGCTTTGGCAGCACCGGTGTGTGATCTCAGACGCCATCCCGGGAGGACTCGGCGCCTCAGGCGCGTGCCCTCCGTCCCCCTGTATCCACAGAAGCGGATCATCCCCGGACCGGTGGGAGGGGGGATGGCCGCATCGGCATGACGCCTTGCTCCGGCGGCGGCGGATCCGCCCTGTGGAGCGACCCCGCAAGTACCGATGACTACGAAAGGCTGATGCTATGGATACCTTCTTCAAGTTCAAGGAGCGAGGGACGAGTCTGAAGACTGAGATCCTCGCGGGCGTTGTGACGTTCATGACGATGGCGTACATCATCTTCGTGAACCCGGGCATCCTCTCGGCGGCGTTCGGTGACGCCGGCGCTGAGTGGATCCCCGCATTGGCTACCGCGACCGCTCTCGGCGCTGCCCTGATGTGCCTCGCGATGGGACTGATCGCCAACCGCCCGCTCGCACTCGCATCGGGCATGGGTCTCAACGCGGTCGTTGCGTTCAGCATCATCCTGGGAGCCGGCGTACCGTGGCAGGTCGGCATGTCGGTCGTGTTCGTTGAGGGCATCATCATCCTGCTGCTGGTGATGACCGGTCTGCGTGAGGCCATCATGAACGCCATCCCGATCAACCTGAAGCGGGCGATCGGCGTTGGCATCGGCCTGTTCATCACGTTCATCGGTCTCGTCGATGGCGGGCTCGTGACGGCCAACCCCGCCACCCTCGTGCAGCTTGGCGACTTCGCCAACCCGGCCGTGTGGGTCACCCTCATCGGCTTGGTGGCGATCTTCGCCTTCATGGCGCTCAAGGTGAAGGGTGACATCCTGTGGGGCATCCTGGTCGCCGCAGTGGCCGCTCTCGTCTTCGGCGTCACCGAACTCCCGAAGGAGATCGTCGCAACACCTGACTTCAGCACGTTCTTCGCGCCGTTCCAGCAGGTCGACGGCAAGATCGCGCTGCTGCATGTGTTCACTCCGACCCTGCTTCTGTTCGTGTTCGCGGTCATGCTGACCGACTTCTTCGACACGATGGGAACCGTGCTCTCCGTGGGCGAGCAGGCCGGCTTCGTGGACGAGGACGGCAAGGTGCCGGGAATCCGCAACATCCTGGCAGTCGACTCGGTCGCGGCTGCGGTCGGTGGCCTCTTCGGCGCCAGCTCCATCACCACCTACGTCGAGTCGGCCGCGGGTGTCGCCGAAGGTGGCCGCACCGGCCTCACGTCGGTTGTCACCGGCCTGCTCTTCGCCCTGACGGTGTTCTTCACCCCGGTGATCGCGATGATCGGCGGCTCGACCTCCATAACCGCTGGCGCGCTCATCGTCGTCGGCTTCCTGATGATGACCAACATCAAGGAGATCCCCTGGGACGATTTCGAGAACGCATTCCCGGCGTTCTTGGTGATCGTCGGCATCCCGCTCACGTACAACATCAGCTACGGCATCGGCCTCGGCTTCATCAGCTTCGTGCTGATCAAGGTGCTCCACGGCAAGGCGAAGGACATCCACTGGCTGATGTACATCACGAGCGTGCTGTTCGTGATCGCGTTCGTCCTGCCCAGCATCCAGGCTGCGATCGGCTAGGGGGCGCACGTGGCAGAGCGCACGATTCAGACTGACGAGAAGCTTCCTATACTGCAGGCGATCCCGCTTGCGCTCCAGCACCTCATGGCGATGTTCGGCGCCACGGTGCTTGTACCGATCCTGACCGGGCTCGACCCGTCGCTCGCGATCATGACCTCCGGCGCGGGCACGATCCTGTACCTGATCCTGACCAAGAACAAGATCCCGAGCTACCTGGGGTCATCGTTCGCCTTCATCGGCCCGATCATCGCCGTTGCCGCGACGAAAGGGATACCCGCGGCGCTTGGCGGCCTGGTCGTTGCGGGCCTGCTCTACGTCGTGGTCGCCCTGATCATCAAGGCCGTCGGCAGCGCATGGATCAACCGGGTCCTGCCGCCTGCGCTCGTGGGCGCGGTCGTGATCGTGATCGGACTCGGGCTTGCCGGTACGGCCGTAGGCATGGCCCTCAAGGGCGGAGGGGATGCGTTCGACATCAAGAACCTCTTGGTCGCACTGGTGACGCTCGGAGCAGCCATCGTGTTCTCGAGCTACTTCAAGGGGTTCCTCTCCACGATTCCCGTGCTGCTGGGCATCATCGTGGGCTATGTGTTCGCGGCGTTCATGGGCATGGTGCAGTTCCAGCCGGTACTGGATGCCGCATGGGTCGGCCTGCCCACGCTGGTGTTCCCGGAGTGGGACCTCGGCGCGATCCTGATCATCGCGCCGGTGGCGCTCGTGGTCATCATCGAGCATATCGGTCACCTGCTCGTGGTCCAGGAGATCGTTGGCAAGGACTTCACACCGCTCCTGCCCGAGTCGCTCGCCGGTGATGGGCTGGCCACAGCCCTCTCGGCCATGGTGGGCGGCTCGCCATCCACCACCTACGCCGAGAACATCGGCGTCATGGCGGTCACAAAGGTCTATGCGACTCAGATCTTCTGGTATGCGGGGGCGTTCGCGTTCGTGATCGGTGGCTTCGTGCCGAAGCTCAAGTTCCTCATCCAGTCGATTCCGGTCCCGGTCATGGGCGGCATCTCGCTGCTGCTGTTCGGACTGATCGCAAGCTCCGGACTCCGGATGCTCGTAGAGAGCGGCATCGACTACAGCCACAGCAGGAACCTCATCCTCTCGAGCGTGGTGCTCGTGGTCGGTGTTGGCATGGAGGCCACCGGCACTACCATCCCACTGGGCGACTATGTCCTCCCGGGAATGGCAACCGCCACGTTCCTCGGCATCATCCTGAACCTGATCCTGCCAAGGGAGTCGAAGGGGCTTGCTGTCGATTCGCCTGATTTCTCGGGCGAACTGCAGGAAGAGGCCGCAGGCGCATAGCGTCCGGTTCTCCGAGCGCACCATAAAGGGGCCGCGCGGCTTGACGCGCGGCCCCTTCCACATGTACCCTGTCTCCACGCGTCAGCGTTTTGTGATAATTATCACATCTTAAGATGCAGACGGTATCGCTTGTCGCAACTCGTTCGGGGGAACTCCATGAGGCGTGCCTTAGATGAACTCGTCCAGATCCTGCTCGCCGTCTTCGGTTGGCTGGTCTTCGTTTGGCTGTGGTGCAACGCCATTCTCGCCGGACCGAGCGAGGCACAGCTGAGAAGCCTTGTGATCGTCATGATCATCGACGTTGTGGTAATCGCTGTCACCATGCTGTGGATCAGGTGGAATATCGGCGTCTCGCGTCGCAAGGGTGCGAGGCGTGCGAGCCGCGCTGTCGAATACCCGTACGACCGCGACAGCAGCGGACTACCCGTCCGTCACGAGTTCGCGGCCGGCGACCGGTTCATCGTCCTTGACGTGGAAGGGGAGGGTGGCGCCCGAACCAAGACCATCCGCACCGCTCACATCATTCTGGAGTCCGCCTGATGCTGCAGCTCGTTCAGACCTTCGGCCAGAGCCCCGTCTACCTGATCGCCACCGCCTTCTTCGCCTGGTATCCGTTGTTCACATCCATCATGTGGGCGATGACCGCGGTGATCTTCGCCTTCAGACGCGAGCGCCGGTCCGATCTTGACTACTACGCTATCGCCGAAGCCGATCTCCCTGCGGTCACGGTCATCGTCCCTGCGCATTTCGAAGGCGACATGATCACCCGCACGATCACCGGCGTGCTGGCGCTGGACTATCCCAATATACAGGTGATCGTCATAAGTGATGGCTCGACCGACGAGACCGTGGAGCGGGCGAGCGCGTTCCTCCACGACGAGCGCTTGACGGTCATCGACAAGCGCATCAACGAGGGCAAGGCTATGGCGCTGAATGACGCGATGACTCTGGCCAATGGAGAGCTCATCATGGTGCTCGATGCCGACTCCACACCAGACCCGGACGCCCTTCGCTGGATGGTGCCGCACTTCGTCCGCAACCCACGGCTCGCGGCAGTCACAGGCAACCCCCGGGTCCGGAACACGGACCGGCTGCTCGGTAAGATCCAGGCGGTGGAGTTCTCTTCGATCATCTCGCTGCTCAAACGCGCACAGGTGGTCTGGGGCCGTGTGATGACCGTCTCCGGAGTCATGGCGCTGTACCGCAAGTCCGCACTCGAGGACGTCGGCCTGTTCGTCCACGACTGCGCGACCGAGGACATCGCGACTTCGTGGGAGTTGCAGGCGAAGTACTACGACGTCAGGTATGAGCCGAGGGCGATGGTACGCATGCAAGTACCGCCGACGGTGCGCGCACTCTGGAACCAGCGCGCACGCTGGGCTCGCGGACTCGCGCAGGTGCTTCGGCGCAATCTCCGCATATGGAAGAGCTGGAAGAACCGCCGTCTGTTCCCGGTGTACATCGAGGCCACCGCATCGATACTCTGGGCATACTGTTTCTTTATTCTCACCATCATGTGGATCGTCACGTGGCTGGCCGGGGTGCCGCTCCTCGGTGCGACGCCATTTCCCGTGTGGTGGGGCATGGTCATCGGCACGGCCGCTCTTATCCAGCTGGGTACCGGCGTTCTTATGGATAGTCGCTATGATCGTGAGGTCGTGCGATTCTACCCGTGGGCGGTGCTGTATCCGCTGATCTACTGGATCCAGATGTCGATCATCACCGTGGTGTCCACACCGGCGGGCTGGTTCAAGCCGCATGGTCCCGGCACATGGCGGACACCGCGCATCGCGGACTGAGGGCCTTGCGGGATCGGGTCAGCGGTATCCTGACCCGTCAGTGCCCTGGGAACACCGGCACGGCGTCCGCGCGCCTCACGCGCTCACCGCTGAGTCCATGACCGGACCATCCGTGCGGCTGCACACGCCCTGAACTCCGGGAGACCCCTCGGTCACCCTAAGTGCTGCTTGTACTGTACGCCCGATAATGTATCTTATGACATTATTATGTGCTGGACACCGACACCCCGCCGGGGAGCGTCAACAGCAGGCGACGAGCGCCCGATGGATAAGCCCTTCACTGCGTGCGCCGAGCGCCTCAGGAGCCGCGGGGGCCCCGCAGCGCGGGGACATCAGGTGACGACGCTGGGATCCTGCGGGAAGTACCGCTCCTCGAAGTCGGATTTCGTGAGGTCAGGGAGTTCTTCCTGTCGATCCTGGGCCCACGCGCGCGCCTCGACCACGTCGTCGAATGTTGCGATGGTGGTGGCGTCCTCGCGTGCGTCGAGCGTCACCGCCTCAACGATGTAGGCGCTCCGCTCACCCACGATCTCGGATGGCGGGCGGCGGTACAGCACGTCGTCGCGCCACTCCAGATCGAGGTCCTCGGTAGTGTCGATGGAGATGACGCGAACACGGTAGAAGTCGGCGGCACTGCCTATGATCTTCACTCAGGCCTCCCCTTACGGTGTCACGAGCTCCGTGAAGCTCCCCCCTGCGGCCACCCAGCCCTCGGCCCCCTCTGCGTCGCGGACGTGATACCAGCCGTTCGCCGACTCCACGTACGCCAGGATCGTTCCACCGGGAAGCTTCCTGATGACCTCCCCGTCCGTTGACGCGGACTTGCGGAAGTTCAAACCGTCGGCCTTCACGCGAACGTACGGCTCATCAGTGGACACGCTGCCTGTGGTCTCAGTGGCGCCCTCGGAGCCATTTCCCGCTGGAGACGATGTCCCCGGGGCCGATGAGGGCTCCGTAGTCGAGGTCGACTCGGCCGAACCTGCCCGGTCTGCCTGCAGACGGAACTCGCTCCAGAACGACAGCACGGCGGTGACGACCGCGATGAGTACCACCCATGGCACGACGATGCGGGCTATTCGAACGAGCAGTGCCGGCTCCTCATCATGGAGGACATCGGCGAAGGGGTCGCCCGGAACGTCCGCAGACTCGTCGTGGTCTCGTTGCCGCGCCACCATCATATGTACAACCCCCCACCGTAGACCGATGGATCCGTCATCCGGTACAGCACCGATACCCGTTCCGCCTCCGTGGCGGCCTCGCTGAGCCTGTCGCGCACGGTGACGAGATCCAGAGCGAGCAGCGCATCGAGCACCGCCTCGCCTGCCTGGTCGCCTATCCCACCCGCCTGCTGCGCAAGCGAATCGGCCGCATCACATAATATATCAGCTAACCGCCAGAGCTTCTTCGGGAGCGCGATGTCGGACAACTCCGCTTGCGCGATGCGCATGCGCTCCGCGATCTCCGCGAGCGGCTGCCGCTCATCGGAGTCCTCCTCCGCGAATGCCATGACCTTCTCCGCATCGCCCTGCGCAAGCCCGGCAACCACCGACTCCACCGTCTTGAGCGCGGACACGATAGCCTCACGGTGCCCCGTCAGGATGATGATGTACCGGCGGACCTGCCCACGCCACATCGCACGCGCAACCACCACGGTCACCACGATCAGGATCGTGGCGACGACTCCGATGAGGATGTAAGGCGTGTACTGCTGCACGTCACTGCGTCCTTCGCGGGTTCTAGAACTGCGTACGCTTATCTACGACGTGGCGTGCCTTGCCCACGGTCCGCTCTATAGTACCAGGCTCCACCAGCGTGATCTTGGCCTGCAGTCCCACAACGGACGCGATCTTCTCACCCACCTGCTTGTTGAACGCGACCATATTGCGCATCACGTCCGAGAAGATGGCGGGTGACACCTCGATCTGCACCTCGAACGTGTCCATGGCGCCTTCGCGGTCGACCACGATGAGGTAGTGCGGCTCGACGCCCTCCACCGTGAGCAGTGCGTCCTCGATCTGACTCGGGAACACGTTCACGCCCCGGATGATCATCATGTCATCGGTGCGCTTTCGCACTTTGCGCATACGCGCACTCGTACGGCCACACTCACACAGAGTCGTGTCGATGGTGGTGAGATCGTGCGTGCGATACCTGAGGACCGGGAACGCCTCTTTGGTGAGAGAGGTGATGATGAGCTCCCCCTCCCCTCCCTCGGGCACGGGTTCGCCGGTCACCGGGTCAACAAGCTCGAATAGGAAGTGATCCTCGGCCATATGCAGTCCGCACTGGTGTTCACACTCACCGCTCACGCCCGGACCCATCACCTCGGACAGACCGTAGTTGTCCGTTGCGCGGATCCCGAGGCGCCGCTCGATCTCCTCGCGCATACCCTCTCCGGACGGTTCACCGCCGAAGAGACCGAGCTTCAATGGGAGCGAGCTCATGTCGATGCCCGCCTTCTCGGCCACCTCGGCGATGTACAACGCGTAGCTCGGCGTGCCGACGATGGCGGTGGTGCCGAAGTCCTGCATCATCATGAGTTGCCGCTCGGTGTTCCCGGAGCCCGCGGGGAACACCGTGGCGCCCACCCGCTCGATCCCGTAGTGCATTCCCCAGCCACCCGTGAACATGCCGTACAAGAAGAGCATCTGCACACGGTCGTGAGCGGTCACTCCGGCGGCCGATGCGATGCGCGCCGTGAGCTCGGTCCACGTGTTGAGATCGCCCTTCGTATAGCCGACGACGATGGGTTTGCCCGTGGTGCCCGACGACGAATGCACGCGAACGACCTGCTCGAGGTCGACCGCGAACATGCCGAACGGGTAGGTGTCCCGTAGTGCGGTCTTGTCGGTGAACGGGAGGAGCCTGACATCGTCGAGTGAACGGATGTCGCGAGGCTTCAGGCCACGCGCATCGAGCTCCTGGCGGTAGTGTGGCACGCGCTCGTACACCCACGCGACGGTCGACTGGAGTCGGCGTAGCTGCAACCCGGCAAGCTGCTCTCGGGGCATCGTCTCGTACTCGGCGTTCCAGATCGGCATCCGGGCTCACTCCCTCGTTTCGGGTCGTCCACCAAGGTACGCATGGCGCACCTGCTCATCATCGGCCAACTCAGCAGCGGGGCCCTCGATGGCGATACCGCCACCTCGCATCACATAGCCACGGTCGGCGTGCTTGAGCGCAAGCCGCGCGTCCTGTTCCACGAGCAGGATCGACAGACCCTCGGCGCGCAAGGTGTCGAGTACGCCGAAGATGGCGGCGATCACCCGCGGGGCCAGCCCGAGGGACGGCTCGTCGAGCAGCAGCACCTGCGGGCCGCTCATCAGCGCGCGTCCTACCGCGAGCATCTGCTGCTCACCACCGGAGAGCGTCTCCGCCGGCTGCGCATGCCGCTCGGCAAGCACCGGGAAGAGCGCCTGCACCCGGGCCCGGTCGGCCATGACACCCTCATCCCGTGCGGAGCGTGAGTGTGCGCCGATCGTCAGGTTCTCATCGACCGTAAGGGGCCCGAAGAGCATCCTTCCCTCCGGGACGAGCGCGAGACCCTGCCGCACGATCCTCTCAGGCGGCATGCCGGTGATGTCGCATCCGCCGAGCACGACCGAACCGGCCGATGGCTTCAGCAGACCCGCAACGGCTTTCAGCAGCGTTGACTTCCCGGCGCCATTCGAGCCGATAAGCGCCACCATCTCGCCTGGCATGACGCGCATGTCGACATCGGCGATGACCCCGACACGGCCATACCCCACGTGCAGGCCCCCGATGCGCAGCTCAGCACCCATCGTCGCCACACTCCTCGCCGAGGTACGCCTCGATCACGGCCCGGTCCTTCTGGATGAGGAGTGGTGGCCCCTCCGCGATCTTGGCCCCGCGATCGAGAACGACGATCTCCTCGGCGATCTCCATCACGAGCCCCATGTCGTGCTCGACGACCACCAGGGTGACGCCCTCGTCGCGGATGCGATACAGCGCATCGATGAGTGTGCGCGTCTCGGCGCCGTTGAGTCCTGCCGCGGGCTCGTCGAGCAACAGCAGCCGCGGCCCCGTTGCCAGCGCGCGTGCGATCTCCAGCAGCCGGCGCGTGCCGTGCGGCAGGTCGCGCGCAGGGGACTCCGCGAACCCGGCGATCCCGGTCAGCCGGAGCAGGTACGCCGCCCGATCGGCAGCGTCGCGCTCACCGGCCGCGAGGCGAAGCCGCAGCGCGGAGCGCAAGAACCCGCCGGGGCGACCGAGGTCGGCTGCGATGTGCACGTTCTCCATAGCCGTGAGATCCTCGAACAGGGCGGTGTTCTGGAACGTGCGGGCCAACCCCGCACGCACGATAGCGTCCGGTCGGCGGCCAGCTACCTCCGCGCCGCCGAACATCACGCTTCCCGCATCCGCCCTGTCGAACCCGGTGATCAGGTTGAACAGCGTGCTCTTGCCGGCGCCGTTGGGCCCGATGACCGCCTTGATCGAGCCTTCGTAGACGTCGAAGGAGACGTCATCCACAGCGGTCAAGCCGCCGAAGCGACGTGTCAGGGCGCGCACCGAGAGGAGGCTCATCCGCGCACCTCCCCCGCCTTGCGCGGCCCGATGCGCTTCAGGAGCCCTCCGATGCCGGCAGGCGCGAAGATCACCACCGCGATCATCGCAAGCCCGTAGATGTCCGCCTCCCAGTCCTGCATCACCGCGATCGTGTCCTTGGACAGGCCCGGAACGAGTGCGTCCGCATACGGGAGAAGCGTGAGCGCCACGGCCGCGAGCACCGGGCCGGCGAGCGAGCCGGCGCCACCCACGACCACGATCGCCACGTAGATGACCGACTGCTCCAGCCCGAAGGTCGTCGGCGAGATGAAGCCCACGCCGTGTGCGTAGAGCGCACCCGCAAGACCCGCGAGGGCCGCCGAGAGGCCGAACGTACGAATCTTGAGCCCCGCCGTGTCGATCCCGCACGCGAGCGCGCCGTTCTCGGTGGCATGCAGCGCGCGCATGGCGCGACCGGGGCGGCTCCTCAGGATGTTGGTGACCAGCAGCAACGTCACGAGCGCCACGCCCCACACCAGCAGGTAGACGCCCACAGGCGTGTCGATCTTCAGGCCCGCCACTTCGGGATACGGGATACCCCCGAGGCCGTCGTTGCCACCCGTGACAGCACGTGCCTCACGGAACACCACGTACATGATCTCGTTGAACCCCAGCGTAGCCATCGCGAGATAGTGCCCGCGCAGCCGTAACGCCGGCAGCGCGAGCACGAGGCCGCCGACGGCCGCGAGCAGGGTCGCTCCGAGCACGCCAACGAGCCAGGGCGCGCCGAGCGACTTCACCAGATACGCCGAGGTGTACGCCCCGATACCCACGAACGCCGCGTGCCCCATCGAGATCTGACCGGCATGGCCGAAGAGCAGCGCCAGTCCCGCGATCACGATCACGTTCACGCCAACGTAGACGAGCACCTTGAGCACGTAGCGATCCGGCGTGAGCAGCGGAATGGCGGCGAGAGCAGCGGCCGCGACGACCAGCGCGAGATACGGTGTGCCGAGTACGTGCCTCCTCTTCACCACGCTCACACCTTCTCCCGTCGGGCCTTGCCGAACAGGCCCTGAGGCCGCACGAACAGCACCACAAGGAGCACGAGGAGCGAGATGACGTCTTTGTAGGTGGACGACAGGAAGGCGACCGACAAGCTCTCGAGCAGGCCGAGCACGAGGCCGCCGATCACGGTCGCCACGGGGTTGCCCAGCCCGCCGAGTATGGCGGCGGCAAAGCCCTTCACCCCGATCGCGGCACCCGCATCCCATGAGGTTTGCGTGAGCGGGGTGACGGCGAACCCGGCAAGCGCACCGAGCGCCGCCGCGATACCGAAGCTGACCATCACCACACGCGCGGTGTCGATACCCATCAGACGGGCCGCGTCGTGACTGATCGAGCACGCACGCATCGCACGTCCGAGCTTCGTGCGACGGTAGAGCCAGGCAAGAACCAGCACGGCCACGATGGTGAGGCCCCATACCCAGAGCGCCTGACGCTCGACCGCCACCCCGGCGACGTCTATCGAAGGCCCCGGGGTGAACTCGGGCAGACTCAACTCATCAGGACCGAACAGGTGCCGCGCGAGCGACTTGATCACCATGGAGGCGCCGATGGTGATGATCACGAGCACGAGCGGACTCGCCGAGCGCTGCCTGCGCAGCGCCACGCGCTCGAAGACGACGCCCAACAGCGCTGTCGCCGCAACGGCCGCGACGCCAGCCACGGGAAGCGGCAGCCCGAGACTGTAGAACCACACCGCAAGCACCCCGCCGAGCATGAAGAACTCACCCTGGGCGAAGTTGATGATCCCGGTGGCGCCGTAGACCACCGTGAACCCGAGCGCGACCAGCGCGTATATGGAGCCGCTTTTCAGCCCCGCTATGACGTACTGGAAGAACTCGGCAGCATCCACCGTCAGTCGTCCAGCCGCCAGGCGCCATCCTCGATGATGTAGAGAACCATCTCGTCCTCGGTGAGGCCGTTGTGGTCGTTGGCCGAGTATGTGAACGTCCCGTCGATGCCCACCCAGCCGTCGGTCTGCTCAAGCGCGTCACGAAGGGCCTCCGAGGTGACGTCCCCCTCGATGCGTCCGAGGGCATCGGCGATCAGTCCGATCGCGTCGTAGGCGTGACCTGCGAAGATATCGGGTTTCGCGCCGTACTCCGACTCATACCGGGAGATGAAGTCCGTCGCCACGTTGTACGCCTCACTCCCCTCCCCGAACGCCTCGGGGACGAGGATCTTGCCGGTGCCGAGGCGTACACCCTCGGCCGCCTCGGCGGCGCCATCGATGAACTCCTGCCGGGCGATGCCCGAGCCCCCGTACAGCGGCTGCTCCATGTTGAGTTGACGGGCATTGCGCGCGATGATCGCGGCCTCCTTGCCGGCGGCCCAGATAAGCACGGCGTCGGGCTCGGCGCCACGGATCTTGGTCATCTGCGACGACATGTCGGTATCGTTGGCGTTGAAGGTCTGGTCGGCCACGAGCGTGACGCCGGCCTCCTCGGCGTGCACGAGCACGTAGTCGCGCCCGTCCACGCCATAGCCGCCGGTGTCACTGATGAGCGCGACCCTGGTATGACCCGCCGCGGCCATCTGCTTGAGCACGAACGGGATCACGATGCGGTTAGGCCACGGGGTCTGGAACACCCACTCGGAGAAGTCGTCGGTGATCACCGAGCCGCCCGCCATCGAGATGATAGGAACGCCGGCGCGCTCGGCGTCAGAGCGCATGGCCATGGTCTGGCCGGTGCCCGACGCTCCGATGATCGCGAGCACACCCTCCTCATCGATCAAACGTACCGCGGCCGCCTGCGACTTCGCCGCGTCCGTCGCGTCGTCCTCGTAGACGACCTCGATCTCACGACCGTTGATGCCACCGGCCTCATTGATGCGGGCGACCTCCAGGTCGATCGCCTTCTTCTCCGGGATCCCCAGTCCGGCGTAGCTGCCCGTCAGCGACAGAACCGCGCCGATACGATAGGGCTCGCTACCCTCCGCCTCACCGCCCGTACCGGTGCCGGAACATCCTGTGACCGGCAGACACATGGCCGCCAGCAGCGCCACGGCCGCACGTGCATACCCCTTCATGCCCCTCATCGTCGCACCCGCCCCTCCTACGCTCATGCCGCACCTCATCCATCGTTCATGGTCGCGCGCGACACCCTACTGCATCACTGCGCTCAGATCGGCCTGCGATACCAGCTTCACCGGGCGTCCGCTCAGCAGGCGTAGCGCCCGATCGACGTCACCGACGTTCAGAACCACGTAGGTGGCGATGAGCGAATACACGTACTCGATGTTGACACCGGCGTCTGACACCACTCTCAGTACCGCCGAGAGACCACCCGGCACGTCGGGGAGGTCGATACAGATCACATCATCCAGGCGGACGGTGAACCCCGCGTCACTCAGCGTCGCGAACGCATCGTCCGGCCGGTCGACGATCAGCCGAAGGATGCCGTAGTCGGCGGTATCGGATACGGAGAAGCCGCGGATGTTGATACCCGCATCGCCGAGGATGCCCGTAACCTCACTCACACGGCCCGACTCGTTGGCGATGAACACCGACAGCTGCTTGACGATCGCCCGATCCATCACAGCGCGCACGCTCCCTCCGCACAGGCGTCCCGTCCGAGGTGGAAGGCACGCACGTTCGCTTCAACGGTCTTTGCCGGTACACGCTCTCCGATGACGCGCTCCCACGTGGCGGTCTCGAAGGGCAACGCATACGAAGCCGCACCCATCAGAACGATGTTGGCCGAGCGCGGACTGCCCGCCTCACACGCAAGGGCCTCAGCGTCCAGGAAGATGGCGCCCTCGCGGCCAAGGGCTTCCTCGACTCCCACGGGCGGCTCGACGTCGCCGATCAGCACCGGCAACGAGGCCATGGTACGGCGGTTGACCACAAGCGCACCGCCGGGACGCAGGTACCGCAGTGTTCTGGCCGCCTCGGTCACCTCGAAGGCGATGAGATGGTCAGCGGCACCCCGGTCCACGACCGGCGAGAAGACCCGCTCCCCGAACCGGACGAACGTCTCGACCGAGCCGCCACGCTGCGCCATGCCGTGCACCTCTGACAGCTTCACGTCATGGCCTTCGGCAACGGCGACCTTCGCAAGAACATCGCCCGCCAGGATCGTACCCTGGCCCCCGACACCCGCAAGCACGACCGTTGTGATGCTCATCGTCCACCCCCGAAGTCGCAGGACGGACCGACGCGCACGATCGCGTCGAACCGGCACACCTGTACGCACTGACCGCATCCCACGCACGTAGCCGTGTCGATGACGGCACGCCCGGACTCGTCGCGCGAGATCGCGGGACACCCGAGCCGGATACACGCACCGCACTTGGTGCACAGCTCCTCGTCAACGGCGTACGGATCCTTCTCCTCCTTGATAAGAAGGGCGCACGGCGCCTTAGAGATGATCACGCTCAGGTGGTCGGTCGCCGTCTCCTCGCGGAGCACGGTGAGCGTGGCGTCAAGCTCGTGCGGATCGACGGTGCGCACCGAGGTCGCACCGACCGCACGCGACAGGACCTCAAGGTCGAGCTCTGGCGCGGCCGAGCCATCGATGAACACGCCGTTGACCGGGTTGCCCTGGTGTCCCGTCATGGCCGTCGTACGGTTGTCCAGGATGATGACCGTCCCGGTCGAGCCAGCGTATGCCATATGCAGCAGGCCCGTTATCCCCGAATGCGCGAACGTCGAGTCACCGATGACCGCCACGATCGGGCGGTCCACCGACCCCGCAAGATCGACGCCGTGCGCCATCCCGATGCTCGCCCCCATGCACACGCAGCTGTCCATGCCGGAGAGCGGTGGCAGTGAGCCCAACGTGTAGCAGCCGATGTCCCCGGTCACAACCGCCCGGATCTTGCCGAGGGAGTAGAACAGTCCACGGTGCGGACAGCCCGGACACAGCAGCGGCGGACGCGGCGGCAGACCCTGGACCTCGTCACGCACAGGCAACGGGTCGCTCCCGAACGCCTCAGCGACGAGACGTGGTGACAGCTCACCGCTGCGAGGCAGTCCGTGCTCCACGAGCTCGATGCCGAGCGCTCTGACTCTGAGGCTCAGGTACGGGTCGAGCTCTTCAATGACGGCGACCGCGTCCACCTTCGAGGCGAACTCGAGGATGAGGCTTTCCGGCAGAGGCACCGTGAGACCGAGCTTCAGTGTCGACGCCTCCGGAAGGCCCTCACGGACGTACTGGTACGCGATACCGGAAGTGATGACGCCAAGCGACGTGTCTCGGATCTCAACGCGGTTCTCCTCCGCGGCAGCACCATACGACACCAGGTCGGCCTCACGCGCATTCACGTGCCGCTGTCTCAGCCGCGCGTTGCCCGGCATCATCACGTGCTTGCGCACGTCGCGCTCGTACGCACGCGCGGGTACGTCCTGGCGCTCGCCCTGCTCGACCAGACCCTTGCCGTGTGAGACGCGTGTCGTCATGCGAACGATCACCGGCACATCGAACCGCTCCGAGAGCTCGAACGCACGCCTCACGAACGTGAGCGCCTCCTGGCTGTCTGACGGCTCGAGCACCGGCACACGCGAACCAACTGCGTGGTTCCGCGTGTCCTGCTCGTTCTGCGAGCTATGCATTCCGGGATCGTCCGCGACCAGGTACACGAGCCCACCGGTGACGCCGGTATACGACTGCGAGTACAGAGCGTCCGCGGCAACGTTCAGGCCGACATGCTTCATGGTGACGAGCGTGCGCACGCCACCAAGCGAGACACCGCCCGCAACCTCGGCGGCCACCTTCTCGTTGGGCGCCCATTCACAGCGGACACCGTCGTACTTGACGAGGTTCTCGAGGACCTCGGTCGACGGGGTGCCGGGATAGCCGACGCCGATGGCGACGCCTGCCTCCCATGCGCCCCGGGCCACTGCCTCATTGCCGGACATCAGCGTGCGCGCCACGACCACCTCCAGGCGGATACGGTGGATAAGAAACGCCGAGATTGATGGATTCTAGCACAGCGCCGATGCGACACCGTCGCCTACAGATGGGCGGCGTCCGCCACGGCGTGACCACGGCAGCCGATTCGACCGTGGACCTCTCGACCGCTCACGTCAGATACGCGAGGCGCCCACGTAGTCCCCGCTGCGCTGGATGCGGGAGGTGAGCGAGTTGATGCGCACCACGGTGCCCGTGTACGGCGCATGGATGTAGTTGCCGTCACCAACGTACATCCCGACGTGGTGTACCCGTGAAGGATCGCCGTTCGTGCCGAAGAAGACGAGGTCCCCGGGCTGGAGCAGGTCCGGACGGTCGGCCGCGATGTGCTGCCCCACGCCATATTGGGCGCGGCTGGTGCGCGGCAGCGAAACGCCGACCTGCCGGTACACGTACTGCATCAGACCGGAACAGTCGAACCCTGCGGGTGTCGAGCCGCCGTAGACATATGGCACGCCAAGATACCGCAGTGCGATCTCCACCACGCTGCCGCGTGCCGCGGGGAGATCCTCGGGGTCGGTGGCCGGGCGCTCCGCCCCGGGCGCTCTGTCAGCAGGAGTGCCACTACCGGGCTGGGCTGCTCGACGGGCGGCCTCGGCTGCGGCTCGCGCCCGTTCTTCGGCCAAGACGCGCTCGCGTTCCTCCTCCTCGGCGATGAGCTGCTGCACGTCCGCGCTCAGTTGCGCCACATAGCGCTCCTGTGCCGCGACCTCGCTCTCAATGGCCCTGGCGCGCCCCTCGGCCTCGGACTGCAGTGCGACCTGCTCGGCTCTGCGCTGCTCCAGGGTGTTCGCCGTCTGCTCGACCTTCGACCTCGCAGTCCTCACGGCCGCCACGGTCTCGGCATCGGAGGTGTTGATACGACGAAGCAGATCGACCCTGCTCACCAGGTCATCGAAGCTGCGCACGCCGAGGAAGACGTCAAGCACACCGATGCCACCATGCTTGTAGATGTGGGCTGCGCGCTCTGCGAGCCGCTCCTGGGACTCACGCAGCAACGCGGTGGCGTCTTCGAATTCCGACGCGGTCTCAACGATCTGCGCATTGGTGACGTCAAGCGCCTCGGTGATCGCGTTGTACTCCTCGATCTTCACTTCAAGATCCGCACGCATGCGATCCAACGCCGACTGCGCTGACGCCGCCTCCGCCTGCTTTTCCGATATCTCGGGAGTAGAGGGAACGGCAACCGCTGGTCGAGCGCCGATCATAAGGAGGGCGGCCACGAGTATGGCCGCGGTGATGCGAACCGGACGTCCGCTGGCGAATGACATGGTACCTCCGAGCTGCGTCTGCGTAGTACGTCGAGAGGTCATGGACGATGCGCCGCCATCGATCCACGAAGACAGTATAGCACGCCACGGCCCCCCGGTTTGGTACAGTACGGTGTGTACGGTTCCCGGCGGTCGGAGCTCGATGCGTTCGTTGGCCATGTTCGTCCGTGGGTCTTGTGCGCTCTCGCTTGCGGCGGTCATCGCGTGCGGGGGCAGCGCCATGTCCGCCCGAATGGCCATGGCGGCACCCGGGGATACCACCGCCGGCACTCCTTCCCCACCCATCGCGAGGCCCTCCGACGATGTTGCGGAGATCAGAGCCGAGCTGGACGCGGCCACGGCACGAGCGGTTCAGATCCAGGACGAGATAGACGCGCTTGAGGCCGATCAGCGCGCGCTGGACTCACGGCTCACTGTCACCAACGAGCGCATCACCGAGCAGCGGGCAGCCGTGGCCGAAGCCGAGCGTATCCATGCCGAGGCGGAGTCCCGCTTCCGCTCGCACCTCATCGAGGTCTACAAGCGCGGCCGGTTCGACCCGATCAGCGTCCTGCTCAACGCGGACTCGCTTCCGGAACTCGTGGCACGCGCCGACGCGCTCTCGCGCATAGCGGATGAGGACAGGCTGGTTGTTGCGGACCTCAACGTCGCCGCTGCCGACGCCAGGTACCAGCAAGGACAACTCGAGGAGCTGCTTGCCCAGGACAAGGCGCTCCGAGCCGAGCAGGACACCCGGCACGAGCGCCTCACGGCGCTTCTCGCCGAACAGCAGACGTCCATCGCCACGCTGACCGCCGAGGAGCGCGAGGCCCTGGACCGCGTCCGGGCCGCCGAGGCAGCGGCCAGGGAGCAGTGGGAGGCGGCGTCCGTGCCGGAAGGCACCGAGATAGAGTTCGCCACGGCCACGGTCGACACGCACCCCGGAGTGCAGTACCTCGTCTCTGCGTATATGCCGCGCGTGTACCGCTCCACAGGCGAGACGTACAGCGCGGTCTGCAGCTGGTACGGTCCGGGCTTCCACGGCCGGAAGACCGCCTCAGGCCAGGTGTTCAACCAGAACGACCTCACCTGCGCTTCGCGCACGCTCCCCTTCGGCACCGTGCTTGCCCTCACCCGGGGGTCGCGCAAGGTCATCGTGTACGTGAACGACCGGGGTCCGTTCATAGCAGGCCGCGACCTCGATCTCTCGAAGGCCGCGGCCGAGGCGCTTGGATTCTCTGGTGTGCAGTCGGTCCAGGTGGAGGTCGTCACCGCCGCCGAGTAGGACCGATGGGACCCGCTAGCTGACGTGGATGAGCGTGACGATCTTGGGCTCGCCCAGCTTCTCCCGGCCACCGAGGAAGTCGAGCTCGAGCAGGAAAGCGAATCCCGCGACCTTCGCACCCATCTTCTCCACGAGGGCCGCCTTGGCCGCCGCGGTACCACCCGTCGCGAGAACGTCGTCAACGATCAGGACCACGTCACCCTCGACAAGGGCGTCGGTGTGGACCTCGAGCGAGTCCGTGCCGTACTCGAGCGCGTAGCTGTGCGAGGTCGTGTTCCACGGCAGCTTGCCGGGCTTGCGTGCCGGCACGAAGCCCGCACCGAGGTTGTAGGCCAGGGCCCCGCCGAAGATGAACCCGCGCGCCTCGGCGCCCATGACCTTTGTGATGCCAGCATCGGCGTACTCGGAAGCGATCGTGTCGATTGCGCCCTTGAAGCCCTCGGGGCTCGCCAGCAGCGGGGTGATGTCCTTGAAGACGATGCCTTCCTTGGGGAAGTCCTTGATGTCTCTGATGTACTCCTCGAGGTTCACGCCTGACTCCTTACTCTCAGTAACGGCGCTCCGGATCGGAGCAGCCGGTTTCGACAGACGAACGGTATCACAGCAGAGCGCCCAGCGCGTCAAGCTGCGCACGCGTGCCGAAGGCCACGAGATGGTCACCCGCCTGCAGCACGTGGCCTGCGGACGGATGGCTGTCGGTGACGCCCTCATGGGCCACAGCCATGATGTAGGCGCCGGTGACGTCGCGCACCCGGGCCTCTCTGATCGAGCGCCCGGCGAGCGAAGATCGCTCCGTGACTTGGAAAGTGTCGAGCCTGAACTCGACGCCCTCGCTGTGACTGACCAGCTCCAGGTAGTCACTCACGAAGGGATCGATGACGCTCGACGCCATACGGCGGCCGCCGATGACATTGGGAGTGACCACACGATCGGCGCCCGCGCGAAGGATCTTGGCCTCGGACGATACCGTGGAGGACCTGGCCACGATGAAGAGGTCCGCGTTCATACCACGCGCCGTCATGGCCACGAACAGGTTGTCGGCGTCGGTATCGAGCGCGGTGACAAGACCCTTGGCCCGCACGATGCCCGCGGACTCGAGTGTGTCCTCGGCTGTGGCATCGCCACTCAGATAGAGCCATCCGTGCTCGAGTGCCTCCACCTCACAGTCATCGCAGCGATCGATCACCACGAAGGGGACCCCTTGTTCGGCAAGGGTCGTGCACACCACGGACCCGACGCGCCCCATGCCCGCAACGATGTAGTGACCCGACAGTTCCTCGATGCGCTTGGCCATGCGACGTCCCTCCACGAGCTCCGTGAGCTGCCCCTCGATCATGAACTCGGCGAGCACGCCCACCGAGTATGCGATGCCGCCGACACCCGCGAAGATCAGCGCGATGGTGAACACCTGCCCGGCGGAAGAGGGCTGCGCGACCTCCCTGAACCCGACAGTAGTGACCGTGATGACCGTCATGTACAGGCTGTTGAGGAACGTCCAACCCTCGATGAGCATGTAGCCGACCGTGCCGGTGATCAGCACCCCGAGCAGCAGCGCTGCGGCTGTGAGCGCCCGCCTCACTCGGCCTCCCAGATATCGTCATGCAGTGTGGCCACATACGGGAGGGTGCGCCACAGACCATCGAGATCGAGTCCGTATCCCACGAGGAAACGGTCGGGCACGGAGAAGCCACGGTACTCGATGGGCAGGTCCGCCAGCCGTCGGGCGTCCTTGTCGAGCAGCGTACAGACCGACACGCTCGCCGGGCGGCGCTGCCGGAGCACACGCAGCAGATACGCCAGGGTGAGCCCGGTGTCGATGATGTCCTCCACCACGAGCACGTCCCTGCCCTCGATCGGGTCGTCGAGGTCCTTGGTGATCCGCACCGACCCCTCGGCATCGGGGCCGTACGCGGAGATCGCCATGAAGTCGATGGTGAGCGGCAACTCGATCGCCCGGCACAGGTCTGCCAGGAACATGGTGCCGCCCTTGAGGACGGTCACGAGCGTGAGCGCGCGATCAGCGTAATCAGCGGTTATCTCCGCACCGATCCGCCGCACCGCCGCCTGGATGTCCTCCGAGCTGTACAGCACCCGGTCGATCCGCGGATCGGGGAACGTGTCGCTCATGCGGTGTCACCAGCACCGTCGGCGTCCGGGGTCGAGTCCTGCGCGGTACCGGCATCGAGACCGCCGCCCTCGGCGTGATCGCGCTCCCGCACGGGGATGCCGTACTTGAACAGCAGTTTCCGGAAGTCCTTCTGGTACAGGATCTTGATGTTCACATCAGGGTACAGTTCCTTCAGCCGGCGCACCTTGCGGTTCTTCTTGGTCACCAGCTTCTGGCTCATCGTGGTCAGCTCGATGTACAGGTCGAACTCGGGGAGGTAGAAGTCCGGCGAGAACGACGCGAGCACCATCCCGTGACGATCCCATTCGAGCGGGAACGTGGTGGGTTCGTACTCCCAGGGGATGCGGTAGAAGTCCAGAATCTGCGCGGCGACGCGCTCGCTCGGATGCGCGAACGACGTGGAGGCTACGCGCTCCGATACGGGAAGCCCGCTCTCGAACTCATCAAGGCGTTCGTCGCTCATGGAGTCAGTTGGCATCCTCGAAGAGTCGGCCGACAGCGCGACGCAGCATGTGCTCCTTGAGCGCACCGGAGCCCCGCGTCAGCTCACCGAGGGTCACCATCAGCTTCTGGCGCGCCTCGGGGGTGCGATGACGCATCGCGGGCATGAGGATCTGCTGGAAGAACGTCGCCTCACGCTCGGCGAACGCTTCGTACATTCGCAGGTGTCGTGGCTCGATGCCGAATCTGCGCAGGTCCCAGCAGGTGTGGGCGATGGCGACATCAGGGCCCGCCAGCTCATCGCCGGATGGCCCCCTCACCAGCGACACGATACCGAACGAGTCGAGCTCACGAATGAACACAGACGGAAGGCCGAGGACCTCCTGTGCACGCTCGACAGGCACGGTCTCGGCCTCCTCGAACGGGAGTGCCATCGGCTCGGACTGCTCGATGGTGGGTCGCAGCTCCGAGGGGACCTTGCCCCGATCAAGCTCATCAAGCTTCTCGCGGATGACCGCGAGCGGCATGAAGTGGTCCTTCTGCAACCGGAGCACCAACTCGAGCCGCTGCACGTCGGCCGGGCGATACTTGCGATACCCGCCGGGTGTCCGCTCGGGCGAGATGAGGCGCTCATCCTCCAGGTACCGGACCTTGGAGATGGTGAGGTCGCTGTACGTGTCGGAGAGGCTTTCCACCACCTCTCCGATGGTCATGTAGTCGCGCACTCGCGGGGCCATCTACGCGGGACCCCCTCCGGACACGAAGACCATCTGGAACCGGCCTACCTGCACGGTGTCGCCGCTCACCAGACGTGCTTGATCAACCACTTCGTCGTTGACGTACGTGCCGTTGAGAGACCCGGCATCGGTGATCGCGACGACGTCGTCCTCGATATGGAGACGGGCGTGCACGCGCGAGACCGTGACGTCGTTCAGGAATATGTCGCTCTCCGGGTCCCGGCCGATCGTGATATCGGACCGCTCGAGATAGAACCGCTCCCCTACTTCCGCGCCCTTGCGGACTATCAGGACCGGCACCTCGCTCACACCGACATCGGCCACGTACACCGGTGCAGACGGCTCACCGACAGCTTCGAATGAAGCCGTCGCGCCCTCAAGCCGCGTCCCGCACGCCGGGCACTCCGCATCATGCGGCATGACCGCGGCGCCACACTCCGGGCACTGGTCCATCGTCACCACTCCTGCCGGGAACACCAGGGAGCAGACATTGCTCTAGTCGAGCAGGCCGAACTCCTGGGTCTTGAACGACTCCGCGATCTGCACCTCGAGAGCGGACAGCACCTCGGGGTTCTCGAGCACCTTCACAAGCCGCTCTTCGCTCAGGCGGTTCTTGACGTACGGGTCCGCGAGAGCGTCTGTCAGTCTGCGGCCGCTGTTCACCTCACGGATCACGTACTCGACCACACGCTCTTCGACACCATCGATCGAGATCTCATTCAGGAACTCATGGATCTTGTCAGCAACACTCGCCACGCGGGCCTCCTTCAGTGGGCCGGGGGTCGAGCCTCCCGGCCTTACTCGTCCAGATCTTCATCGTCATACACATCGTCGTCGGTCACATCGTAGCGGGAGACGCCACGAAGATCATTCGCCAGGATCTCGATGAGCCTATCGATGTCATTGCCCGACACGACACCCTTTCCGTGCGTCCGGTCATCTTTCAACCGACGCACGAGCTCAGCCCTCAGGATGTCGATCTTTCCGTGGAGTACACGTCGGCGGTAGCTGACCTTCTGCTCCTCTTCGTACAGCTCGTCGAGGAGTTCACGCAGCTCATCAACGGTACGATCACTCAGATTGAGCAGTGCGTCGTCGGATGCATGCTTGTCCCCCACCGGTCCACCTCCACCATCCGCAGTGCCGAGTATGGCTCGAGCAGATTGTAGCAGACGGCAGCGACATCATGAGCTGTACCTCGACTCGAACTCCAGGTCGTGTACGCCAGCGTGCCAGGCAGCTACACGCAGAACTCCGCCCTCAGTCGCATCGCCTCTTCGCGCTCACTGTGGATGAGCGAACCCCGAGTCAGCGTGACGCCGAGCGAACGGGCCACACCCTCGCGGACCGCGGTGATGACGGCATCACCGCACGGTCGCCATCCGAGCGCCTGGGAGATCGTCGTGGCGGTTCTTGACAGCGCATCCGCAGCATCCGCATCGAGCGCGAACACCCGCGCCTCCCGGTCGAGGTCTCGCGATAGCACGAACGACCCGTGCTGCAGGCAGCTGTCGCGCTCCCACACCTGCGCGCTTCCCGACAGCTTCGCAGCTCCAAGCGACAGGTCGGCGGCCGTGGCATGCAGATAGCACGCGCCGCTGCGGGTCCCACGGTCCCGCGAGGTGAGCGCGGCGTCCACGCCGAGCGTGCGGTACGCCTCGGCGAGTGCGGTCGAGAGGAACCGGTAGCTGTCCCGCACACCACGCGGCAGCCCGTCCCTCACACCCGCGACGATCGAGTACGTGACCTCATCGGCGTGCAGCACGCCCCTGCCGCCCGTCGGCCGCCGGCAGATCCCGATCCCGGTGCTGACGCAGTAGTCGACATCGATATCGGCGAGCTTCTGGAAACGTCCGAGGGACACGGTCGCCGGCTGCCACCGGTACAACCGCAGAGTGGGCGGAGCGTCACCTTCGGCATGCGCGGCGAGGACGGCCCGGTCGACCGCCATGTTCCACGGGCCGTCCGCCGCATCATCGATGATCACACGCCACTGCTGCACCCGCGCTTACGCCTCCACGTCCTCCGGCCTCCAGGCGAGGTCCGCGTTCTTCACCGCGGCCGCCTCGTCCAGGCGTCGCACCGGCGTGGTGTATGGCGCCCCGTGCAGGAGGTCGGGATCCGTCCGGGCCTCGTCTGCGATCCGCCTGAGCACCGCAGCGAACCGGTCAAGGGTCGCCTTGCTTTCGGTCTCTGTGGGCTCGACCATCAGGGCTTCCTCGACGATCAACGGGAAGTAGACCGTTGGCGGATGGATGCCGTAGTCGAGCAGGCGCTTCGCGACATCCAGCGTGCGCACGCCGGTCGCCTTGCGCAGCGGGCCGCCCGACATCACGAACTCATGCATGCAGGTGCGGTCGAACGCCACCGGCCAGGTGTCCTCAAGGAGCGCCTTCAGGTAGTTCGCCGAAAGCACCGCCTGCTCGGATATCTCACGCAGCCCCTCACCACCAACGGCGCGGATGTAGGTGTACGCCCGCACGAGCACGCCGAAGTTGCCCACGAACGAGCGTACGCGTCCGATCGATCGCTCAGGCGTCACGAGGGCGAATACCTCGCCTTCGCGGGAGACCAACGGTCCGGGAAGGTACGGGGCAAGCGCTTCTGTGACCGCGACAGGGCCCGCACCGGGGCCGCCGCCGCCGTGCGGGGTCGCGAACGTCTTGTGCAGGTTGATGTGCATCGCATCGAAGCCCATGTCGCCCGGGCGGCTCTTGCCCATGATCGCGTTCAGGTTGGCGCCATCGCAGTATGCGAGCGCACCCACCGCATGGACCGCCGCCGTTATCTCCATGATGTTCTCGTCGAACAACCCGACGGTGTTCGGGTTGGTGAGCATGAGGGCGGCCACATCGGTGTCGAGCGCCGAGCGCAGGGCTTCGAGATCCACGCCCCCGCGGTCATCACTCGGGATCTGAACGACCTGGTAGCCGCACATGGCCACGGTCGCGGGGTTGGTCCCATGCGCCGAGTCGGGCACGAGCACCTTGGTGCGCGCGTCACCGTTGGCCGTGTGGAACGCACGTATGGTGAGCAGCGCCGTGAGCTCCCCATGTGCGCCCGCGGCCGGCTGCAGCGTGACCGCCGGCAGGCCAGCCACCTCGGCAAGCGCTTCTTGCAGCCCCCACATGAGCTCGAGGGCGCCCTGCACGGTCTCCTCGGGCTGATACGGGTGTACGCGCGCGAAACCGGGCAGCCGGCATGTGTGCTCGTCGATCTTGGGGTTGTACTTCATGGTGCAGCTGCCGAGCGGGTAGAAGCCGCTGTCGACCCCGAAGTTCGCGCGCGCGAGCTGCTCGTAGTGCCGTGCGATGTCCACCTCGGTCACATGCGGAAGGGCTGGAGGCGCGGTGCGCGCCCGGCCGCCCAGGACTCCGTCGAGCGAGATCGCGGGAACGTCGAGCGGCGGCGCCTCGACGCAGCGCGACTCCGCGGCGCCGCGCTCGAAGATGAGCGTGCCGGTCAGCGGTTCTTGCATGGAGACCTCAGTGGACCCTCCTGCGGTCGAGAACGTGCTCACAGCGCGCTCACCTCCTCCACGAACCGGTCGAGGACCTCGCGGGTGTGCCGCTCGGTGACCGCGAACAGGACCAGACCGTCGTCGGCGGCGGCGAACCGGCCGAGATCGACACCGGCGAGGAAGCCGCGCTCGAGCAGGCGCCGCTGCATCTCCTCGACGTCACCCGTCCAGCGCAGTGCGAACTCGCGGGCGAACGGCGCGTCGAAGGCGCGCTTGAAACGACCGGTCGCCACGAGCGCCGCCTCCAGGTAGTGCGCTTTGGCGATGCACGCCTCACCGATCCCCGCCAGCCCCTCGGCGCCGACTGCCGCTAGATACACACCGGCCGCCAGCGCGTTGAGCGCGTGGTTCGAGCAGATGTTGGAGGTCGCCTTCTCGCGACGGATGTGCTGCTCACGAGTGGAGAATGTCAGCACGAAGCCTGTGCGGCCGTCCACATCCACGGTCTTGCCCGCCACGCGCCCGGGCATCTGCCGGATATGCTCCTTGCGGCACGCGAACAGGCCGAGACCCGGCCCTCCGTACGAGGCCGCGTTCCCGAGAGCCTGACCCTCCCCGACCACGATGTCCGCGCCGTACGCCGCCGGGGGCTCGAGCACGCCGAGGAGTACCGGATCGGTCGCCACCACGAACAGCGCGCCCGCGTCGTGCGCAATGCCACCGATCGCCTCGAGGTCCTCGAGCGTCCCGTAGAACGTCGGTGACGACACGAGCACCGCGGCGGTCCGCCCGTCGAGTACAGCGGCTACAGCCGCGGTGTCTGTGACGCCGCCTGTGGCCGGAACCTCCACGACCTCGAGCGTGCCCGACTCCACGTAGGTGGCGAGGGTCTCGCGCCACTCGGGATGGACGGCGCCGGAGACCACGACCTTGTCGCGCTTCGTGACGCGCGCAGCCATGAGCGCAGCCTCGGCGAAGGCGGTCGCCCCGTCGTACATGGAGGCGTTGGAGACCTCCATGCCGGTGAGCTGGCAGATCATCGATTGGAACTCGTAGACGGCCTGCAGCGTGCCCTGGCTCACCTCGGGCTGATAGGGCGTGTACGCCGTGAAGAACGCAGGCTTGCTCACCACGGCGTCGACTATCGCCGGCACGTAGTGGTCATAGATGCCAGCGCCGAGGAACGACACCACCCGGCCGCCGTCAAGGTTGCGACCCGCAAGCGACTCAAGGTGCGCCGCGAGCGCGATCTCGGTCATCGGCTCGGGCAGATTCAGAGGACGCGCGAGCCGCGCGTCCTCCGGGATGTCACTGAAGAGCTCGTCCACCGACCGCGCGCCGACGCGCGCAAGCATTTCGACCCGCTCTTCGCAGGTCACGGGGATGAAGCGCATACGTCAGGCTTCCTCGGCCAGATAGGCCTCGTAGCCGTCGGCGTCCATAAGCGCGTCGACCTCGGAGAGGTTGTCCACCTTCACCTTGATCATCCAGCCGTCGCCGTAGCTGTCGTTGTTGACCAGCTCAGGCGCGTCGTCAAGCTCGCTGTTGACCTCGACGATCTCGCCGCTCACAGGCGAGAAGAGCTCGGAGACCGACTTCACGGACTCGACCTCGCCGAACGACTCTCCCGTCGCTACAACGTCGCCCACAGAGGGAAGATCCACGTACACGACCTCGCCGAGCTGGTCCTGCGCAAAGTCCGAGATCCCGATCGTGGCCACATCGCCATCCATGCGCACCCACTCATGCTCACGGTCGTACTTGAGTTCCTTGGGATACATCGGCCGTACTCCTTCCCCTGTTCTCGCCTACGACCCGACAGCCGAGAGCGATGTCGACTTCACGAACGGCGGCTTGGTGACCACCGCCGGTACCACTTTGCGGCGGATACCGATCTCGAGCTCCGTCCCGGGTGCTGACAGCTCCACCGGCACGTATGCCGTTGCGATGCCATGACCGAGCGTTGGCGAGAACGTGCCGCTTGCCACCTTACCCACCTCGACATCCCCGTGCAACACGGGATAGCCATGCCTCGGCACACCCTCGCCGACCGTGACGCCCACGAGCGCGTGCGTCCTGCCCGTCTCCCGCACGCGAGCGATCGCCTCGGCGCCTATGTAGCCGGTCTTGGCCTTCGGCACGACCCATCCAAGGCCCGCGGTGACCGGATCGGTACCGCGGTCCATGTCACTGCCGTACAGCGGATAGCCCATCTCGAGGCGGAGCGTGTCACGGGCGCCGAGGCCACATGGTGTGACCTGCGGGAAGCTCAGCAGCGCGCGCCAGATCGCCACCGCGTGAGACTCGTGGCAGACGATCTCCACTCCGTCCTCGCCGGTATAGCCCGTGCGGGCCACGAGCACGGGAACCGTGTCGAGGGTGGCCTCGCCGATGGCGAACCGCGCGGGAGGCTCCCACCCGCTGCCGGCGAGCTCGCCGACGACCGCGAGCGCACCCGGGCCCTGGACCGCGATGAGCGCGGTGCGATCGCTTTCGTCCACGGCCTCGACCGTCTCTGGCAGGTGCGAGGTGATCCAATCCCAGTCGACCTCTCGATTGGCGGCGTTCGCCACGATGAGGTACTCCAGATCGCCGGTGTGGTACACGATGAGGTCGTCGATGACGCCGCCATCCTCGTCGCACATGACGGTGTACAGCGCCATTCCGAGCTCGTCGATACGGTCGAGATCGTTGGTGATGATGCGCTGAAGGGCCTCTTTCGCCTCGAACCCGAAGATGCGGAACTCGCCCATGTGCGAGACATCGAAGATGCCCACGGCTGTTCGCACGGCCGTGTGCTCCTCGATGATCCCGGCATACTGCACCGGCATCTGCCAGCCGGCGAAGTCCACCATGCGAGCACCGAGCGCCACGTGCTCGTGGAACAGCGGGGTCGTGCGCCCATCCTCAGACATTGCGGCTCCTCTCACAGCAACGACACGGGTTGCGCCTGAAGCGACCCGCCGAACACGCTGCGCCAGACGCGTGTGAACCATATCTTGACCCGCGACCACAGGTCGGGACTCTCCACCGAGGCACTGGCAACAAGGGGCACCTGGGCGAGAAGGCGCTCGCCCTGCGTCACCGTGAGCGTGCCGAGGCGCTGTCCCGCCTGCACGGGCGCCTCGACGCTGCCGACGAAATCGATCTTGGAGGTGATGTCCCCGTCGAGATCGAACACCGGAGCCGAGGCGTCCTCGGCGACCACGGCCACAACGGACTCATCCAGGTAGTCGGCCACCGGAACGAGCGCGGCGGTGGTGTCAGCGCTTGCGACCCGCACCGAACGGTAGTGCTCGAATCCCCAGTCCAGCAAGGTCCGGGCCTCGTCGAAGCGTTCGTTCTCGCCCTTCGTGCCAAGCACCACCACGACGAACCCGATCTCATCGCGGACGGCCGACGCCACGACACAGTACCCCGCCTTGTTGGTCCAGCCGGTCTTGACCCCGTCGGCCCCCTCATACGTGCGAAGCAGCTTGTTGGAGTTCTCATACTTCTTGAGGCCGTTCGCTCCGGTCACACTGACCGACTCCTGAGAGACGATCTCCGCGAACCGGGAATCGGCCATAGCGATCCCCGCGAGTGTGGCGAGGTCGGCGGCGGACGTGTAGTGTCCCGGCGCATCGAGCCCATGTGGATTCGCGAACGAAGAGTGGACGAGTCCGAGGTCCGCGGCCTTCTGGTTCATCATGTCGACGAACCCCTCGACGCTGCCGCCGACATGCTCGGCGAGCGCAAACGCGGCGTCATTCGCCGAGCGCACGAGCGTTGCTTCCAGCAGTTCCCCCACGCTGAGCTTCTGACCCGGCACAAGGTCGACCTCGGCCTCGCCGACACCGGCCGCCCGGGCCGACACGGTCACGATCTCCTCGGGTTCGGCGTGGTCGAGCACGACAAGCGCGGTCATGATCTTCGTGGTCGACGCCATCGCGCGCTCATCATCGGCACCGCGGCTCCAGAGCGTACGGCCGTCGCGGGTGCGGATGATCCCCGCGGGCATGGTGACTTCGGGCGAGAGATCGGACCCGGCGGCCTCGCTGGATACCGTCTGCGTGCCGAGGAAGTCGCCTGGTGCGGCGACGGCCTCGCGCACCGGCCCCAAGGGACCGATGACAAGGCATGAGACGATGATGGCCGACACAGTGAGACGGACGACGCGGTAGCGCACGGGTGCTGCGTCACTCCTCTCAGGGTCCACCGGCATGGTCCTGACGATTGTACGGGACAATGCCCGGGATGGCACGCGTGACGCACGGATGTATACGTATGATAATGGGCTGACGCTGCGCGAACGGCAGGGCTTCGCGCATGGGCGCCCGGGGGAACCGTGAGACCGACACGACATGACTGGAGGGACGACCGCGGCTTCACGATCGCCGAGCTCATGGTGATCGTGCTGATCATCGGGATCCTCGCAGCGGTGGCAGTGGCCACCTACGTGCCCGCATCCCGCTCAGCCGCCGCCGCGGCGTGCCGCAGCAACCAGCGCGTGCTCGAGCAAGCGTACCTGCTCGCTGTGGTGGAGAGCGATGTGGTCGCGTCCGAAGAATCGAGCGAGACCACGCCCCCTGCTGGCAGTGAGGCCATCGACGAGCTCAACGATCTTGCCCCGTACGTCGATAACTTCGAGAGGATCGAGCGGTGCCCGCTCGATGCCGCCGAACTGACACTGGATCCCGACACGGGCGACGTCTCGTGTCCGAACCACCCGTGAACGGATCGATGACCGCCTGAGGAGGCCGCAGTGAAGTACTCGCGATTCGAGATGCTCGCATTCGCGCTCGGTACCGCCGCCATCGTCGGCAGTGCGTTCGTGCCCGCGACCGCACAGGTCATCCCTGCCGAATTCGCCGCGCAGCTGTTGATGATCATCATCCTCGCCGGCGCACTGCACTGGGGCCGGAACGGCGGCTTCGTCACCGCGCTCATCGCCATCGCCATCTACGTTGGCATGCGCTACGACGTGCTGATGACCGAGGGGCTCTCGGTCGACGTGATCACGATGATCGTGTCACGCGCTCTTGCGTACACGGTCATCGGCCTCGCTGGCGGCGAGCTTGCGGGTCGCATCAAGTACGTGCTGACGCGGGTCGAACGTGAGACGATGATCGACCCTGTGACCCGCGTTTACAGCACGCGCTATGCGGGGCGTGCGATCGCCTCAGCCATCGGGCAGTTCCGCCGGTACCAGACGCCCTGCTCGATCGTGTTGCTCACCGTGTCGCCAAAGCTCTGGTCTGATCTCAAGGCGTCCCGGATGAACTCGCTCATGCGCAAGGTCGCCTCCTACATCCGAAACGACGTCAGGCTCGTCGACGATGTCGCCTACCGCGGCAACGGTGGCTTCATCGTCATCCTTCCGTCGACGGGCGCCGAGGGTGCAGCTGTGGCCACGGAGCGGCTGCGCAGGGGCATCGTATCGGCCATTGACAGCGATGACGAAGAGATTACCGTGCGCATCCTGACGTGCGGAATCGACGACGAGGCGCTCGAGGAGCTCGCGGCAGCCCTCACTCCGGCCCCGGACCCGGAGGACGAGGAGCCGACGGCACCCCAGCAGACCGGCCGGCGCGCTACCGACCGGCAGGCGGAGCAGGCCTAGACTTCGTCAGCGGTGAGCGTACGGATGCCGGCTTCGCCAAGCACCCGAACGGCATCGGCGACACGCTCGACCCGGAAGACGTCCACGGCACCGCTGCCACCCGGCTCGACGAAGCAGTAGGCGTACTCGACGTTCATGTCCTCGGCACCGAGCACCTCGAGCACATCGGCGAGGCCACCCGGACGATCGGGAACGGCCACGGCGATCACGTCGGTCACGCTCACGCTGAACCCCGAGTCTTCCAGTGCGCCTTTGGCCACGTCCGGCCTGTCGCAGATGATTCGCACCACACCGAACTCGGCGGTGTCGGCGACCATGAGCGCCCGCATGTTGACCCCGGCATCTCCCAGAGCACGCGTGAGCCGCGCAAGCCGGCCCGGGCTGTTCTCCAGGAAGACCGTGAGTTGCTTCACCATCGGTCACTCACTCCCCTCTGCACGCAGGTCCAGGACACGTTTGGCCTTGCCTTCGGAACGCTGTATGGACTTCGGTTCAACGAGCTTGACCGCGATGTTGACCGCCAGCACCGAGGCGATCTCGGCGGTCACACGTGCGCGCAGGCGCTCCAGGGTCTTGATCTCGTCGAAGCTGACGTCGGGGCTCACCTCCACGTGCACCTCGACATGATCCATACTGCCGCGCCTCGAGAGCACCACCTGATAGTACGGCGCCACGCCGGGAATGCCGAGCAGCACCTGCTCGATCTGGCTCGGGAACACGTTGACACCCCGGATGATGAGCATGTCGTCCGAGCGACCCGTGACGCGCTCGAGCCGCCGGAACGTCCGGCCGCACTCGCACTCGCCCGGCACGATGCGGGAGATGTCGCGGGTGCGGTAACGCACGACGGGGATGCCCTGCTTGGTGAGTGTCGTGAACACCACCTCACCGCGCTCGCCGTCCGGCACCGGTTGCAGCGTCTCGGTGTCGACGATCTCGATGATGAAGTGGTCCTCGTTCACGTGCAGGCCGCACTTGCACTGGCACTCGGCGGCAACGCCCGGACCAAGCACCTCGGACAGGCCGTAGATGTCGATGGCCGTGATGCCGAGCTGCCGCTCGATCTCGACGCGGGTGTTCTCACTCCATGGTTCGGCGCCGAAGATACCGGCCTTGAGCGGCAGGCTGGCCGGGTCGACGCCCATCTCCCTGGCGGTCTCGGCTATGAGCAACGCGTAGCTCGGCGTACAGGCGAGGATGGTTGTGCCGAAGTCCTTCATGACCTGCACCTGCCGTTTGGTGTTGCCGCCCGAGATCGGGATCGTGGCACAGCCGAGACGCTCCGCACCGTAGTGCACACCCAGGCCACCGGTGAACAGCCCGTACCCGTACGAGTTCTGCACGACGTCATCGGGTGTTCCACCCGCCGCGGCAATGGTGCGCGCCATGAGGTCCGCCCAGTTGTCGAGATCGGTGGCCGTGTAGCCCACGACCGTCACCTGACCGGTCGTGCCCGACGATGAGTGGAGCCGGACGATGTCGCGCAACGGCACGGCGAACATGCCGTACGGATATCCAGCACGCAGGTCGTCCTTGACGGTGAACGGGAACGCGGCGAACTCCTCCAGAGAGGCCACCCGCGGCGCGACACCCGCTTCATCGAACTTGGTGCGATACGTGGGTACCGTCTCGTACACGCGCGCAAGCAGCTCGTTCAGACGCTGGAGCTGCAGCGCTTCGAGCTGCTCGCGCTGCATCGACTCATACTCAGGCTGGAACACCCTGTACCCCTCTCCCGCCGCCCGCAGGCTCCGGCCGTCTCGTTATGGTGTGGTGGTCGCCGGGTCGGACGGTACCGGCGCTGCCTTGGTACCTACCCGAACGACTTCCTGTGTGGGGCGATACACCGACTTGAACGAGTCACGTCTGACCTCGGCGCCGCCCTTCGTGACGACGCGGGTCACCACGATGGTGCGCCCCGAGACACCGCGCTCATCAACGATCCGCGTACCGACCGGCAGCTCAGGGTCCTTGACTTCGCGCACGGGCGGATCGGTGAGATTGGTCCATGGCCCCGTTTCGTAGGTGACCTCGTATCCCGGATCGGTGCCGTACAGCGAGATGGTGACACTCGAGTTCGAGTAGCCCGTTGCGATCAAGACCCAGTTGGCGGTGTCATTCTTGAACTTGAAGTCGGGACCGCCCCACGAAACGGTGGCGTCGCGACCTTTGGGATAGTGACTGATGTACTGCGAGTGATTGACACGCTGCACCACCGGAAGACCGGAGAAGAACACCGTGTTGAACAACGTCGTGTTCACCTGGCAGATGCCGCCGCCCAACTGTGGCACGAGCTTGCCGTTCACGATCGCCGGCGCCTCCTGGTAACCCTTCGCTGCCGTTCGCTCCCCGACGGTCTCATTGAAGCTGAACGTCCCACCAGGTGGTATGAGCGTGCCGTCAAGCGCATCGGCGAGTGTGTGGATGTTGTTGACGCGGGGCTTGTTCGAAGCGGAGTACTCGGTGGTGAATGTGGAGATACGCTCGACGATGCCGAGACCCTTGGCCTCCTCCGTGGTGAGTTCGGCCTCGACGCGCCGCATAGTGAGCTCCGCACGACGCTCTTGTCCTGAGGTGAGGAGCACCTCCAGCTTTGCGCTCAGGTCCGCCGCGTCAGCCGCGAGTCCGTCCTCCGCGGGCACGATCGTGACCACACCGTTGGAAACCGAGAACGTCGCGTCTTTCGCCGGCCTTCCAACCTCCGCGACCAGCGGAAGGATCGTTGCGGAGACTTCCTCGGAGGCGATGTATGCCTCAAGCGCAAGTCCGGCGGTGCCCTCGACCGACCTGAAGTCGATCCAGCCGCCGATGGCCGCCGGTTCGACCGTCCACTCCTTCTGTTCGTAGTAGAGCTCAAGCGGCGCGGAGACCATCGCCAGCGCGGCCTGATACGCCCCCTCGGCGTGCTCGGCGTCTATGGCGGGCTCGAGCGTCGTGAGTTCGACGACCGCATCGCTGCCCTCCGAGAGGAACGCCTCGACGATCGCGGCGCGTGCGTCCTCGACATCCACGCCGTGTCCGTCGACCGGGGCGACCCGGGTGACCACCGCGCCCTCCACGGAGACGGCTGCGTCCCGCGGAGGCTCGGCGATCGATGTGTTCACGCCTTCAACGAGAGCACGCACGGCCGCTTCATCGGTGTCGAGCTGAAGCCGGATGTCCACACCGGTGGCGACGGCCCTCACCCGGTCGAGCACGGCATCGAGGAACGCGCCTCGTCCGACCGCATACGCGGCTTCGGCAAGCCCGGTGGCGTCGACCGAGAGGCCGACGCTGTCGGCGCTCACGTCCCAACGGTCATCGCCCACAACCAGGCTGACGGGAACGACTGCGCGCTCAGCAACGTATGCATCGATGGCCGAGGCCGCGTCGCTGCGCGCCAATCCGCCAACGTCGACCGCACCCACGCTGACGCCAGGGTGGATCTTGTCGAGCGTCAACACGATGTCGACCGCCGCGGTGCCAGTGACTATGACGAGTACCGCCACCAGCGAGACGATGGCAACCCTCGCGGCTACAGGTAGCCGGGTCAGCCACTGCGGCCCGCGAGGAGCCGTGGTCTCTCGCGATGCGCTATGCCGCCCGCGTCGCGAGCGTTGGGTACGCGTGAGTGGTTGCTCTTTAGTCATCTCTGTTCTCACTCGAAGGGTCGTCCGCAACCGGGAGGTTCACACCGATGCTCGTCATCAGCAAGAACGCCGCCAGTCGTGACCTGCGATGATACCATGCGCAACCCGTGTGTACCGGGCGGCGGCCACGTATCACCCGTTGGCAATGGCATCCCGGACAGCGTCGGCATACCGATTCAGGAGCGCCTCGGCGCCAGCCGCGTCATCACCCTCCGCGTAGACCGAGACCTGTGCCTCGGTCGCGTGGGGCAGCACGAGCGCCCATCCATCGCCGTCAGGGATGCGGACACCCTCGACAGCCTCGGCCTCACCGACCCGGCCCAGTGCGGCCATGGACCGCATGACCGCACCCTTGCGGTCGAAGGGACAGAACACCGATTCCTCACGCAGGTGGAACTCGGGCAGCCCCGCCACCACCTCATCCAGGTCCATCCCGTGCCGGTCGAGCATCCGCAGCAGTGCCCCAAAGGACATGACCGCGTCGTAACCAGCCAGGAAGTGCGGGAACACGAAGCCACCGCGACGAGACCCCGCGATTCCGATCGCAGGGTCGAGCGCCGCGGCCGAGAGTGCGCGCCGGGACGTTCCGGTGCGACGAACGAACCGCCCCGCCGCCCCTGCGATGCGCTCGACCGCTGTGGACGCGGTGACCGGGACCGCGACTCCGAGCGCACCCCGGGTGGCCGGCTCGGCGTTCGCCCACAACCACACCATCGCATGCAACGCCGTGTCGCTGTCGAGTATGCGTCCAGCGGGCGTGACCAGTGTGATCCGCTCGGCCGTGGAGTCCATCGCAACACCGATGTCGGCCCTGAACATGTCGACCGACCGGGCAAGCTGTTCGAGGTTGGCGGTGCGCTCCCCGTCGTTGACGGGCGCACGCTCCGAGTCGACGTAGGCACGCAGTCCGATGAGCTCCAGATTCCACTCGGCGGCAATCGTGGGCAGCACGAACGACGCGGGACTGAGGCCCATGTCGATGACCGCGGTGTACCGTCGGCTCGTCCGCCCACCGTTGTTGAGCGCCGTCGTGAGACCGGTCGTGTAGTACTCGAGGGCACGGGGTGGGTAGAGGATCTCTCCCACCTCATCGAAGAACGCTCGCCGGAACTCCTTCCGGAAATAGAGACGCTCGATCTTCTTCTCCAACCCTGTGGAGACGTCGATCCCCTCGGCGTCGTAGAAATGGATCTCGATCGACTGCGGGTCCCCATCCGCGGCGCAGATGTGCACGCCGCCCATCGCACGCGTGTCGCGCGTGGTGAACCGCGTCACAGCAGGAGACGCCACGCGCAGGTCCCGCACGTGACAGCCCGTGGAGTTGAGACCGGCGGCGACCGCGCGCTTGACCATGCGAGCGGCACCGCTTGAGTCTCGGCTCACCACCACGTGGGACTTGCTGGGCAGGAGACTGCCGAGCGACTGCGCGATATGCAGCGCGAGCTCCGGCGTGACGTCGATGTTCACGAGACCGGCGATACCGTCGTCGCCGAACAGCGCGCGTACCCCGCGCGACTCCCAGATGAGCGACGAACTCACCAGCGCGCCCGCGTCGATGCGCTTGTACGGATAGACCTGCACGTCGTTGGCCACGGCGGCGCCGTGTCCGACCACGCTCTCGTCACCGATGACCGCACCCTGCTCGATACGCGCGCCAGCGCGGATATCCACGCTGCGGCACAAGACGGCTCCTCGCACCTGCGAATACTTGCCCACGAACGCATCGTTCCAGATGATCGAGTGCTCAGTTTGAGCGTCGTAACCCACGAGGCAGTTGTCGCCGATGATGGTGTACGGACCGATCTTCGCGCCCGCCCTGATGGTGGTGTTGGCGCCTATGACCGCCTTGGGGGAGATCTCGGCTGTAGGGTCGATGCTGGCCCCCGAGCCGACCCATACGTCGTCTTTGGTCCGGGACCCCGGGATGTAGATCATGGCTTTGCCGTCAAGGATGTCACGGTGCACCTCGACGTACCCTTCCAGGCTGCCGACATCGGCCCAGTAACCGTCGACCACACAGCCGTACAGCGGATAGCCCTTCTCCATCAGGATCGGGAACAGGTCCGAAGAGAAGTCGAACGGTGTGTTGTCGGGCATGAAGTCGAACACGAGCGGATCGACCACGTAGATCCCGGTATTGATGGTGTCGCTGAAGACCTGCCCCCAGGTGGGCTTCTCAAGGAACCGCTCGACACGCCCGTCCTGATCGGTGATCACCACACCGAATTCCAGCGGGTCGGACACACGCTTGAGCGCGATGGTGACCGCGGCGCCCTTCGCCTTGTGGAACTCGATGACCTCGGTGAGATTGATGTCGGTGAGCGCGTCTCCGGAGATCACCAGGAAGGTCTCGGTGAGCGCCTCCGCCGCGTTCTTGACCGATCCAGCCGTGCCGAGCGGCGTCTCCTCGATGGCGTAGCTGATCTCCATCCCCCACTCGTCGCCATCGCCGAAGTAATCCTCGATGACCTGTGGCATGAACGCGAGTGTCGCGACGACTTCCGTGATGCCGTGGTGCTTCACCAGACCGAGGATGTGCTCCATCACGGGCTGGTTCACGATTGGAACCATCGGCTTCGGACGCATGCTCGTGAGCGGCCTCAGACGCGTGCCTTCTCCCCCTGCCATCACCACGGCCTTCATGCGGCATCCCCTTTCGTCGCATCTATCGCCGCGCGGCGTGCACGGAGCGCACGAACCGTGTACTGCGCTGCCGCCGACACCGACAGGACCATCCCCACGTACACGAGGTACATGCCGAAGGGCACTCGATCGTCACCGAGCCCCGGCAGCCACTCACTCGAGAACAGCCCCAGACCGCCCACCATCGGCCACCCCGCGATGAGTGACGAGAAGCCGGTAAGCAGGACCGCGGTCGTCCACTTGCCCGCGCGGGTGACGGGAAGGATCACATGATGGCGCTCGAGCAGATACGCGCCGTAGAGAAGGTACAGGTCGCGGCCGAGCAGCACGATCGGGATCCACAGCGGCAGGACGTCGATCAGGTACAGGCCAACAACGCCTGATGCCAGCAGCAGGCGGTCGACGAGCGGATCGACGATCTTCCCGAACTGCGTGACCGTGTTCGTGCGCCGGGCGATCTGCCCGTCGATCCAGTCGGTCGAGGCCGCCACCGCGTAGATGATGAACGCGACCAGCCGGCCGCGTTCGCTCGGTGCGTCCACGAGTGCCGTGAAGAAGAAGGGCACGAGTATGAGGCGCAGTATGGTGATGAGGTTCGCCACGGAGTAGACCGTGTGATGGACCACCTCGGTGCCGGGCTCGTTCGTACGCTCGTCTACCACCAGTCTTTCCTCCTGAAGAAGAGAACCATCCAGACAGAGATCACCGCCATCGCGGTCATGATGGCCGCGAACGACCAGGCCGCATCGGCGGGCGGCCACATACCGCGCAGCACGTTCATCCCGTATATGCCCGAAATGAGGGTGAGTGGCATGAAGATCGTGGCCACGACTGTGAGCTGCTTCATGATGCCGTTCATACGGTTGCTCTGGGCCGACAGGTACAGATCCATCGCGCCGTTGGCGACCTCGCGATATGCCTCTATCGCATCCCCAAGCCGGGCGAGGTGATCGCCGACGTCATCGAAGTACATGTACGCGTCGGGTTCGACGAACGCCTCAAGACGGGCAAGACCGCGCACGACGTCACGCTCGGGGCTCACGATCCGTCGCAGCGCAACGAGCGTCCGCTTCGCCGCATAGAGACGCTGCAGATGCTCCGGCCGGGCATCGGCAAGGATGAGGTCTTCAAGCTCCTCGAGGTCGTCGGCAACGGCGTCCACGATCGGGAACACCTCGTCCACCGCGGCATCAAGGATCGCATGCACGGTCCATTCGACGCCGCGCGCCAGGTAGGCATCGGCACGATCGATCACGCGCGAGAGCGCGGGCACGTCAGCGCTGTGCACGGTGATCAGATGCTCCTCACCGAGGAACATGTCGATCTCATGCGAGACGATGCCGTCATCGGTGACCATCTGCGGGAGCAGCCAGATCGCGAACGAGACGTCGTGATACGTGTCGAGCTTCGGGCGTTGTGGGAAGTGCAGACAGTCCTCGACCGCGAGCGGTGGCAGCGGGATTCGCTCGCTGACCGCGGCGAGCGCCGCCTCGTCGGGATCCGCGATGTCGATCCAGAGGGGTCCCGTGAGGCCGGGGGGTACGGCGTCCAGACCGTCGGAGCGCAGAACACCCTCGGCGATCCAGCGGGCGGTGACACGCGCGGACATCGGGCCCCTTCCTCCAGTCCGGACACCATAAGGATAGCAGACAGGGGTCACGTGTCGGCGATACCCGAACCGTACGACGGTGAGCCAGGTCAGCGTGGCTCAGTTGCCGAGTGCCGCCTGTCCACGACGCTTGGCCTCCAGGAACTCGTCGTAGGTGGCAGTGAACGTCTGCGAACCGTCGGCACCTGTCAGGACGTAGTAGAGGTAGTCCGTCTCGGCTGGCCGTGCGGCCGCTTGAAGGGCGCGCATACCGGGATTGCTGATCGGACCGGCGGGCAGGCCGTCATGCAGGTAGGTGTTGTAGGGCGTCTCCTGCTCAAGGTCCTTGGTGGTGAGCGCCGTTGTGCCGTCGGGCATCGTGTACATCACCGTGGCGCAGAGCTGCAGCTTCATCGGCCGGGCCAGGCGGTTGTAGATCACCGACGACACCAGCGGGAACTCATCCTCAAGCCGCGCCTCGCGTTCGAGAATGGACGCGATGACCACCACGTCGACCAGGTCGAGACCGCGCGTCTCCGCGTAGCTGAGATCGACCACCGCGACTTCCTTGTCGAACTTCCGGAGCATCATCTCGACGACGTCCCGGGACGGCGTGCCCGGCTCGATCGAGTACGTTGCGGGATACAGGAATCCCTCGAGCGAACCGTTGTGGGCGCCTTCAAGGTACGGGTGATCGGCCACGAACTCGTCGGCGCCAGCGGTGCACAGACGCAGCATCTCCTCTGCGGGGACACCTGCCTGGGCGGCCATACGCGCGGCCACCTGCTCGGCAGTGAAGCCCTCGGGAATGGTGACGTCCACGTACTCAGCGGTCGCACCGGCGGTGAGGCGCTCGATCACGTCTTCATACGCCATGCCCGTTGCAAGGTCGTACTCCCCCGCCTTCAACCGCTCGCCAGCGCCGGTATCGCGCACTTTGAGGCGGAACATGAAGGCGCTGTCGATGACGCCGAGTTCCGCGAGCTGACCGGCGATCGCGGCAGTGGTGCTGCCCTGCTCGATCACAACGTGCACGGGGAGACCAGGCTCTATCTGACGGCTCGTCGACGGCCACTCTCCCATCAGCCGGTGGGCGCTGTATCCCACGACACCGAGTACCGCGACCAGCACCAGTCCGGCGATCGCCGCACGGAGTAGACGGGTACCGCGCGGCCCCGCGCCAGCAGATACCGAGCGGTGCCTCCCTGAATCACGACGGCGTGGCGGGCGCTTTGCCTCGCGTGCGAGACGGGGCGTCGGCGCCTTGGCTGCGGGCGCCGCACGACGCCGCGTGGCACGACGCGGGCGGCCATGACGTGACGAACGACGGTGCCCTTCACCGCGCGCCGTATCCTCGCGCCCGTAGTGGGATTCCCGGTCTACCACTCGACCTCCCGGCTCATGATGCAAAGAGCCCCGGACCGTTGAGTCCGAGACCCCCGTATCTCACTGCCCCACTGGACCCTCACCGGTCCGGCTGTCAGTCTCGCGTGCTTCGTGGAGTATACGGGGGCTCGCCGTGCGGTGTCCATCGATGCGACATGCGGTGGCCCGCGCTCGTCCGATCGTATCGGCGCACTCGAAGATGTGCGTCCGCGCCGAGGTTCACACATAACGAGAATGGGCGAACCGGTGCTACACTCCGAGAATCGCCGGGTGGAGGGGCCTGGCAGTAAATGAGGGGGTCCATATGTTGAAACGCACGCGCATCATCGCTCCTGCCGTATTCGTAGCCATGCTTGCAGCGCTTCTCACGTTCGCGTTCGCATCAACCGCATTCGCGGCACCCGGCGTGACCTACGCAAAGTTCTCCAATCCCGTGGCCTACGAGCTCAAGTCGCTGCTCTCCACCCGCTTCACCTGCGACGTCGACACGCCGGGCACCTGGGGCCGCCTCGACATCCTTGGCGCCAACGGCGTCGTGAAGACGGTCTACAACGGACCGCTCACCCAGGGCGCCAACTGGTTCCCCCTGTGGAACGGGCTCGACAACGCCGGCAAGCGGCTTCCTTCGGCAAGTTACGACTGGCGCCTCACGGTGACCAAGGGCGCGGAGTCAACCGTCGTGCGGGGCAAGATCACGGTCTCCAAGATCCAATTCGTGGTGAAGGGCCGGTCTGACGGTCAGGTCATCACCTTCCAGGACCGGTACATGATCCCCGGAAGCGCCAACATCTACTGGCAGGCCACGAACCGCACATCGTCGTCCAGCAGCCTGCACGTCGAGCTTCGAGCACCAAGCACGGTGGCCAGCCCGGTGGGACGGGTCGTGGGTTATGGCGACATCGAGTTCGACCCGAGTGAGACAGTGAAGGGCACCTGGTATCTGCGCAAGGAACCTGGCAACGACACCTTGCTCTATGACCGAGGGGTCCACAGGTTCGCCATCCGGTCGCTCAACGTCGTCGACTACTACATGACAGTCATCCAGTAGACCGCATGAACCGGCGACGCCGAACCTCCCGGCGCACGGTGAGGCTCGGACTTGAGTCAGGATGGCTGCAGGACGATAGTTGTACATAGGAGGGCACACTGCTGGCCCTTCACCGGGAAGCGAGGCCCGGTCGAATCCGAGGGAGGCTCCATGCCGGCATCTGCACGTTTCACCAAGAGAGCTCTGATCGTACTGGCGCTTGCGGCGATCATGACGTTCGCCTTCGCGAGCGCCGCGTTCGCGGCACCTGGCGTGACCAACGCCAAGTTCTCGAACCCGGTGGCCTACGAGCTCAAGTCGCTGCTCTCGACCCGCTTCACCTGCGACGTCGACACGCCGGGCACCTGGGGCCGCCTCGACATCCTTGGCGCCAACGGTGTCGTGAAGACGGTCTACAACGGACCGCTCACCCAGGGCACCAACTGGTTCCCGCTGTGGAACGGTTACGGAGCCAACGGCAAGCGGCTCCCCTCGGCGAGCTACGACTGGCGTCTCACGGTGACCAAGGGCGGCGAATCCACCGTCGTGCGCGGCAAGCTCACGATCTCCAAGATCCACTTCGTGATCTCCGGGCAGGCCGATCCCGACACCCCCTACTTCTACAGCAGGTACATGATGCCCGGGAATGCGAACGTGTATTCGAGGATCGTGAACAACTCCGGCGACACGAGCTGCCTCACACTTGCGATGTTCTTCTCGCCCAACACTGAGGAACTCGGCTACATCTACTGGTGGACCAATCCGAACAGCGTTCTCAACTACACGCACTACACGCGCGACTACTTCGACCTCAAGTATCGCGGTGTTCACACCATCGGCGTGATGGCCAGTGAGGACTCGACCTTCTACATGACGGTCATCCAGTAGCTCAGGCTCCGCTCAGCATTCGGTTAGCACACGGCCTCCCTGGATCATCCCAGGGAGGCCGTTATCACGCCCGAGCAGTATGCCTCGCACCGCCACGGCTCGGCCTCCCCGTGCCGGCTCGTGTATCGTTGTCGTGGCCCGAGGTCCCCAGCAGCGAGAGTCGAGGCAACGCGTGGCACACCTGCTCGGCTGTGATGACGTCCATCTGGAATACCCGTCTAAGCGGGTGTTCGACTCTCTCACGCTCGGCATCGAAGACGGTGACCGGATCGGCGTGGTGGGCGGCAACGGCGACGGCAAGTCCACACTCCTCAAGCTGCTCGCCGGTATCCAGACGCCCGATCGCGGCCGCGTGATCCGGCGGAGCGGCACCGTGGTGCACATGCTCGGCCAGACGGACTCGCTCGACCTCGCCGCGAGCGTTGCGTCCTCGGTGGTCGGCGACATGCCGGAGCACGAATGGGCCTCGGATGCCCGGATTCGCACCATCATCGAACACCTGTTGGCCGACATCGCCTGGGAGGACCGCATAGGTGAGCTCTCCGGCGGCCAACGACGACGGGTGGACCTTGCGCGTGTGCTCATCCAACCGTGCGACGTGCTCATGCTCGACGAACCCACCAACCACCTCGACATCCCGGCGATCGCGTGGCTGGCGGCACACCTCAAGGGACGCTGGCCGGCCCGGTCAGGAGCGCTCCTGGTGGTCACCCATGACCGCTGGTTCCTCGATGAGGTGTGCACCACGATGTGGGAGGTGCATGACGGCGTCGTGGACCGCTTCGATGGCGGCTACTCGGCGTACGTCTTCCAGCGCGTGGAGCGTGCGGCCATCGCCGAACGGATCGAACAGAAGCGCCGGAACCTGATGCGCAAGGAGCTCGCGTGGCTCGCGCGTGGCCCACAGGCACGTTCGACGAAACCCAAGTTCCGGATCGACGCCGCCAACGCGCTCATAGCCGACGAGCCACCGCTTCGCAACACACTCGAGCTCAGGCAGACGGCGATGACGCGACTCGGCAAGCAGGTCATCGACCTCGAAGGCGTGACGGTGAGCTACGGCGCAACAACCGTGCTGCACGATCTGACGTGGCACATCGGGCCGGGCGACCGCATCGGCATCCTCGGCGAGAACGGCTCCGGCAAGACCACGCTGCTCAGGCTCGTACAGGGCGCGGCGAAGCCCACGTCTGGCACCGTCCGTATCGGACAGACCGTGAAGGCGGCGGTGCTTTCGCAGCATCTGGACGAACTCGAAGTGCACGCGGAAGAACGTGTGCGCGACGTCCTCGCTCGCTACAAGACGCGCTACGAGTTCGACGGAGCTGAACTCACCCCGGCGCAGCTGCTCGAGCGGCTCGGCTTCGAGCAGGCGCACTTGTCGGCATACGTGAATACGCTCTCAGGCGGTCAGAAGCGGCGGCTGCAGCTGATGCTCATCCTGCTCGAGCGGCCCAACGTGCTCATACTCGACGAGCCCGACAACGACCTGGACACCGACATGCTGGCTGTCATGGAGAGCCTGCTGGACACCTGGCCGGGCACGCTTCTGATGGTGACGCACGACCGCCACCTGATGGAACGCGTGACCGACGACCAGTTCGCCGTGATCGGCGGCAAGGTCCGCCATCTGCCCGGAGGCGTGGACGAGTACCTCCGCATACTGGAGATCCGTGACGAGGTGCGCTCCCCGGCCGGCGGAAGCCGGCCATCGAGCGCGACGCGGGAGACGCTTCCCCGCGCCGATGAGTACCGCCTCAAGAAGGAGCTGGCATCGACAGAGCGCAAGTTGCGGACTCTCGAGGCGAAGGTCGAATCGGTGCGCCGTGAGCTGCATGAGACGGATCCGACGGACTACACCGCGCTCATGGCCGCGCAGGAGCGGCTGAACGGCGCGCAATCGGACGTTGCAACCCTCGAGGACGAGTGGCTGCGTCTGTCAGAGCTGCTGGGCTGATCTCCAAATGAAGAAGGGCCCGCTCCCGGTGTTGGGGGCGGGCCCTTTCGCGTCGTCCGCTAGGCCATCTCCTGGTCCTCGTAGCAGTAGCGCCAGTGGTGCCCCGGCTCGAACGAGCGCATGACGGGATGGCCGGTCTGGCTGAAGTGCGCCGTGGCGTGCTTGCCGATCGAGCTGTCGCAACAGCCCACGTGCCCACACTCAAGGCACTTCCGGAGCTGTACCCACTCCTGTCCGATCGCGAGACACTCCTCGCACCCCTGCGTACGGGCCTCGGGCTCGGGCACCGGCACTGTGCGCATGTGCTGGCATTCCGCCATGGTGGCGCTCCCTTCTCGGCTACTGCGGGATGAGCACGTTCGCGAACACGAGCCACGCAAGCAGCGACTTGGCGGCCAGGCTCAGGAAGACGTAGGACGACTCGCCGAAGAGGTAGTCCTTCCACTTCCCCACCTGCTTGTACTGCAGCACCTGGTTGATAGCGAAGCTATTGAAGAACACGAACATCGAGACGAAGATCCAGTACACGAAGCTCGGCGTCATGTCGCTCGCACCCGGACCCCAGAGGTAGTCCGCGATCGCCAGCCACGGGAAGATTCCCGCGATGCAGCCGAAGATGAACGCCGTCCAGTCGGGCTTGCCCGGCTGCTCGTACTTCTCCATCAGCCAGCCGAACAGGATCATCGACATGTTCGCGCCGAAGATGCCGATGAGCGCAGCGATGTCGGTGATGGAGACGAGTGCGGCGATCAAGACCACCATCAGCGAGGAGCTGAACGCGTACTCCATCCAGCGGTAGTAGTTGCGGTTCTGCTTGAGGCCGTCCACGTACTTGGCGTACGCGGGCCCCGCGATGATGAAGTGCGCCGCCGCCGAGAAGAACAGGAAGAGCGCGACGCCCAGGCCGAGATCGAACGTGAAGTACCGCTGCGGATCGCCGTACACGAGGGGACCGGGACGCTGGTTCAGCCACGAAGCGGTCACCTGGATGTCGTACGGCTCACGGAGCGCCACGATGGCGGCTCCCTGCAGCAGGTGGAACAACCCCATCACCACGTTGTAGATCCTGAGCCGTTTGAACCTCGAGTCGTCCTTTGCCATGTAGACCCCTCTCGTCGTGGTGCACTGACCCGGCGAATACCGGGGGAATCCTACGCCAGTGGCGCCGCACTCATGGAGCGCACGAGACGCTCAAGAAAGCCCGCGATGACAGCGGTATCCGTAGGGTCGTACCCGGAAAGCGCGGCGGTCACCGCGTCCCCCATCGGCTGGAAGTACGCGATCGCACTGAGGATCGCCGAGGGCGTGGGCGTGAGGATCACGCGTCGTCCATCGTGCGGATCGCGGCTGCGCTCGATGTGCCCGGCGTTCTCGAGCCGGGAGATCAAAGCCGACGTGGCGGGCGAGCTGAGGCCTATGACGGCCGCAAGCTCCCCGGCGGTCATGGCCGCACCGGTTCGCTGGGCCTGGCCGAGCGCGGCCATCGCGCGAGCGTCCGTGGAGTGGATGCCCTGCGCCGAGGCCCACTGCTCGGTGGAGCGCAGCGCTTCGCTTACGTACACGCAGAGAAGGCCGACGATGGCGCTGCGGTCCGCGGTACCATCCGCGAGACGTACGCTCGCATCCGGGTCTGTGCTGGCAGGTATGCTCATGCATACGATAGTATCTCCATGATGGAAGTAATTCCAGAGAGCCGGGTCCCCCGCCTGACCACCGAACCGGAAGGACCGCCCCATGAAGGACGCCTCCAAGCTCGGTATCACCGCCGTCGTACTCCTGCTCGGCGCCGGCATCGCGTGGGCGGGTTCACAGGGGACCGCCACCGTGGGCGACTTGCCGGTCTTCGCCCTGATCGTCGGGATCGCGTTCCTCATCCAGATCGTCGTGTTCACGCCGTCGTTCATCAAGCAGACAGAGCACTTCTACGACCTTACGGGAAGCCTCACCTACATCTCGATGACCGTGCTTGCCACGGCGCTCGCCTGGCCGCTCGACGCCCGCTCGGCTTTGCTGGCTGGCCTGGTGATGGTCTGGGCGGCTCGCCTCGGCACGTTCTTGTTCCGTCGTGTGCGCAAGAGCGGCAAGGACAGCCGCTTCAACGAGCTGAAACCCTCGTTCGTGCGCTTCCTGAACGTGTGGGTCATCCAGGGACTGTGGGTCACGCTCACCGCCGGTGCGGCATGGGCCGCGATCACCTCGGCCACCCGCGCTCCCTTTGACGCGGTCACCGTGCTGGGCATCCTGGTGTGGCTGCTCGGATTCGGCATCGAAGTTGTAGCCGACCTCCAGAAGAGCCGCTTCCGCGCCGAACCGGGCAACAAGGGCCGCTTCATCAACACGGGCCTCTGGTCGTGGTCACGTCATCCCAACTACTTCGGTGAGATCACGCTGTGGTTGGGGATCGCCCTGGTCGCTCTCCCCGCCCTCACGGGCTGGCAGCTCGTCACGCTCATCTCGCCCGTGTTCGTGTTCTTGCTGATCACACGCGTGAGCGGCGTGCCCCTGCTCGAGAAGCACGCAGACAAGACCTGGGGTGGCCAGGACGACTACGAGGCATACAAGGCCAGAACGTCGGTGCTGGTGCCCCTTCCGCCGAAGAAGTAG